>JAGFJD010000031.1 GCA_024102975.1 Phaeodactylibacter sp. | reverse complement strand
AAGAAGGTCAGGATGAGGAAGGAGGTGCTCACCGGAATGCCGGTGCGGGTCAGCGCCATCAAAACCAGGGGCGGCAGTACGTAATACCAGGCAAAGGGGTTCGGCAGCGGGTACCTGGCCAGGCGGTCGTAGGATACGTCGCCTCCGTAGTGGTACCAGCCGTATACCATTGTAATAGTGAGAATGCTTCCGGCGAAAAACCACAACACATACCAGGGCCGGTTTTCATTGGAACTCAGAAAGGTGCCGAGGGTCTGTATGCTGTCATTGCCCACAACAGAGTAACCGGCCAGGATAAAGCCCAGCCACATGATAATCAAAGACGGGTCCATAAAGTACAGGGTTCGTTTTCGATCCTCCCCTACAAAACCAGGAAGATTCGGTTTTAAAGTCAGAAAAGGGAAGCCGGAAGGGCTCTATGGCCTTCCGGCTTTCCTTTGTCCTCCGGTGCGCTGAAAATGAAACACTTATGCTACTCCTCTCTCCTTCGCACCAGTAGTTTGGTACTTTATACGGGAGGCCGGGCGAAAGGATTCGCCCGTTTCGAAAATTCCGGAAGAAATATTGCCGGCGGGGGAAAGCGGCAAAAAAATCCAGGTGATGGACGAGCGTTAATTTTATGTAAACAGCACCTGTGGCACCCGGAATTGGAATTTGAATTGGAAAAAAAGCAGGCTCGCCTTCGATAATTTGGCTTCCCGTTCAAGTGATAGCCCAAAAAACCGGATACCTGCCAACAACAGGCCGCACTGAATTTTTTGGCGGGCAAAACGGGGAAAAAGCCCCCCTTCGCTGCCTTAATCATTTGTTAACATAGGATTAATACTCAATTATTACTAAAGGCCGACATTTGCAGGCGAATAGGATTTAAAAACCAAAACTCAAGTTTATGAACACCAGATTATTAGCCACGTTATTTGTCGCATTTGGTTTGCTTTTCGCTGCGTGCAATAAAGATGACGAAGGAGGAACGACTCCTGACCCTGTCGACGAAACCGTCGTGCGCGTGTCCAGCAACATTACCGCAAACACAACCTGGACGGATGACAAAGTATATGTGCTCGGTGGGCGGATTTCTGTCGTTGACGGCGTGACGCTGACCATTGAACCCGGTACCATCATTAAAGGCGAAGCGGGCACCGGCCCCAACGCCACCGCCCTGCTGATCGCCCGTGGGGCAAAACTGATAGCCGAGGGCACTGCTTCGGCTCCGATTATCTTTACCTCCATCGCTGATGAAATCCTGCCGGAGGACATCAAAGCCGGCAACTTCGCCAGCCCGAACCTCGACCCGGATATCAGCGGCCTGTGGGGCGGCTTGATCGTCCTGGGCAAAGCGACCATCTCTGCTTCCAACGACAACAACGAGGACATATCCGAAGTACAGGTCGAAGGCATCCCCACCTCTGACGCCAATGGCCTGTACGGTGGCAACAACGATGCAGACAACTCCGGCGTATTGACCTACATCTCCATCCGCCACGGCGGCTCCAACATCGGCGAAGGCAACGAGATCAATGGCCTGACGCTGGGCGGTGTCGGTTCCGGTACCGTTATCGAAAACATCGAAGTCGTCGCCAACCAGGATGACGGCATCGAGTGGTTCGGCGGCACCGTAAACGTTAAGAACGTAGTAATATGGAATGCCGGCGACGACGCCATCGATACCGACCAGTCCTGGGCCGGCACCCTCGACAACTTCGTAGTAGTGACCCCCGCCGGCAGCTGCTTCGAACTGGATGGCCCGGAAGGAACCTACGTAGCCCGCCATACCATCCAGAACGGGACGGTAGTTGCCGTTACGGACAGCCGTTCGATCGGCGGTTCTTTGATCGACGTTGACGCCGCAACTCCGGTGGACCTGAAGAACATCCACTTTGTGGCACCGCTGGATGGCCTTTCCATAACGGAGGACGAAGTAGAAAACACGACTTTTGAAAACGTAACATTTGCAGTTGGCGAAGCCGACCTGCCCTCTCTGATGGAACAGGGAGGCGCTGTTCCTGCCGGTGTCTCTGCCGGCGGTTCTCCGCAAGCTGATGTGTCTGTCCTTTCCTGGACCTGGGCATCGAAAGCAGGCGGGCTCAGCGGGCTGTAAACCGTACCGGAAGTTTCAGCCATTTCAATCTCAGGCTGAAGGTGAAAAGATTCATAAAACGCTTTATGAATCTTTTCGCCTTCGCTATTTTGCCTAAATAACTAATTACAATGATGAGGCAGTTTTTGACTATTGCATGTTTTACGCTCACGGCCCTGGCCGCTTACGCGCAGGAAGGGTTCATTCGGGGAACGGTGATCGAAGACGCGAGCGGGCTCACCGTAATTGGCGCTAATATACAGGTTCAGGAAACCAGTGCAGGCGCCGTGACCGACCTGGACGGGAAGTTCTCCATCGAAATAGCTCCAGGCACCTACTCCTTAAAAATTTCCTACATCGGTTACCAGGCCCTGACGATTGAAGGCGTGGAAGTCAAAGCCGGCGGCGTCAGCGTACTCGGAGACATCCGCCTGAGCGAAGAAGCCGTAGAAACCGAAACTGTAGTCATTACTGCCAAGGCAATCCGTACCACCGAGGCTGCGCTCATGACCATCAAAAAGAAATCGCCGGCTATGCTCGACGGCATTTCCTCTTCCCTGATGAAACTTACGGGCGATGCCACTGCCGTAGAAGCGGCCAAGCGGGTGACCGGCGTCTCCATCGAGGGCGGCAAGTATGTTTATGTCCGTGGTTTGGGAGACCGCTATTCCAAAACCACCCTCAACGCCGTGGATGTCCCGGGCCTGGACCCTGACCGCAATACCCTCCAGATGGACATCTTCCCCACGGCACTGATCAACAATATTGTCGTCAGCAAGAACTTTACCGCAGAAATGCCGGCGGACTTCACGGGCGGCCTGCTGAATATCGAAACCAAAGATTTCCCGGACGAAAAGTTCTTTTCCGCATCTGTAGGCATCGGTTATAACCCGGCCATGAATTTAAACGGCGATTACCTGACTTACAAAGGAGGGAATACGGACTTCCTTGGCTTCGACGACGGCAGCAGAGCGTTGCCGGCCGGTGCAGGCGCAGCGGAAATACCGACGCCGATCTCAGTTATCGGCGGCAAATTTTCAAAGGAAGAGGCCACGGATTTCATTTCCAGCTTCAACCCGACTATGGGGGCAGAAACCCAAACCAGCTTCCTCGACTACAGCGCAAGTGTTTCTCTGGGCAACCAACTTAAGCTTGGTTCGGAGGATGGCAACAAAGGCACCCTGGGGTATATCTTCTCTCTGTCCTACAAGAACGATTATACTTACTACGACGACGTGTTCTACGGGGAATATCAGCGCCTTTCCGCCAGCGACGCCTACCCCCTTGTCTATGCCAACATTCAGGAAGGCCAGCTGGGCGAACGCAATACGCTCGTCGGGATGCTGGGCGGCCTGGCCTACAAGACCGCCTATTCGAAGTACCGCCTGACAGCCATGCGCCTGCAAAATGGCGAGAGCCGCGCCGGCCAGTTCCGCATCGACAACAACGGCGATGCCGTCGGCCAGTCCGGCTTTATTGCCAAGTCGGACAACCTCGAGTACAACCAGCGTTCCCTGACCAATATATTGCTGAACGGAACCCACGTCTTTGAAGGAAAAGGCTGGGAATTGGACTGGCGCTTGTCCCCTACCCTTTCTACTTCCGACGACCCGGACATCCGCAAGGCAGCCTTTTCGCTCAGCCCGCTGGATACTTTCATCAATGCCGGCGAAGGCGGCAACCCATCCCGCATCTGGCGCTCCCTGAGCGAATTGAACGCAGTAGCTAAGGTAGACCTTACCAAGAACTATTCGTTCAGAGGTGAAAACGCCAGGCTGAAGTTCGGTGGCAGCTATACCTATAAGGAAAGAGATTATGAAATCCTGCAATTCGACGTGCAGTTCTTCGGCGGTTCTCAATCCTTCCCTTCCGGCGACCCCAATCAAATCCTGGTACCGGAAAGAATTTATCCCGGCGGCAACGTGTATGTCCAATCCGGGAATATCTTTCCCAACCCCAATGAATACAACTCTACGGTCAGCAATGCAGCATTTTACGTGTCCAACGAAGCAGACCTGCTGCCCAACCTGAAGACCATCCTGGGCGTCCGCGCCGAGAATTATGTGCAGCGCCATACCGGCCGCGACGTCATCTTCGCGCAAGGCGGCGACGGCAACAACCTCGACAATGAAAAAGTGCTGGACGCGCTGGACTTCTTCCCGTCCATCAACCTCATCTACTCGCTGACGGACGACCAGAATATCCGGGCTGCCTATTCCAGGACGATTGCCCGGCCTTCCTTTAAGGAATTGTCCTTTGCTCAGATCATCGACCCGCTTTCCAACCGTATATTCAACGGCAGCCTGTTCCCCTATCCGGACTGGAATGGCCAGCTGGTGGAAACCCGCATCGACAATTTTGACCTGCGGTGGGAGCTGTTCCAGTATGGAGGGCAGCTGTTTTCGGTAAGCGGCTTCTACAAGTTCTTCGACAAGCCGATCGAACTGGTGCGCATCCCGACACAACAGACCAGCTCGGAATTCCAGCCCCGCAACGTGGGCGACGGCCGGCTGTATGGCGTGGAAGTAGAGATACGGAAGAACCTTACTTTTATCTCTCCTGCCCTGAAAAACCTGAGCGTAACCGGAAATGTGACATTTGTGGAATCTCAAATTGAGATGACTGAAACCGAGCTGAACTCCCGGAAAAACTTTGAGCGCGAGGGGGAAAATATTGACAACATCCGCCAGATGGCCGGACAGGCGCCTTATGTGGTCAACGCCGGGATTACCTACAGCCATCCTGACGCCGGCCTGGACGCCGGTTTGTTCTACAACGTAAAGGGAAGGACGCTGGAAATTATCAGTTCGGGCCTGTATCCCGATGTGTACTTCAAGCCCTTCAACAGCCTGAACTTCAGCATGAACAAGCGGATCGGAAAAGAAAAAGACACGGCTATCGACTTCAAGGTTTCCAACATCCTGAATGACGACCTGGAGCGGGCTTTCTCTTCGTTTGAAGCAGAAGACCAGCTCTTTAGCAAGTTCAGCCCGGGGGTATCTTTCAGCCTGGGGATAAGCCACCAGTTTTAAACTTCGGGTTACCCGCCTGACGTTGGACAACGTTGGAAGCAGCCCGCCGCTGCGTACACCGAAATGCCCACCGCTGACTTGTCCAGCTTCCATCCTCCCGAATTGAAAAATCCGGGGCGTTTCTCCTAAACCTGGATCATTCCTGAAAACAGATATTTCAGGAATGATCCAGGTTTAGTACATTGTAAATTAAGTTCTTTACTGTTTTGGGATGGGCATTTTGGCGAAAGACAAGGCGCGAGGAGTGAGGGTAGCCATAGCTACCTGATCGACCGAGCAACGCAGTATTTCGCCAAAAGGCACGGCCAAAATGGAAAGTTACTTAGTTTACAACGTGCTTGGCATCCCGGCCCTATTCTTGCATTTTTTTCCTGCCCTGTATCATTAGCCTGATTTCACGAGTATAGGTAAGTAGCATTCTGTTCATGAATTAGTTACAAACCTATACACAATGAAGAACTTCAAACTTGCCTCTTTTCTGCTTCTGTGCATTGCCCTGTTTCAATGCACCAAAAACGACCAGATCTGGGTAGAAACAGACATCACCAACCTTCCCGACAATACGGGAGTTTCTTTTCTGATACAAGTAGTAGATGAAAATGGCAACCCGCTGCCAGGCGCTGTCCTGACAAATCTGTTAAATGCCGGTACCTCCATAGCCGACGAACGCGGGCTCATCCAACTCAGCGGCTTGTCCATCCCAGCCGGCGGGCTCCCCGTCCTGGTTGAAGCAGACGGCTGGATGAAGCGGCTGAAAGTGCTGCGGGGGCGCAGCAACAGCCGGACAACCCTCCGGCTTGAACTCTACAAGTACGATACGGAAACGGCCATTGCCACGGGCAGCACCGGAGACATCAGCCAAGGCGGGCGGCTTAGCCTGCCGCCGGTATTGGCTGCGCCGGACAACAGCACCTATACCGGCCCGGTACTGGTGAAGAGCCATTACTACGACCCCACCGCCCCGGATTTTCTGGCAGATGCTCCGGGAGACATGTCGGCGATTGGAAGCAACGGGCAGTTGTATACCCTGCAGTCCTACGGCATGTATGCCATCGAACTCTTTGACGAGTCCGGCAATGCATTGAGCATCCCGGATGGCCAAAAGGCCAGGATACAATTCCCGGTGCCGGATGATTACCCCCCGGCGCCAAATGAGGTCCCCCTCTGGAGCATGGATGAAAGCACCGGTAAATGGATAGAAGAAGGGGTGGCCATCCGGAATGGCGCCTTTCTGGAAGCGGAAGTGTCCCACTTTTCCTGGTGGAATTGCGACATACCCTTTGCCCCCACAGATGTATGCATGACCATTGTAGACCAGGAAGGCACCGCGCTCCCGAATTTCACCTACCTGATATCTTCACCCAGCCAACAGTTTGCCTATTTTTATGGAGAAGCCGACATGGACGGCAACCTGTGCGCACAGGTGCCCACAGGAGAGCCGGTGGCCATCAGCGTGTGGCTGGGAGACGTACTGGGTGCGCCAGTCGAACTGGGAAGCTTTGATTCCCCAACCGATCTTGGGGAGGTAACTATCGATATTACGGTATTTCGGGTAAGTGGCAGAGCAGTAGATTGCGATGGCACCCCACTTGACGGTGCCCTGGTATGGTACACCTTTAATGGCGAAACGGGCTATTCTTTCAGCCGCGCAGACGGAGGCTTCAACCTTGTTTTCCTGACGGAAGGCACCCTGGAATTCCAGGTCATCGGCCAACAAGACGCCGCCCAAAGCACGACGGGGAACCTGTCCGTCACAACCAATCAGCTAGCCTATGATGCGGGCGATATGCCCACCTGTGAAACGGCAGGCCCGGGGCAGCCCATTCTCGTTGCGGGCAATATCACCACTGACGTCACCTGGGTTTCCGATAGAGTGTACATCCTCGCAGGGCGTATCAACGTCATTGACGGGGCTACACTAACCATCGAACCCGGTACCATCATCAAAGGGCAAGTTGGCGAAGGCGTTAACGCTACAGCCCTTTTCGTAGCCCGCGGGAGCAAGCTGATGGCCGAAGGCACGGCAGCGGCGCCGATCATCTTCACCTCCATCCTGGATGAAATCACCCCCGGAGACGTTGCTGCAGGGAACTATGCCAGCCCCAACCTCGCCCCGGATGACAATGACCTGTGGGGAGGGGTCATCCTTATGGGAAATGCACGGGTCTCCACCCTGGATGGAGGGGAAACGCTCATCGAAGGATCTGCCGCCAACGACATGCACTACTACTATGGAGGAGATGATGATGCCGACAACTCCGGCGTATTGCGCTATGTATCGATCCGGCACGGCGGTGTCAACATTGGCGAAGGGAACGAGATCAATGGGCTCACCCTTGCCGGCGTTGGCTCAGGCACCACCATAGAACATATTGAGATCGTCGGCTGCCAGGATGACGGCATCGAATGGTTCGGTGGAAGTGTAAATGTAGCGAATGTTGTAGTCTGGAATGCGGAGGATGACGGGATTGACACCGACCAGGCCTGGGGCGGCACCCTCGACAACTTCGTGGTGCTGACTCCCGGTGCTAGCTGCTTCGAGCTCGATGGGCCGGAAGGTGCCTATTCTGCCCGCCACACCATTCAGAACGGCACCGTTGTCGCCGTTGCCAACGGCCGTGCTGTTGGCCATTCTCTGATCGATGTGGACAGCATTACCCCCGTCGATATGAAAAACATCCATTTCGCAGCGCCACTGGCCGGCCTTACCATGACGGATGACGAGGTCGATAATTCCACTTTCGAAAATATTACTTTTGCCGTGAGCCCCGCGGAGCTTCCGGATTTGATGGAGCAGGGCGGCGCCGTTCCCGCCGGCATCTCCGCCGGTGGTTCTCCGGTTGCCGATGTCTCTGTTTTGTTGTGGACCTGGGCGGCGCAGGCGGGGGGGGCTGGACGGGCTGTAGAAGTGTTCTAATTAGTTAAAGCTTCATTCCTGGAAAGGAACACCATGGAAAATTGAAGAAAAACAAAACATACGAGTACACAGGCGATGAACTCGCCGGAAAAGCGATCCTCAATACCACCACCTTCTACCAGCTGTACAACCAGTACCATCGCCTGGATTTTGCTATTGGCGCTGGCCGGTCCTGGCTGTTGCCCGGATTCGAGGTTTCCCTGGATGCTGGCCTTGGCGCTGCCAAGTGGTTAAAAATGGAAGGGGATTACCTGATCGGTTCGGCGGCCTTTCAACCCATGCCGGGGGCAGAGGCGGCCCAGGCCACCTTATTTGGCAGGCTGAATGGAGAGTTGAGCCGGACATTGCCCAATGGGTTTCGGCTGGGCCTGAACATTTCCGGGCAAACCCCTGTACGAACCAGCCCGAAAGGAGAGGATTGCCGCCACCGGCTGTTACCTGTTTACCTTGGGATGAGTATAGGCAAACAGTTTTAGAGCATGTTTGGAGGTCGTCACCGACTCACGTTAGGGAAGTACCTCTTCAGAATGTATTTCCCAGATGCTCAGCTGACGGGTAACATAATTAATGGAAAAGGTCAGGTCCTTAAAAAAGGGATAACCCAAAAGGCCGCTGATGTGGATGTCGGACGCTTTCAGATGAGAAAGGCTCGTGACCAGGTACTCTGATCCTTTTGCAGGAAGGTTGTCGAGTTCTATGGCAGCGGTACCGATGACCATGACGTCCTGCGGCTCTTCAGAAAAGCCCTGTAATTGCCTTTGGGCGAGAACGCTGTATTCCCTTTCCGGCAGTTTATCCAGCAATGCCTGATCCAGCAAATTTGCCGTGCAACCGCTGTCGAAGCCGAATTGATAAATCTGGTCCCCCACCCTGGCGCTGATCACCGGCAGGTGGTCCTGCATGGTGAATGGAAGGGTGGTGATGGGTTTGCTGACCCGGCTGAGGTAGTTCTTTTTGCCGTCAAAAATAAAAATCTGCATGGTGTTGGCATTGACCAGGATCTCGCGGCCCGCGAAGATTTGGTACCCTATAATCCCAAGCAGTTTTCGTTGGTATGCTTCTTCGAGGTGGCTGATGTCGAGAGCAATGGCTTCGATGCCTTTTTTCTCAATGCCGGCCCAGTTGAATTTATTGATGCGGATAGTCGAGGCGTTGAAGTCGCTGGAAACGCTTTGCCACTCCGCTGAACGCTCGCCGATCCCATCTCCGTTTACGATAAGCGTCGGGGCGCCGGTGTCGAGGATGAAATTCCCCGATTGCCCTTCGATTTCGGCTTTGACGAGGATCATGCCCCTTACCAATTCATAAGGAACGATGGTGAAATTTGACGTCCTGGTTAACCGGAGGGCTTCTTTATTTGCTGCGTAATAGGCATTGTCAGCGTATCTGGCCTGCGTGTGGGCGCACACGTTTAGCAGCAGTGACGCCCCGGCTACCATCATCATGCTTTTTCCGATCTTCCATCTCATAATTTTTCATTTTCCAGGGTCAATCAATCCTTCGTTAACTCTAAGTTAAAAATAAATTAACATTGAGTTAACATTAAACGAAGGAAAATGAAAATTAGTTTGGAAAAAGCCGCTTTGTTGATGTTAAATCTTTCAGGGAGTAGACTTGACAAGTTTTTTCAGGGATGTCAAAGGAGAAAACTTGTCAAGTCTCTCGGCTGTCACTTTTTCTCCCGTTTAAAAGCGCTGGCCAGGTTGCTGAACGCTCTGTTGATCTCTCCCCGCCATTCTTTCCATTCTTCCCCGGCCTCTTCCTGCCACTCGGCCGTTTTGCTTTTCAGCTTATCGATCTTTTCCCGGGCTTCTTCCTGAAACTCTTTCCACTCTTCGGCGGCCTCTTCGGCGTAGTGGGCGGTCAGTACTTTCAGGTGCGCCTGGAAGCGGGACATGCGGTCCTGGAAGTCGTCCATCATGTTGGCGGCTTTGGCGGTACCCTGCTCTTCGATCTTTTCGGCTTCTTCCTGCAGCTTGTCCATGGTGGCCGCCAGTTCGGCTTCCTGGGCCCTGGCCTCTTCTTTGGTCGCGGCAGGGGCTTTCCGGAGCTTGTCCATCAACTCATTGAATTTGGCTTTGAACTCATTCGCTTCTTCCCCAACCTCTTCTTCGATCTCTTTGAAACGGCCCCGGTTTTCGTCCATCCAGGCGCGCAGGTGTTTTTTCTGTTCCTCCAGCTTTTCCCCGGCTTCCTTGCGGCCCAGGTGGAGCTGCAGCTGCAGTTCTTCCAGTTCTCTGCGCCAGCTGTGCAGGCGGTCTTCTATTTTTTCTTTCAGGCTCTTGTCTGCCATAGCTCTTTGTTTTTGTTTTGAAATGACAATCAGTAATGTAACACTCCAAAAGGGGGATTGGTGCGAAAGGGCGGGCATTTGGAATCTGATGGGGAATGTGGGGGAATGCGGGGGAATACGGGGAAATGCAGTGGAAATGCGGGGAAATGCAGTGGAAATGCAGTGGAAATGCGGGGAAATGCGGGGAAATGCGGGGAAATGCGGGGAAATGCAGTGGAAATACGGGGAAATGCCTGGAAATACTTGGAAATGCGATGCAAACATTCGGCCGGGGCCACGGTAATTCTCTTTCAATACCTATCTTTACCGCTGCTTGTTTCTCCTACGCCCAAACAACAAAATATGAACCGGACCAAACCGACTCTTCGCCGTTGTTCGTTCCTGCTGCTTGCCCTTCTGGCGCCGTTTCTAGCCAGCGGCCAGTGCTTCGAACAGGTCATTTCCCAGGGCAGGCCCGTGACGGTTTCTTCCACCTCATCCGGCTCTCCGTCCAATATCGTAGACGGAAATATCGGTTCACAATGGGTGAGCGAACGGTCGGAACCCCAATGGATATCCATAGACCTGGGCATCGTTCACAAAATCTGCGCGATTACCGTACAGTGGGACGAAATGTTCTACGCCTCCGCCTTTGAGATCCAGACGTCAGTCGATGGCGAAGACTGGGAAACGCGGCAAGCTTTTACCAACAACACCATCCCGGAATTCCTGCTTGACGAGCTGGACTGGGAAGGGCGCCACCTCCGCATCTATGCCCGGGAGCGCGCCAATATCAACGAAGGCTTCATCCTCCGGGAGGTAACGCTCTACGGCGGCATTGAAGCGCCTTATCAGGTATTGTCCTTCCTCCCCCTGCCCGACCGGCTTTCCACCGACAGCCCCTTTGAACTGGAGGCCAGCGCCACCTCCGGCCTGCCGGTGGCCTTCGCCATCGTGTCCGGCCCGGCGACGGTGGAAGGCAACCAGCTTCACCTCACGGGCGAAGGGGGTGCCGTAACCGTCCGCGCCAGCCAGGAGGGCAATGGAGAATACTACGCTGCCGAACCCATCGAGCGCACCTTCCAGGCGGTAAACCCCGCCGACGTCTTTCCCGAGGCCGTCATCACCAGCCCCAGCGCCGCCTACCCCATGGTGATGCCCGAACCGGGGCAGATGGTCCTGGGCGCCCGGGGGCGAATCCCCTATCCGCAGTGGTTCTCCATCGAATCGGTTGAACTGGAGATCGATGGGCAACCCATCGAAGCCACTGCCGGCGCCGACGGGCACGCCTACGCCTACTGGACGCCGGACGGATACGGCACCCATACGCTGACGGCAAAGGTGCGGGGCAGCACCGGCAACATCGATGAAACAAGTGTCACCTTCGAGGTCACCGACAATACCGGCGATGTGTCCCTGCGCACTTTTGACCGCGATGAGGTCATCGCTTTCGTCAATTTCTCCTATTCCGGCCACTACCAGATGCCCGGCAACCTGGGAGCGTTCAACAAGATCACGGCCAGGCTGGGCATCGGCTGCCCCACCATCGGCTGCGACGCCTGGGACCGCCTGGCGCATATCGAAGTGCGCACGCCGGCCGGCGAATGGGTGGAGATCATCCGGTACATCACCCCCTACGGCGTAGAATGTGAGCATACTGTGGACGTCACCGACTATGCTTCCCTGTTGCAGGGCAACCCCGAACTCCGGGTGCGCATCGGCACCTTCCAGCGAGGCTGGGCAGTAACGCTGGACTTCGATTTTGAAGCGGGCGCCACCCCTTACCGCTACAGCCGGGTAGAGCGCCTGTGGTATGGTTATCACGCTTTCGGCAATCCCGCCAACCGGCAGCCGGCCGACACCTTCCAGGTGGACCTCCAGCCCGGGGTCCAGGCCGCAAAGCTCCACCTCGTGGGCACCGGCCACGGCTGGGGGGAGAACAACAGCCTCAACGCGGCCGAATTCTACGAAGCCACCCACCACATCCTCGTCAACGGCCAGGAAACTTTCGCCCACCACAACTGGACGCAATGCGACCCCAACCCCGACGGATGCTCCCCCCAGAACGGTACCTGGTGGTTCGACCGGGCCGGCTGGTGCCCGGGCGCCATTTCTCCCTTTTTCGAATACGATTTGTCGCCCTACATCGGGCAGGGCCGCCAGGAGTTCTTCTACCGGCTCTTCCCCAATTATGTCGATCAATGCCACCCCAATAACCCCAACTGCATCAACGGCGCTACCTGCCCCAATTGCGACGACGGCTTCAACCCCCACCTGGAAATGGCGACTAACCTGATCACCTACAGCAACCAGCCTATCGGCCAGAACGTGCTTGCCGAATCCGGGGAAAGAACGCCGCAGGCTGGCCTGGCACAGGCATTTTCCCTCTACCCCAACCCCGCTTCCGGCCAATTCACCGTTGAGCAAAGGGGCTTCTTCCGCCAGGTGCGGCTTCGCCTGTTCAACCCTACCGGCCAGCTCGTTTATGACTCCGGCGAGCAAGCCGGATGGCCCGGCCTGCTATTGGCCGTCAGCCTCTCCGGAAAACCGGCAGGGCTCTACCACCTGGCTATCACCACCGAGGCCGGAACGGCCGTGAAGCGGGTGGCAGTCAGGTAAGAGCGTGTACAAAGCCCTGTGTTTGTGTTTAAGGTTAGGCTATCCGTCCAAGACTGGACAACGGTGGCAAGGCTGTGGAAGTCCCCTCTTCTCCATGCGCATCAGGTTATGAAATTAACAAATGCGATTTTTATAACATGCCAGCCTTCTGCCCACCCTGCCAGGGATCGTTGCTACAGGCTGGCAAAGCGGCGGCAGCCCGGCTTTGCAGTACCGCCAGGAGGCTCTTCGCCCTGCTGCCGGGGCTTCCTCACATGCCTGCGAAGCCCTGTTGCCTGCCCTATGTGCGCTATGTGCCCTATGTGGTTCAAAAACAATGGGCCGCAGGTTTTTTTATCGCATAGGGCACATAGGAGGTTTCACATAGGCCAGCAGCCACCTGCGTTAACATTTCAACCTGATGCGCATGACCCTCTCCCCCTCACCCCTTCACCCCCTTTTCCTTCCCGTTCGGCAAAAAAACTTTCCTTTCTCCGGCTCTCTTCTTAGTTTTTTCTTCCGAAAAGATTTGAGTGCGGGTTTTATCAGTCGTCTGACGACTTTCGTGCGACTTTGCGACTTTGAGTCGTCTGACGACTTTCCGTAACCCCGCTTTTTTGTAACACACTCAAAAGATTTTGCGTCAGGCAACCCTATGTCCATAGGCCGGGTATAGGGAGGACAAACACCCATTCACCAGATGCACGCTGAAGCCGCATCCAACTTATTGCCTGTTCTTTTGGGCTGCCGCAAACACCAGCGCGACAGCCAGCGCGAACTGTACCAGCAGTTCTATGCCTACGGCATGAGCATTGCCATTCGGTATGCGGACAATGAGGATGAGGCCATTCAAATCCTGAACGACGGTTTCATGAAGGTGTTCAACCACATTAAAAAATTTGACCTGGACAAGCCCTTTAAACCCTGGTTCCGGCAAATTGTAGTGAATACCGCGATCAATCACGTTCGAAAACAGAAAAAATTCAAAAGAGAAGTTCAGATGGATGAAGCCAGAAATATCTCCACGGACGAGGATATCCTGAGCAAGATCAGTTACCAGGAGCTCATGGCTATGGTTCAGTCGCTCACTACTGCCTACCGGACGGTATTCAACATGTACGTTATTGATGGATTCAAGCACGAAGAGATCGCCGAATCCCTGGGAATCAGCGTAGGGACGTCCAAATCCAATTTGTCCAAGGCCAGAAGCAAACTACGGGAAATGATCCAGAAAAACCTGAATGCGCGTTATGCCTGAGCTTTCAAAGCACGAGCTGGACAAGCTGTTCCAAAAAGGCGCTGAGCGGTATGACATACCGTACAACCCGGCAGCATGGGAACAAATGAAAGGCATGCTGGACCGCAGGCGCCGACGGTGGATGGCATTCTGGTGGACGGCCGGAATTGCTGCTTTTTTGATATTGGCAGGCCTGGCGTATTGTTTTTTTTTCCGGGAACCGCTGCCTTTAAGAAACAATGGCCACGAGGAACCGGCACAGGAAGAAGCAAGGCAACAACCGAAAGGCGAAGCTATCGCAGGACAAAAAGCACAGGAACCGGAAAGCTTTCCTCTCCGGAGCCCGGGCAGGAAAGAACCGGCGCCGGCAGAAGCCCCCGGGGAGCAAAAAGCCAACCGGGCCGACATAACAGAAAGGGTAAAGAACGGCACGCGCTCCCCTGCCCCGAGCCCGGGCGCCGGGCCCGCCATGCAGGCATCCGGGGCAGAGGCCAACCAAACTATGGCGAACAATCCGATAAATCGCCCCCCAAATGCCGTGGATGATGCTATAGAACCGCAGCCATCCATTAATGCCCCAGCCAGCGGAAACAACAGCGGCGAAAAAATACCGGGCCAGGATGCCGGCCCGGGCAATCTGGATGAAAAAATAACCAGGAAGCAACCGCTGGCGTTCCTGCCTTTGCTGCATTTTACTCCCGTCCGGCAGGTATCCGGCACCGGGGAAGAGGAAGCCCTGGCTTTTGCTGCCCGGGGCCAGCGACAACCGGAACATCCCCAGGCCCGTTCCAGCCACCTGGTTGCCGGGCCCGGATTCTCTGCCGGGCTAAATTCGATAGGCTGGGGCGACTTTTCGGAAGGTGGCTGGAAAGCAGGCTTATTTGCGGAATATCAATATCTGGGCCGGCTCTCGCTCGGCTTCGGCGCCAGCTTTCTGCGCATAAACTACATTGCAGGGAAAGGGGAATACATGCCCCCGTACGGATTCTGGACCAGAAGGATCGCCCCGGAAAGCACCCGCGGCCTGTGCAATATGCTGGAGATACCGGTTTGGCTGAAATATTACCCGGGAGGTTATTCCGGGAACGGCTTCTTCGTCAGTGCCGGCGCATCTTCCTACGTGTTTCTTATGGAAGAGTACTGGTACCGATACACGGCCGAAGACCCCGACCTCATCCGGTGGTGGCAAACCGGAAAAGACCAGGCCCACTGGTTCGCTATAGGGCAGTTGTCAGCTGGTTATCAGGCAGCGTTGGGGCAGCGTTGGGGCATCCAGTTGGGCCCTTATCTGCAAATCCCGCTCTCGGGAGTAGGCCACGGCCAGGTGGAGATATACAGCCTCGGGCTGGATGTCCGGTTGGTCTGGAAAGCCTGGTGAGCGGATTGCTTTAGATGCTATGGGTGCTATGGATGCAGAGGGCCCTGCCTATGGCCAAAACTGCGGCCGAAGAACGACATTCCGACTTTAGAGCTTGTTTGGAGGCCAATCTTTGAGCGCAAAGGCCATTTTTTTGATGACACTGCGTTGGAAAAATCCTCATTTAGCTACGGCTAAACTCCGGTTTTCCCGCCTTGTTTCATCAAAAAAATGACTCTTTTCGCTACCAAATCCGGCCTCCAAACAAGCTCTTAAAAAAATCACACTGAGGCGACGGGCCTTTGCCAGGCAGCTTTACTAAGACATTTTCACAGCTCTAAAAACAATACCATGAAAAAATTGTTACACCCAATCTTAACCGGTTTATTTATACTGCTGGCAGTTTCAGCCGGCTATTCCCAGGCCCATTTTACAGCCACTTTGACCGGGGATCAGGAAAACCCGGCGGTCGCCACGGAAGCCCGCGGGACGGGAGTTTTCCTGCTCACCGAAGAAGGGCTGAAATTCAACATCACGGTTGAAGGGCTGGATATGACCGCCGCTCACTTCCATAATAACGCTATCGGCGCCAACGGAGGCGTAGTCCGCGGCCTGGATGGCGACTTTGAGGGCAATACTGCTTCCGGAATCTGGACGAGCGCTGATGGCCAACCGTTGACAGACGACTTAATAAAAGAACTGCTGGCAGGCAACATCTACGTCAATGTCCACACTGCCGCCAATCCCGGCGGCGAAATCCGCGGGCAGGTACTGCTCAGTTCCGGAACTGCTTTCACTGCCAAGTTGGCCGGAGACCAGGAAAACCCGGCAGTCGCTACCGCTGCCAGAGGCACCGGCATTTTTACCCTGACAAAGGCAGGCCTGGTATTTTCCGTCACCGTCGAAGGGCTCGACATGACTGCCGCTCACTTCCACCGTGCGCCCATCGGCGCGAACGGGGGCGTCGTCCGCGACATCGGCGGCGACTTCGACGGCAATACGGCTTTCGGAATCTGGACCAGCGCCGACGGCCAACCGTTGACCGAAGAGCTGATTAAAGACCTGCTGCTGGGCAACCTGTACGTCAATGTCCACACTGCTGCCAATCCCGGCGGCGAAATCCGCGGGCAAGTCCTTCTCAATACCGGCATCGGCTTTTCCGCAAACCTGAGCGGAGACCAGGAAAACCCGGCAGTCGTTACAGACGCCACGGGCACCGGCGCCTTCACCCTGACCGACGCCGGGCTGGTATTTTCCGTCACCGTTGAAGGGTTGGACATGACCGCCGCCCATTTCCACAATGCCGCCGCCGGCTCTAATGGAGGAGTCGTCCGCGATCTCGGCGCCGACTTCAACGGCAGCACGGCCACCGGAGTATGGAGGGATACGGACGATCAGCCCTTAACCCCTAACCTGATAGCCGAACTTCTGAAAGGCAATATTTATGTGAATGTCCATACCGCCGCCAATCCTGGGGGAGAAATCCGCGGACAGGTCAACCTCGCGAGCGGGACGAGCTTCACAGCCAGGCTGTCCGGAAGCCAGGAAAACCCGGCCGTGACTACCAGCGCTTCCGGAACAGGCTCTTTCGAACTCACAGAAGCCGGCCTGGCCTTTGATATCACCGTCAATGGGCTGGATATGACCGCCGCTCACTTCCATAATAACGCCATCGGCGCCAACGGCGGCGTAGTCAGAGATATTGGAGGCGACTTCAACGGCAACACCGCTTCCGGAACCTGGACAAGCACCGATGCCCAGCCGTTGACCGGGGATTTGTTAAAAGCACTGCTGGCGGGCAACCTCTACATAAACGTTCATACAGCCGCCAACCCGGGCGGAGAAATCCGCGGCCAGGTCATCCCCAGCTCGGGGACGGGCTTTTCGGCAAAGCTAACCGGGGAACAGGAAAACCCGGCAGTCACTACTGCCGCTAAGGGGACCGGCGCTTTTGTGCTGACCGACGGCGGCCTGGCATTTTCTGTTACCGTCGAAGGGCTGGACTTCACAGCTGCCCATTTCCACAATAATGCTGTTGGCGCCAACGGCGGCGTAGTCCGCAACATCGGCAGCGATTTCGTTGGCAATACGGCATCGGGAATATGGACAAGCGACGACGCACAGCCGCTGACCGACGAGCTGATCCAGGCCCTGTTGCTGGGCAACCTCTACGTCAACGTCCATACGGCCGCCAATCCGGGCGGGGAAATCCGCGGCCAGGTCTTGCTGAATTCCGGAACTGGGTTTTCGGCCAACCTGATGGGGGCACAGGAAGTGCCGCCGGTAAATACGGCAGCCACAGGTACCGGCGCTTTCACCCTGACCGATGCCGGGTTGGTGTTCAACGTCACGGTGGAAGGACTGGACAGGACCAACGCCCATTTCCACAATGCCCCTATCGGAGAAAACGGGGGCGTCGTCCGCGGTATTGCAGCGGACTTTGCTGGCCAAACCGCCTCAGGAATATGGACAGGCGCCGACGCTCAGGCTTTAACCGCCGAGCTGATGGCCGAGTTGATGCTGGGCAACATCTACGTCAATGTGCATACAGCTGACAACCCCGGAGGAGAAATCCGCGGCCAGTTGAGCGCATTCGACATCACCACCAGCCTCGAACCCATCGACGGTACCCCGGGCACTGCCAATGGATATGCTCTTCTGCAGAATGTACCAAACCCCTTCACTGCCGATACCGATATTCTTTTCGAACTCAGCCAATCGGGCCATGCCGTGCTCAGGGTTTACAATATTGTCGGGAAAGAAATAGCTACGCTGGTAGACGACACCCTGCCGGCCGGCGTTTACCGGGTAAATTTTGAACCCCGAAACCTGCCCGCCGGACTATATGTTTACCGCCTCGGTTTTAATGGAAAGGCCACTGCCAGGACCATGATACTCAGGTAATAAAACTCATTCCGACGGGAAAACACGGATTCGGGACAAAGCCTTTCCGTGTTTTCCCGTCAAAACGAAACTGAATCTAATCAAAACAGTATGGGAAAAAACTATCTTCTTTGCGTTTTTCTGATTTTTATTTACTGGCCTGCCTATCCCCAAACCATTTGGGATGGGCAGAAAGTTACATTCACAAAAGCCGACAATGCCGATTTCACCCTGGAGGAAAACCAGGACCGGATCACCGACAACGTGTGGATCACACGGGGAACGACTATGGGCATTTACAATATCCGGCTGGAAGACAGCTATGTGATGCACAGCAGCCCCGAAGACACGGAGTGGGCCTTCGGCACTACCGGGGATTTGCCGAACCTCACGTTCGGCAACTGGCAAACCACGGTGGAGAGCAACCCGCCGGGCATGGTCGACAGGGACATGGTCCTTCACTTGATATCCGAAGATATTTATATCGACCTGAAGTTCCTTTCCTGGTCGGTCGGGGCTGCCGGCGGGGGGCTTAGTTATGAACGCTCAACCGATATGACATCGGCTGCCGCGCCGGGCGAAAGCTTTTCAGGACTGATTTCCATATTCCCGAACCCCGCCCCTCAGGGAAGGCTGAGTACCAGCTATGACAGCGATCGAAACGGCTCGCTGAACGTCTCTGTATATAGCCTGGATGGCAAGTTTTATTATAATGACACCCTGCCCGTCAAAGCAGGGGCAAATAACTGGACACTGGACCTCTCCGACGCCAACTCCGGCATATACCTGATCCGGCTCGGGCAAGGCGCCAGGCAACTGACGAAAAAATTCGTCCTGAAATAGGCCTGAAACAGAAACATAAGGCTAATTAATTTTATCGCCATGAATTCCAAAGCAACGAAGTTCGTCCTGGTTTGCTTGCTTTGCCTGGCCATCGTCACCGGCCTGACCCTGTTTGTTCGATATTTGACGGAATGAAATGAAGGATGCCGCCCATTTCACATTCAAAGAATTAAATATAAACGCAATATATTTGTAAACAAATCTGCCTACAAAAGCCCGGTGCGGCCCCAATATTCCCGATTCTAATCCCTATCTTTGTATCCCGTAACAAGCACTACCGTGTGCATTTGGCGATGAAGCGTTGGCGTTTTCCTGCCCGTTCAAAGCCGAACGCCAACGGTTCATCGCCAACAAAGCATTATGACCAAGTACATTTTTGTTACGGGAGGCGTCACATCATCGTTGGGCAAGGGCATCATCTCCGCATCCCTGGCCAAACTGCTGCAGGCCCGCGGTTTCTCCGTCACCATCCAGAAATTCGATCCTTACATCAACGTCGACCCCGGCACCCTCAATCCTTACGAACACGGAGAGTGTTACGTAACCGACGATGGCGCCGAGACCGACCTCGACCTGGGGCACTACGAACGCTTTCTCAACCGGCCGACCTCCCAGGCCAACAACGTGACCACGGGGCGGATTTATCAGACGGTCATCCAGAAAGAACGCGCCGGGGATTATCTGGGCAAAACGGTTCAGGTCATCCCTCATATTACCGATGAGATCAAACGGCGGGCGCAGTTGCTGGGCACTTCCAACGAATTTGACATCGTCATTACCGAATTGGGCGGCACGGTGGGAGACATTGAGTCGCTGCCTTACCTGGAAGCCCTCCGGCAACTGCGCTGGGAACTGGGCGCCGACAACTGCCTGGTCATCCACCTGACGCTCATCCCCTACCTGCGGGCGGCGAAGGAGCTGAAAACCAAGCCCACCCAGCACTCCGTCAAAGAGCTGTTGAACACCGGCATTCAACCCGACATCCTGGTGTGCCGCACCGAGCACCCCATCGGGATGGATATCCGCCGCAAACTGGCCCTGTTCTGCAATGTCGATGTGGGTTCCGTCATCGAGGCCATCGACGCGGAAAGCATCTACGACGTCCCGCTGCTCATGTTGCGGGAAAAGCTGGACACGGTAGTCATCACCAAGCTGCGCCTCAAGGACCGCAAGGAGCCTGACCTCCGGGCCTGGAAGAAATTCCTGGGCCGGCTGAAGAGCCCAACCTACGAGGTCAGGATCGGGCTGGTGGGCAAATACAACGAATTGCAGGATGCCTATAAGTCCATTCACGAGTCCTTTGTACACGCCGGCGCCGTCAACGAGTGCCACGTCAAAGTAGAGCCCATCCATTCCGAACACCTGGAAAACAGCTACAGCGATGTGGTCAAGCACCTGGAAGGCCTGGACGGCATCCTCGTCGCTCCCGGTTTCGGGGAGCGGGGCATTGAGGGCAAGATCAAGGCGATCCGGTATGTGCGGGAGAACAATATCCCCTTTTTTGGCATCTGCCTGGGCATGCAATGCGCCGTTGTGGAATTTGCCCGCCACGTTATGGGGCTGGAACATGCGGCTTCCACCGAAGTGAACCCCCGTGCCCAGGACCCGGTCATCGACCTGATGCCCGAACAAAAGAAAATCACCAAAAAGGGAGGCACCATGCGCCTGGGCGCCTACGCCTGCGAGATTCGCCGCCGGTCCAAAGCCCTGGCAGCCTACGGCCACCTGAAGATCAGCGAACGGCACCGGCACCGTTATGAGTTCAACAACGCCTACCTGGAAGCTATGGAAAAGGCTGGCCTGATCCCCTCGGGCATCAACCCGGAGTCCGGCCTGGTGGAGATCGTCGAACTCAAAGACCACCCCTGGTTCATCGGGGTACAGTTCCATCCGGAGTTGAAGAGCACCGTGGAAACACCCCACCCGCTGTTCGTGGCTTTCGTCAAGGCATGCATGCTGGAGAAGTATGGGAAAGAAAAGTAAAATTTCATGACCCCATGAACCAGTGAACCCATGAACCAGTGAACCCATGAACCAGTGAACCAGTGACCCCATGCCCCCACTCCCCTCTCCCCGGAATATCACCCTGACCGGCCTTTTGCTACTGGCCACCCTGGCCACCCTGCTGGTGCGCGGCCACGTTTTTTTCTGGGACACCATACAGCTGGGTTCCAGGCATGCCCATTGGTACTACGAGAACAATTTCCGGTACCTGTTGCTGCCGGACGAGATCGACAGCGGGCATCCTCCGGCATTTGGCCTGTACCTGGCGGCGGCGTGGAAGCTGTTCGGCAGGGGCCTGGCGGTGAGCCACCTGGCCATGCTGCCTTTCCTGCTCGGGATCGTTTACCTGCTCGTCCGCCTCGGCGATTACTTCGGAGGGAAAGGCAACAGCTGGATGCTGGCGCTGCTGGCCGCAGCCGACCCCGTGCTGGCCGGGCAGGCAGTGCTGGTCAGTCCCGACATCGCCCTTTGCTGCTTTTTCCTGCTGGCCCTTTACGGCATACTGTACCGAAGGAAAGGAGCGCAGATAATTGGGGGCATCGGATTGGCGCTCATCAGCACCAGGGGTATGATGACGGTGGTGGCACTGTACTGCTTCAGCCTTCTGGCGAATTGGGAAAAGAGCTGGCTGGCGCCGGTGCGGGCGGCGCTGCCCTTCGTGCCCGGCGGGCTGCTGGCTCTGGCCTTCCTGGCTTACCACTACCAGCAAAAGGGGTGGGTGGGCTATCACGACGCCATGCCCTGGGCACCGGGTTTTGAGCGGGTAGGCATACCGGGGCTGATAAAAAACACAGCAGTCCTGGGCTGGCGGTTGCTCGATTTCGGCCGCCTTTTCTTGTGGCTGTTGCTGGGCGGGTTGTGGTACCGGCATTGGAAGGGCGGGGCGCTTCGAAAAAATGCCCCGGTGAGGCAGGCCTTCTGGCTGGCCGCTATCAGCCTGGCCCTGCTCAGCATCACCTTCCTGGCCTACCGGGGCCTGCACGGCCACCGCTACCTGCTGCCCGCATTCCTAAGCGTCAGCATCCTGCTTTATGCCGTGCTGGCAAATGCTCCGCTGGCTTCCCGCCTCCGCCACCTGCTTTTCGCCGCCGCCTTTGCCGGCTTGCTGACGGGCAACCTCTGGATCTATCCGGACACCATTTCACAGGGGTGGGATTCTACCCTTGCCCACCTGCCCTATTACAGCCTGCGCAGGCAGATGCTGGGGTATCTGGATGAGCAAAACATTCCCCTGGAATCGGTTGGCACGGCCTTCCCGGAGATCGGCCCGTTGAAATTCAAGGAACTCAGCGAGGACAACCGGGGCATGAAAGAAAAGGACCTGGCCCGCGACAGCCACATCTTTTATTCCAATGTGATGAACGATTTTACCGATGGAGAAATCCGGCGGCTGCAGGAGGAATGGCGCGTAGAAAAGAGTTGGAGGAAAAGAGGAGTCCGGGTGGTATTATACGTGCGGGCAGAATGAGCCGGGCCTGTACAGGGCTGCGGCACTAATTGCTGGTGGCCTTCCCGGCCCTGCCTGAACATCGTTGGATGATGCGGGTTTTTATTTATGGGAGAATTTACAGAACTTCGGCCTGCCTGCCAAAGTTTTAAACAACACAACCAAACTGCATTTATGGCACAACAAGACAGGAAAAGGCCATTTCAGGGCGGAAGGCAACCTTCCGAACCGGACAACGACGGTTCCGGCGGGAATTTCACTTCCAATTCCTGGATACTATATATCCTACTTGCCCTTTTGGCGGTCCAGATTTTCTTCTACTTCAACAGCAGCAGTGCCGAACAGGTCTCCTGGACGGAGTTCAAACAGGAAATGCTGGCCAGCAAGGACATTGAAAAGATCACGATCGTCAACAAAGAGACGGCGGAAATCTACATCAAAAAGGACAAGCTGGGCCAGGGCCGGTACGACAAGATCGAATCCGGCACCGAGGGCCCGCACTACACCCTCAACATCGGCTCTATCGAGACCTTCGAGCGGAGCCTGGAAGAAGCACAGCAGGGCGTTCCTCCCGAGGAACGGATCGACGTCAATTATATCAGCCGCACCAACTGGTGGGGCAACATTCTTTCCTGGGTCGTTCCTTTTGCCATCATCATCGGCATCTGGATCTTCATCCTCCGGCGCATTCGCCCCGGCGGAGGTGTCGGCGGAGGGAACAACATCTTCGACATGGGCAAGTCCAAGGCCAAGCTCTTTGAAAAAGGGCAGAGCGACGTCACCTTCGACGACGTGGCTGGCCTGGAGGAAGTCAAGGTCGAGGTAAAGGAAATTGTCGACTTCCTGAAGAACCCCTCCCGCTACACGCGCCTGGGCGCCAAGATCCCCAAGGGTGTCCTGCTCGTCGGCCCTCCCGGCACCGGGAAGACCCTCCTGGCACGGGCCGTGGCCGGCGAAGCAAGCGTTCCCTTCTACTCTATTTCTGGTTCTGAATTCGTGGAGATGTTCGTGGGTGTCGGCGCCTCGCGGGTGCGCGACCTGTTCAAGAAGGCCAAGCAGAACTCGCCGAGCATCATCTTCATCGACGAGATCGACGCCGTGGGCCGGTCGCGGGGAAAGGCTGTTTCCCTGCAGTCGAACGACGAACGGGAAAATACGCTCAACCAGATCCTGACGGAAATGGACGGCTTCGGCGTCAACACCGGCGTCATTGTGTTGGCGGCCACCAACCGGGGCGACGTCCTCGATCGCGCCCTGCTGCGCCCCGGCCGCTTCGACCGGCAGATTTATCTGGAACTGCCCACCAAAAAAGAGCGGCTGGCCATCTTTAAAGTACACACCAAACCGCTGAAACTGTCCGAGGCTATCGACCTGGAAACACTGGCCAGCCAGACGCCCGGTTTTTCCGGCGCCGACATCGCCAACGTCTGCAACGAAGCCGCCCTCATCGCCGCCCGCCGCAACAAGGACGCCATCGACATGCACGACTTCTACGACGCTACCGACCGGGTGATCGCCGGGCTGGAAAAGAAGAGCAAGATCATTTCTGACCACGAAAAAAAGGTGATCGCTTACCACGAGGCGGGCCACGCTACCGTCAGCTGGTACCTGGAACACGCCGACAGCCTGCTGAAGGTATCCATCGTGCCGCGGGGCCGCTCCCTTGGCGCCGCCTGGTACCTGCCCCAGGAAAATGTGATCTATAACAAGGAACAGCTGGTCGACCGCCTGTGTGCTGCCCTGGGCGGGCGCGCCGCTGAAGAGGTGGTGTTCGGAAAAGTCTCCTCCGGCGCGCTGGACGACCTGGAGAAGGTGACCAAGCAGGCTTACACCATGGTGGCCTTTTACGGCCTGAACGAGAAACTGGGCAACATCAGCTACTACGACAGCACCGACCAGTACGAACAATCCCTCCAGAAGCCCTACAGCGAGGCCACCGCCCAGCTGATCGACCAGGAAGTGCACGAACTGGTTGAAGCTGCCTATGAGCGGACAAAGAACGTGCTGCAGGAACATCGCGAAGAACTGGAGCAACTGGCGAAGTTGCTGCTGCAAAAAGAAGTGGTTTTCAAAAAAGATCTGATAGAGATTTTTGGGAAACGGCCGTATGAAACAGAAGAGGAAGAAGAGAAGAGCGAGGTGATCAAGGATGGGGATGAAGAGTAGGCATGTGCGATTCAAATAAGCACGAAGGCCCCGGGATTGTTCAGAAATGTGTGTCCGCCCGCAAGTTTTGAACCGCAGGCCGCTGGGAACCGCAGAGTATTCGCTTGACAGCGAATACTTTGGAATCTCTTTGCCTGTCTCCGCGCCCCTCATCTGGTAAACCTCACCTGGTTTCTCAAAAAAATAATGATTTTTTTCGGGTGGGCAGTAATGTTGGCTCAGCAGCTCCGGGCGCTCACTTAGACTTAGAAGCTGTCGAGAAAAGTTGTCAGCAGGCAGGATGGACAAAATTGAAAAAGAAAGCTAATCAAGCCACTCACCGGTACACCTGCGCCAGGGCCAGCCCTTCCGAAAAGTCCCGGAGGTCCAGGTAATTATCCCGGGGAGGGATAACCAGTTCGCCCTGCGTATTGATAAAACCGATGCCTGTCCGGGTGGCCACCCGGGCCAGGCCTTCCCGGAAGGCCCAGGCCAGGCCGAACCGGGGCTGGGTCAGCAGGTTGCCTTCGTGGTCGAGGTATCCCCACAGGCGCCCGAGGCGGTAGGGAGCAAAGCCGTTCTCAAAACTAAAAACCTGTTCGAACTGAACGGTGATGGCCTCTTCGCCCTGGGCGTCGATAAAACCGTAGCGCCCTTCCTGTTCTACCCCCCAGAGGGACTCTCCGGCGTACCACAACTGCTGATACTTCGGAAGCACCACGAATTCGCCGCTTTTATCGATCAGGCCATACCGGCCGTCCCGCCTCGCTGGCGCCAGGCCCTGGTTGAAGTCCTGGGCGTTTTCGAACCGGGGAGGGATCGCCACCTCACCCTGTTCATCGGCAAAGCCGTACAGGCCGTCTTTTCGAATGCGCGCCAGCCCTTCCTGAAAGGGCGAGGCTTTTTTATATACGGGCGCCAGGGCCTCCCTCCCGTTTTTGCCTATCAGGCCATAGCTCCCCTCCAGCTTCACGCTGGCATAGCCGTTCTCAAAGGAGGAAGCATGCTCATAGCGGGCGGGAATCGCCATTTTCCCATTCGTATCGATAAAGCCATATTTGTCCTCCACCCGAACGCGGGCCAGCCCTTCCTGAAAATCCAGGGCGTCGTCATACCGGGCTGCTGCCACCCAGTTTCCCGACCGGTCGATAAAGCCCATTTTATTGTCGTAGGTCAGGACGCGCCCCCGCCCTTCGGAAAAGCTCCAGGCGCCCTGGAACTGGAGCGGGATGGCAAAGCTCCCGTCCTTGCCAATATATCCCCAGCGGCCCTCCACCCGCACTGCGGCCAGCCCTTCGGCAAAGGGGCGCCCGTCGTCAAATTCAGCGGCGATGGCCAGCTCGCCGGCCGGGTTGATGTATCCCCATTTGAACCGCGCGGCTTCGTAGTCTTCTTCCCGGGGGGGCAAGGCCGGCGCCTCGCCGGCCGGTTCGGCGGCAGCAGGCGGCCCCTGCCGGTCATTTTTGCAGGAGGCAAGCGTTAAAAAGGAAAACAAAAGGAACAAAGGCAGGTACGGGGTTTTCATGGGCCGGATCATATTTCAAAATCTACGCCTCGGCGCAGGAGGTCTTCGTATTTCTCCTTCGCCATTTGCTCGTATTTCTCTTTGTCGAAGCAGTACAGTTTGGCGGGCCGGTGGGCGACGCCTTCCTGTTTGCCCACCTCCTTCAGGACGCCCATCTTCAGGATCCGGGTGCGGAAATTGCGTTTGTTGAGCTCTTCGACTCCCAGGATGGTTTCGTACAGCTTCTGCAGCTGGGAGAGCGTAAACTTCTCCGGCAGCAATTCGAATCCGATGGGCTGGTAACGCACCTTGGCCCGCAGGCGGGCTACGGCAACCCTGAGGATGTCCTCGTGGTCAAAGGCGAGCTGGGGCAGGCTGTCGGTTTCATACCATTTGACGCGCCTGGCGTCGGAATTGGCCGTCACGGGGTGTTCTTCCAGGTTGACCAGGGCATAATAAGCGACGCTCACCACCCGCCCCCGGGGGTCGCGGCCCGGCTCTCCGAACGTGTACAGCTGCTCGATAAAGACGTTTTTCACGCCGGTCTCTTCTTCCAGTTCCCGGAGGGCAGCCGCTTCCAGCCCTTCGTCCATATCGACAAAGCCGCCGGGCAGCGCCCACTGGCCCTTGAAGGGCGGATGGCCCCGCTGTATGAGCAGCACCTTGAGTTTATGGCTTTCGTCCAGGCCAAAGATCACGCAATCAACCGTCAGGGCCGGCCGGGGATACTCGTAGGTATATGGCATGTTTCAGCAACAGCTTATTGGTCCTAATAAAGAGGTGAAAATAAGGATTTTTCGGACACCGGATGAGCCCCGCCGGTTTTGTGGCCACAATTTTGTGGTTCCGTGCCATCCAATGGCAGGGATGTGGTGTTCTAAAGGGGCACCGGAAACCAACCTGCAAAGAAAATTAACCCTCTTTTCAATTTGTTTTCTAAAAACCAGTTCAACCATTAAATGCAACAACCGATGCGATTTTGTTTTCTGGGCCTGATCTTTCTGTTTTGCGCCGGCACCCTGCCTGCGCAGGAGCAATGGGAGGAATACCAATCCTATGAAGGCCGTTTCCGGATTTTGGCGCCTGGCCAGCTGAAACAACAGGTAGACAGCGTCGAAACCCCGGTCGGCAAACTGGCCTACCATGTGTTTTTCCATCAGCCCGCGGAAAAAGACAGCGCCGACAACCTGATCTATATGGTGAGCTACTGCGACTACCCTCCTCTCACCCTCGATGAGGACAGTACCGAGCTGCTAAACGAATTCTTTGAAGCGACGATCGAATCGGCCGTGGAGAGCGTCGGCGGCGAGCTGGCCTACGCCGACGAGCGTCCGTATTTCGGGCATCCCGGCCGCATCTGGCGCATCGACTACCTCAACGGGCAGGCCGTGATCAAGACCCGCGCCCTGGTCGCCGGCAACCGGTATTACGCCCTGCAAACCGCAACCGTCAAAGGGCGGAGCCTGAATACGGCGAGCAGCCGTTTTATGGATTCCTTCCGCCTTTTGGAATGAGTTCTTATCTTTGCGGCATGGAAAAAATCAAACTGATCCGCGGAGATATCACCAAAATGGAGGCAGATGCCGTGGTCAATGCCGCCAACTCCTCCCTGATGGGTGGCGGCGGGGTCGACGGGGCTATCCACCGGGCGGGCGGGCCGGAAATCCTGGAGGAATGCAGGCAAATCCGGGCGGAATGCGGGAAGTGCCCTGCCGGCCAGGCCGTGATCACCACAGCCGGCAAAATGCCCTCCCGAAAAGTGATCCATACCGTAGGGCCAATCTGGGGGCAGCAGAACGAAACCGAAAGCGACCGGCTGCTGGCGGATTGCTACCGGAACAGCTTGCTGTTGGCGGTAAAGAACGGCATGAAGAGCGTTGCTTTTCCAAATATCAGCACCGGCGTCTACGGCTTTCCGAAAGAACGGGCGGCCCGGGTGGCAACTGAAGCCGTGAAGGCCTTCCTGGCCGAAGACACTTCTATCGAGCACGTGTACTTCGTTTGTTTTGACGAAGAAAATTACCGGATTTACGAAGCATTGCTCGTCAATAACCAATAACCCTCTTGCTGCCCTGGAGGTGGCAATAACCAATAGCCCCTTCCGCCCGGCCCGAACCCTAACCTCCGTTCCAATGACAAAAATCGCAGTATTCCCCGGCTCCTTCGACCCCATCACGATAGGGCATGTCGACCTGGTGAAAAGGTCGTTGCCGCTGTTCGACAAGGTAGTGGTGGCCATCGGTGTCAACAACCAGAAAAACTACCTTTTCAACCTGGAAGAGCGCCTGCAATGGCTCCACGAAGTCTTTCAGGAGGAACCCAAAGTGGAAGTCGGCCATTTTACCGGCCTGACTGCTCATTACGCCAAGCAGATCGGCGCCCGCTACCTCCTGCGGGGCCTGCGCAATTCCTCGGATTTCGACTACGAGAAAACCATCTCGCAGCTCAACAACATCGTCGGCGAAGGACTGGAGACCATCTTCCTCATCAGCCAGCCGGCCTATTCGCACATTAGTTCCACCATCGTCCGCGAGATCATCAAAGGCGGAGGGGATGCCGGGCCTTTTCTGCCGGAGCAGGTGAAGGTGGGGGGGGCGGTGTAGGGGGTTCATGGGTTCATGGGTGCATGGGTTTTTACCCGGAAGAGCATAGCGAAGACGGGCATGGGTTCATGAGTGCATGGGTGCATGGGGGCATGGGCTCAGGGGTGAAGTTGCTCGGGAAAGTCCGGCTACCCGTCTAAGGTTGGACACTGCTGGAAGCCAATGAGTTGAAGCAGCCCGCCGCTGTTGCGAACTCCGAACTCCGAACAGCGAACTCGTCCAACCCTGGAATGGTAGCCGAAAGTCCGGATATCGCCCTAAGCCGAAATAAAGCAGGAATGCCCATAGCATTTCAACCCATTTCTCATTTCGACACATTTCCACTCCTGGCGTTTTCGGAGTGCCCTCACTTTTACACGAATACACCTATACACTTATTACACGATCTCATGCCTTACCGCCGAATCGGCCGCCTCCAAAAGCTGGATACATTCCTTTAAATTCCACCCTTAAAACCTTACCTTTGCCCCCTCAGAGCATGTTTGGAGGTGGTCATTTGGGCTGCAAATGCCCGCTTTCAGAACCTCGGTTCACCATTTTTTCGCCCCATAGCACCACTATGAAGCTCAAAAATGGCTTCCCGAGGACCCAAAATCGGACATTTTCGCTTCCAAAGCACCACCTCCAAACATGCTCTCAACGCTAACCATTAAAACCTAAAGAAATAATATGTCAGACGCATATTTCAAAGTGCCTCGGGCCATCAATGAAAAAGTGCTCAGCTACGCCCCCGGCAGCCCGGAACGGGCGGAGCTCAAGGCCGCGCTGAAAGAAACCAAATCCAGGGAAGCAGAAGTCGCCATGACCATCGGCGGGCAAAAAGTTAAAACCGGCAAGAAAATCCCTATTCACCCGCCGCACGAACGGAAGCATACGCTTGGCCACTTCTACAAAGGCGGCGCCGAAGAGGTCAGAATGGCCATCGACGCCGCGTTGAAAGCCAAGCAGGCCTGGGAAAAGATGCCCTGGCAGGAACGGGCGGCGATCTTCCTCAGGGCCGCCGACCTGCTGGCCGGCCCCTACCGGCAAAAGATGAATGCGGCATGCATGCTGGTGCAGTCGAAGACCGTCTTCCAGTCCGAGATCGATGCGGTGGCGGAGCTGTGCGACTTCTGGCGCTTCAACGTGCAATTCATGGCCGAAATCTACCAGGAACAGCCGCTGAACATTTCCGGAAACGGAATCTGGAACCGCATGGAGTACCGCCCGCTGGAAGGCTTTGTCTTTGCCCTCACCCCGTTCAACTTCGCTTCGATCGCGGGCAACCTGCCATCCGCTCCCGCCCTGATGGGCAACGTGGTGGTCTGGAAACCTGCCGAATCGCAGCTTTATGTCTCCAACCTCATCATGGAGATTCTCGAAGAGGCCGGCCTGCCGGCCGGCGTGATCAACCTGGTGTTCGTCAGCGGGCCGGTCGCCGGAGAGGTGATCTTCCCCCACCCGCAGTACGCCGGCATCCATTTCACCGGCAGCACGGGAGTATTCCAGAACCTCTGGCGCATCATGGGGGAGAACCTGGGCAATTACCGCTCCTACCCGCGGGTCGTCGGCGAGACCGGCGGCAAGGATTTTATCATCGCCCACGCTTCCGCTGTCCCGGCGCAGGTCGTGACGGCACTCACCCGCGGTGCCTTTGAATACCAGGGGCAAAAGTGCTCCGCCGTCTCCCGCGCTTACCTGCCCAAGAGCCTATGGCCGGAAATAAAATCGGGCCTGGAGAAAGATTTAAAGTCGATAAAAATGGGTAATCCGGAGGACTTTTCTAACTTTATGGCCGCTGTGATCGATGAAAGCGCCTTTGACAAGATTTCCGGATATATCGCCGATGCAAAGAAAGCCGGGGACGCAGAGGTCATCTTCGGCGGAGGATACGATAAATCGGAAGGCTTTTTCATTCAGCCAACGGTCATCCTGGCCAAAGACCCGAAATACCGCACCATGTGCGAGGAGATTTTCGGGCCGGTACTGACCCTCTACGTTTACGATGACGATCAGTACGAACAAACGCTTGAACTGCTGGACAACACTTCACCTTACGGGCTGACCGGCGCTGTTTTCGCAAAAGACCGCGAAGCGGTTATGCTGGCGTCAGAAAAGCTGCGCCACGCTGCCGGCAATTTTTACATCAACGACAAGCCCACCGGGGCGGTTGTCGGGCAACAGCCTTTCGGCGGCGCCAGAGGGTCCGGAACCAACGATAAGGCCGGTTCCATCCTCAACCTCTACCGTTGGGTATCTGCCCGGGCCATTAAAGAGAATTTCGTTCCGCCAACGGATTACCGCTATCCGTTCATGGCCGAAGAATAGTCCCCACATTCATGGGACAAGCTTGCTAATAACAAGTCGAGCATGGGGTAGCTTCCTGAACAGGGAGGCTGCCCCTATCTTTTTTAAGGGGTGGCGTATTAAATCCGTTGAAGTTTTTGTGCAACTGGAGAGCGGACGTCCAGGTCCGCTGAATGGATCAACGGATTTAATACACTACCAATGAATGAATGAATGAAGAGGTTACGCTACTCCACCACCACTTCTACCAGGCGGCTTTTCACATCGGGAGGCAGGGCATCCCGGCTCAGGCCGATGCCAAACTGATAGGGGCCGGACAGGGAATCCGGTACGGAAAAGCGGGCCTCGAAGACGGCCGTATCGCCCGCCGGGAGGGCAAGGGGTGCCCCTTCCAGGCTGATCAGAGGATAAGAACGGGCGACGCCTTCCCGGAGGAAAACACCTTTGGCCAACAGCGGCAGCGTTCCCTTCCGCAGCCCGATATCAAAAGGATAAGGATTGTAAAACTTTACCGGGAAGGCTGCCTGCGGGCCCACGCTCCACCTGCCGCCCAGGTTATCCGGCAGGAGGCACTGCACCTTGCCGGCTGCCTGCAGGCTGTCCAGCCACTGTATTTTGAAGGACTTCTGGGTGAGCTCCACCTTCTCGCAATTTTCGCACTTCCAGTTGTTCTGCGCCACCAGCAACACCCTTTTATCGTGCAATGCCCGCTCCTTGTCCCAGATGTCGAACTGGTTGGGGCGGTACTCGATATCGGAAAAGGCATAAGCTTGCTCGCCGGTGTAGAAGCTGTATTTGGACACATCCCGGTAAGAGTTCTGGAACAGCACCGGATGCCCCTCCGCCCGTTCCTGAAGCTCATAGGCCCAGGCCCGCCGGTGGAAGTCGCTTTTCATCCCCGTCCAGTTGAAAGCCAGCTCCAGGCGGGCGGGCAGGAGCAGGACAAAAGTCGCCAGGGAGAATATCCGCACCCAGCGGCCGAAGCCCGGATTGCGCCGGCTCTCGCCAAAGAGCATCAGGGCAATCGGAAAGCTGAGCGCTACCGTCCATTGGGGTTCGACGTGCCCTTTGAAGGAAGTGTAGAAGAAAAAAAGCCAGAACCCGTAGAGCAGGAAGCGGTAAGCCCGCTCCATGGCGCCTGCGGCCCGCCGCTTCCAAAGCACCCAGATCAGCATTGGGAACAGGAAGGGGCTGAAAATAACCAGTTGGTTCAAAAGGTAGGTCGTTGTGTATTTCAGTTTGTACAGGTCGTCTCTGCCCTGAAGGTGGTACAGGAAAGAAGGAAAGCCGTTCTCGTACTGCCAGTATAAGTGAGGCAGGAAGAGGATAAAACCCAGTATGGAAGCCAGGTAAAACAAAGGGGTTCGCAACAAGGAAAGGTTGGACAGCAAGATGAAAAAGATCAGGAGCACCCCGTGATACTTGCTGTACAGCAGGGCCGCCATGGTTATTCCCAGCAGGAGGGTGAACAGCCAGCCGCCCTTTTCCAGGAATTCCCGGTACAACCACAAAAAAAGCGCGGTGAAAAAGAGCAGGGGCCCGTCGGGCGTAGCGATAAACCCATAGGCACCAAGGATGGGGACAGCCGCCAGCAGCCCGGCCAGGGTAAACACGTCGGGCTTTCCGGACGGCTTGCCCGCCAGCAGCCAGATAAAATAGAACGAAAGGGGCTGGAGCAGCACGAAAAAGAAACGCACGCCCAGCTCTCCCGGCAACAAAAGCGTGCCTGCCCGGATCAGCAAGGCAACCATTGGCGGATGGTCGAAATAACCCCAGTCCAGGTCCGTGGAATACAACCAATAGTAGGCTTCGTCCGGGTCGAGTTCGGTGAAGGCGGCCTGGAAGAGGTTGAGCAGCAGCCAGGCAAGCAGAAATCCCGGAAACCATTGTTTCCCTGAAACCTGTCGGGCCATACCGGTCATTTGAGGTCGTTGCGGAAAGTGAGGCTGCCCTCCGGCCCGGACAATTCGAGGAAGACCAGGTTGACCTTGTAGGTTTCTGCGCTTTCCAGCAATTGAATAATACGGGTCTCCTGGATCATCAGGCCACCGCACAGTTTTTTGGTTTTGGCGATGCCGGAAATATCGACGGCGCCGCCTTCTTTGAACCCGGCCTGGCCGGTAAGGTTGTTGCACCCTCCGTTGCCGGAGAGGTTGTTCCCTTCAATGACGATGTAAATGGGGCCTTCGCCGACCGGCCGCTCGGGGTTGCCTTCGTAGGTGTATTTGGAAAGCACCCATTGTTTTCCTTCTATGCCGGCAAAGGCATATTGCTGGCCTTCGGAAGGAGACGGCGTTTCGCCGGCGCTCTGCCCCTGCGTCTCCGCCGCGTCATCTGTTCCGGCGGCGGCCTGTGGTGGTTCGCCTTTATCTCCTTCGGTTTTGTTGCCGCAGGCAGCAGCAGCAAGCAAAGAAAAGGCCAAAAGAACGGTTATGCATCTCATGGGCGATGATTGCCAGTTGTCGGTTAAAATTCATTCAGGATCCCGGCGAGTTCCTCCCGGCTGAGGGTGAATTCCGTAGGCCCCATGGCATAGGCAGCCACCTCGTAGGGGTTGTAAACAAAGTACAGGCCCTCTTCGGTCATGGCGTAGTTCTCCGGCAATGCGAAGGGCCCCTCCCAGAAAAAGCCTGCTTCGGACAGGTTTTCGTCCGGGCCCAGTTCCCGCGCCTGCCGGAAGGCCAGCTCCGCCAGTTCTTTCAGCCTGGCCGTATCCCGGACGAGGTCGGGCAGCCGGAGCACCTTGCCGGTGCGGGCGTCAAAATTGAGAAGGTATTCAAACGAGTTGGGGTGGGCGCCGCCGGCGTAGGAAAAGGTGCCGAGCCGAACGGCAGCCAGGCGGCCCGATTGATAGAGGACGCTCCCCTCCAGCTCTACAGACCAGGACCCCTCCTGTTCGCCCGCTTCCGACATGACGGCCTCGTACTCTTCCAGGAAGTCGTCGGCAATGGCGTCCAGCGACTGGGGTATGTCTTCGGGAGAGGGCGAAAAGACGGCCAGGCTGACCTTCACATAGGCCAGCAGGGAGTCGTTGATGCTGCGGGCCGCCTCCTCCGGGCCGGCGACGGCCAGGGGATAAACGGCGGACACGCGGGCGCAGCGGTTGCTGTCCTGCTCACAGGAAGCGGACTGGCGGCTGAAGCGTTCCTGCTCGAAAACGAGGGCGGTAGCAGCCGGCTCGCCGTCCGTTTTCGGATCGCTGTTGCCTTTGTTGTTGCCCGGGCCACAGCCGGCGGCCAGGAGCAGGCTTAGAAAAATGAAGAATATTTCAGGCTTTTTCATTGCAAGAGGCGTTTTTCGTTTTAGACGGGCCAAATTACGAAAAAAGAGGAGGAATTTGATTTTTGATTTGCGATTTACCTGCCGCCTCAATGCCCGCCATGCCGCCCTGCCAAATCAAACATCACACATCGCACATCAAAACTCATAAATCCCCAACGCTGCCTTATTTGCGATTTGCGGCCGTCTCTGCGAGCCGGCTAAAATTTGCGATGTATCCGCCAACCACCGCCCAAAAGGGCCTGGCCCCTCTACATCCCCGGCCCCCGCAGCAACTCCCCCACCGTCTTCACTCCCCGTTTCCGCAGGCGTGCCAGCAGTTTCATCAGCAGCACGGCGGTGATGAAGGCGTCGCCGGCGGCGGTATGGCGGTCGCTCATAGGGATTTTATATTTTCTGCAGAGGGTATCCAGGCCGTAGGTTCCCGGTTGCTCGTAGTCTTTCTTCTCCGACACCCGGGCGGCGAGGGCGGCCGTATCGAGCTTTTTGTTGGCCAGTTTCTGGCCGATCATGCCTTTGAGGATTTGGTTGACCATTGCGATGTCAAAGGCGACGTGATGGCCGACGAGGACGCTGTTGTGGCAATATCCTACGAAGCGCCGAACGGCTTCGATCTCGTCCAAACCGTTGGAGGTGTTGGCGCCGGGCAGGATGCCGTGGACGGCGATCGCCCCTCCTTCCGCCGTATAGGACTGCTGCACATAACACTCCAGCCGGGCGCTAAGGTCGACCTGCCAGTTGCGTACTTTCACGGCCCCGATGGACAGGATGCGGTCCTTTTTGGCGTCCAGCCCGGTGGTTTCGGTATCGAAGACGACGAAACAGGCTTCTTCAATGGGGGTGCGCCTGGCGAGCGTCCCGTCGAAGCTTGCCAGGTAGGCCTTCCAGAATTCCGGATAATCGGAGGAAGAGCCGAAGAGCTTGGATAGCCAGTTGAGGGGCATGGTTGCATGGTTTTACGGGTTCATGGTTGCATGGGGGCACGGGAACAATGAACCAATCTCCCCCCCGCCCTACCGCAGGTAGGCCAGTTGATACCTCAGGGTCAGCAACGTCTGCAGTTCCTTGATCGGCTGGAAGCAGTTGCGCAGGTTGACCCGTTCCATTTTCGACAACTCGGAGGGGTTGAAATAGCGGCCGGAGTCTTTATTTTTCAGGCCCTGCAGGGCGCGGTAGCGCATGAGGATTTCGTAAGCGTCGGCAGCCTGTTCATACAACTCCTTATTGGCCGGTTCCAGCTCGGCCAGTTTTTCAAAGCGGCGGAAGGTATTGTTGATTTTGCCCACCTTAGCGTCCAGGATGAGGACGCGGGCGGCGTCGGCCAGGGGCATCATGGCGCGGGCTTTAATATCGAACTCGTCTTTGTGCTCGCCGCTGTTTTCCACCACGAAATTGCGGAAGAAGGTCAGCGGCGGAGGGTTCTGGAGGGCGTCCTTTGCCAGGAAGCCCAGGAAGATGGCCTGGCCGCCGATATTCTCGAAGATGTGTTCGGTGAGCTTTGCCGACAGTTCTTTTATGCCGTAGATGGGCCGGTAGTCAAAAAAGATGGTGCAAAACATGACCGCTTTAGGGCTGGGTTCGAAGATCCACTTCGAGAACTGGGCTTTCCATTCGTCGAGAGAGAGGCACCAGCTGGGGTTGCTCGCCATCATGTCTCCGGGGCAATACTCGTATCCCACCTCGTTGAGCAGTTTAGTCGCCTTGCCGGCGAGTTCGAGATAATACGCCTTTGTCTCCTTGTATTCCGCTTGCGGCACGTTTTCGAAGATGAGGGCATTGTCCTGGTCGGTGCGGAGCAGTTGTTCCTGGCGGCCTTCGCTGCCGAGGGCCAGCCAGCAGAAGCCGGCAGCCGGCCGTTGTTGCCCTTCCTCGTCCATCTCCGCCTGGCAAAGCCGGATCACCTGGGTGATCAGTTCATCGTTTACTTCCGACATCACCGTAGCGATAAAGGCAATGGCCACTTCCTGGTAGATGTATTTTTTGAGCAGCTCTTCCGCCCGTTCCCGGATATGGCGCAGTTCTTTCCCGGTGCGGCAGCGGCGGACCTCCCGGATGAGCAGGGCCGGGTTGTTGCCCTGTACTACCATGAGGTCGTGTTCGGAGAGCACGCCGATGACAGGCGTTTCAGAGGTTCCGTCCTCGGTGATGCACAGGTGGTTGATGCGGTTTTTCACCATTTCGATCTGCACGTCGGCGACTGTGATGTTGGGCCCGACGGTAATCACGGGGCTGGACATGATCTCGGCCACGGGGCGCTCCAGGCCGACGTCCCCGGTGGCCACCTTCGACCGCAGGTCTTTATCGGTGACGATGCCAATCGGCCGCTGTTCTTCATTGACGACGATGATGGACCCTACCCACCGCTCGCTCATGATGGTGGCCGCTTGCCGGACCGAGGTATCCGGCTGGCAGGTGACCGGGTTTTTGCTCTTCTCCAGAGACTGGATTTCCACCAGGGGGAAATTGGCGTCCACCATTTTGTCCTGTTCCAGGAAAAGCCGGGGCTTGCCCTGGCGGCGGTAGTTTTCCCCGATGCCGGCGGCAAAGGTGCTGGCCAGGTAGAACGCCACCCGGGGATGCGTTTCCAAAACCTGCCGAAACCCCTCCACGTTGATGGCGTAAATGAGCGACTCCTCCACGGCCTTGGCCGTGAGCACGTAATTCTCGTCGGCCAGCAAGGGGCGGATGCCAAAGACGTCTCCCTCGTCGCATTGCTCCACCAGGACAAGCTCGCCGGCCTGCTCCCGCAGCAGGTGCACCGCCCCTTCCCGGACGATATAAATATGCGTGTTCGGCGGGTCTCCCTGCCGGAAGATGACCTCCTCCGGCTGGCGGTACTGGACCAGCACGCGTTCCGAAATCTGCAGCAGCAACTCCCGGCCCAGCAAGTTGAAGGGCGGGAATTCCTTCAAAAAATCATATATACGCCGAGGAATGGTATTCTCCGTAGCCATGATTTCCGACACATTTGAGTATATTTACAAAATTACATGTTTATATTTGTTCCAGCACGGCCAAGAAAAGAAGAAATGAAAACACACTTCAACGCCAACTTTTTGGAAGATTCCACGGAAACATTGCGGGCCATTGCCCACCCCATCCGGATAGCCATCATCGACCTGTTGTACAACAACGGCCAAATGACCGTAACCAGCATCTACGAACAACTCCAGATCGAGCAAGCCATCGCCTCCCACCACCTGCGCATCCTCAAGAACAAAAATGTCGTTGATGTCGAACGCGACGGCAAGAACTCCCTGTACTCCCTCAGCAAAGAAGAATACTACGAGATCATCAAAACCCTCATCAAGGTCATTTGAACGCTCCTCCCCTCTCCCTTGCTCCGCGATTCCTCCCGCAATATATTTAAATAATTATATAATTCCCCATTTTTCCCCGTTCCCGGCACAAACATATAAAATCCCATATACTTAACGCCATCTCCTGCCCGTTCATTCTGCGCCGCGCTTTCTCCGGAGGCAAAACAAATCACCAAAAAAAACTTTTCCAGCCAAAGCCAATTTAGCTTCCTGCCCAAACGCAAAGCATATTATTTTGCCTGTTTCCGAAAAAAAACTCCTAAAAAGTTGTATATATATAGATAACTATATACTTTAGCCAGAGAAATGAGCTGATCTTTCATCTTAAAACAAAGTTTATGGACACGAAACCTTTACTCCGTTTGCTCCCCCTCCTGGCCTTCTGCCTCGGCCTCATCCTGCCGGCGCTTGCCCAGGAGAATGCGGAGAAGCCAAAAGTCGACCATTCTTACAAGCCGCTGACGGTCAAGCTGTCGGAAGATGGCTCGAAGTACGTCCGGTTCATCATCTGGCACCAGCAATGGGTGCAGACCAACAACCTGGCAGTGGACAACTCGAAGCTCCAGCTGACACATCTCGCCCGCCGCTCGCGTTTCCTGGCCTACGCCCAGGTGTCCCCCCGTTTTCTGATCCTGACCCACTTTGGCCTGAACAACCTCACCCCCGGCAACCTGACCTCCCTGGGCAACAACGGGGACGCTCCCCAGCTCTTCCTCCACGATGCGTGGACGGAATTCAAAGTCTCCAATGACAACGCCCTGTATATCGGCGGCGGCCTGCACTACTGGAAGGGCCTGACCCGCCTGGCGAATCAGAGCACCCTCAACTTCATGACCTTGGATCAGGCGCGCCCCTTCATACACTGGCATTCGCTGGCAGTTACGGACCAGTTCGCCCGCCACCTGGGCGTCTATGCCAAAGGGGAACTGGGCAAATTCGATTACCGCCTGGCAGTCAACAACCCGGGAAGGAACGGCATACAGGCAGACCTTGGCCGGGCCGCAAGCAACCTCACCTATAACGGTTTTTCCAGAACCGACAAAAGCGGCGACCCCACGGGCAACACTATTGTCGAAGGGTATTTCCGCTACAACTTCTGGGATAATGAGTCCATCAAACTGCCCTATCAGGTAGGAAGCTACCTCGGGGCCAAAAAGGTCTTCGGCATTGGCGCCGGGTTCTTTGCCCACCCCGACGGCATGTACAATGACACCACCGGGCAGCACAACGACGTCACGCACTTTGCCGTGGACGCTTTCCTGGACATGCCTCTGGCCGGCGACGATTGCCTGAACGCCTACGCTTCTTTTATGAGCTTCAACTACGGGGACAACTATGTCAGCCGCTGGGCCGGCACCGGCACCGCTGTCTACGGCCATGTGGGCTACAAATTGCCAGCCTCCCGCTTCATGCCTTATGTAGCCCTGCAGATGGGCAATTACGATGGTTTTAAGAATGACGCTACCGGTTTCGACGAAACTGTCCTCGGGCTGGACATCGGCCTTAATTATTTCATCAACGGGCACAACGCCAAACTGACCCTGGAATACCACTCGATCAGCGGCGACGTCCGGGAAGGAGGGCTCGATCCGAACGGCAACGTGCAGGACGTTCAGCAAATCCGCCTGCAGGCCCACATTTTCTTATAAGCCATTGCATTTAGCTATTTACATATATCTATTTCTTAATCAAAACTTTAAGGCCATGTCTTCTTTAGACAACAGAGCAAAACAATACTGGAGGGAGAACATCAAATACGTGTTGATCCTCCTGGCCATCTGGTTCCTGGTATCCTATGGGTTCGGGATATTCCTGGCCGAACCGCTTAACGCCATCCGTTTCGGAGGGGCCAAACTGGGCTTCTGGTTCGCCCAGCAGGGATCGATCTACATTTTCGTCGTCCTGATTTTCGTTTACGTCCGGCTGATGAACAAACTGGACAAGAAGTACGAATTCGACGAAATCTAGTGCGCCTTTTATCAACCAACTAAACAAAAAGAATCATGAGTGTTCAAACCTGGACTTTTATCATAGTGGGCCTCACCTTTGCGCTCTACATCGGCATCGCGATCTGGTCGAGAGCAGGTTCCACCTCTGAATTTTACGTCGCCGGCGGCGGCGTTCACCCGGTAGCCAACGGCATGGCGACGGCAGCCGACTGGATGTCGGCAGCATCGTTCATCTCCATGGCCGGCCTGATCTCCTTTATGGGGTATGACGGCGCCGTGTTCCTGATGGGCTGGACGGGCGGCTATGTGTTGCTGGCCTTGCTCCTGGCCCCCTACCTGCGAAAATTCGGCAAGTTCACCGTCCCTGATTTTATCGGCGACCGGTACTACTCCAACGTCGCCCGGACAGTGGCCGTCGTCTGCGCCCTGATCGTTTCCTTTACCTACGTCGCCGGCCAGATGCGCGGGGTGGGCGTGGTCTTCTCCCGTTTCCTGGAAGTGGACATCAATACCGGCGTGTATATCGGCATGGCCATTGTATTTTTCTATGCGGTGTTGGGGGGCATGAAAGGGATCACCTACACGCAGGTGGCACAGTACTGCGTCCTGATCTTCGCCTACATGGTGCCTGCATTCTTTATTTCTATTGCCATGACCGGCAACGTCATCCCGCAGCTCGGCCTGATCGGCGACGTGACGGATGGCTCGGGGATAGCTCTTCTCGACAAGCTGGACCAACTGCACACCGAGCTGGGGTTTGCCGAATACACCTCCGGCACCAAAACGATGACCGACGTGTTTGCCATCACGTTTGCCCTGATGGTCGGCACTGCCGGCCTGCCGCACGTGATCGTGCGCTTCTTCACCGTGCCCAAGGTGAAGGATGCCCGCGTTTCCGCCGGCTGGGCGCTGCTGTTTATAGCTATCCTGTATACGACGGCGCCGGCCATTGCCGCCTTCGCCCGTACCAACCTGATCAACACCGTAAGCAATGAGCAATACGCCAGCATGCCGGAATGGTTCTCCAAGTGGGAAGAGACCGGCCTGATCAAATTCGAAGACAAGAACAGCGACGGCGTCATTCAGTACGTCGCCGACGCCGGCAAGAACGAACTGACTATCGACCAGGACATCATGGTGCTGGCCAACCCGGAGATCGCCAACCTTCCGAACTGGGTGGTCGCCCTGGTCGCCGCCGGCGGTTTGGCCGCTGCTCTCTCTACGGCTGCCGGCCTGCTGCTGGTCATCTCCACTGCCATTTCCCGCGACCTGATCAAGATGCAGATCAAGCCGGACATTACCGAAAAAGGCGAATTGCTGTGGGCGCGCATCGGCGCCGTATTTGCCGTAGTGGTAGCCGGTTACTTCGGCATCAACCCTCCGGGCTTCGTGGCGGCGGTAGTAGCGCTCGCCTTCGGTTTGGCGGCCGCCTCCTTCTTCCCGGCCATCGTGCTCGGGGTGTTCGACAAGCGGATGAACCGCGAAGGCGCCATCGCCGGCATGGTGGTCGGCATCAGCCTGATGCTGTGGTATATGCTCAAGTTCAAATTCGGCACCTTCGACGGCGGCAAGGAAGCCGTCGCCGGCCTGAAGAGCGGCTGGTGGTTCGGCATCTCCCCGGAAGGCTTCGGGACCGTAGCCATGGTGGTCAACCTGATCATCGCCTTCATCGTTTCCCGCCTGACCGCGGCGCCTCCGCAGGAAGTGCAGGACATCGTCGAAGACATCCGGGTGCCTCGCGGCGCCGGATCTGCTCACGTGCATTGATGCCTGCGTAGTTGTCGGTTGCCGGCAAAAACCGGCAACCGACAACCGGCAACTGACAACCAATAACTAACAACCAACCAAAACCATGAATTTCCAACTCGGCAGAAAATTATCGGACTTATTTGTCACGCTCTATATCATCACGACGCTGTTCCTGCGGTTTTACCTGGAGCCTCAGCTCAACTGCCACTTTCTGATCTCTGTGGGCATTGGGGCATTTGCCTTGTTGTTCCTTTGGGCATTAGCCAAAAGCAAGGTCATCCGGCCTTCTTTTTTCGGGTTATGGCCGGGAGAGGCGGAGGAGGAAGCCGCCGCGAAAAACGGATAAACGGTTGGTTTTAGTTGGTTATACTGGCCTCGTTACCTGTACGGTTTATGCAGCCCGGGGGCGTGCCGGTGAAACATCAAACATGTGTTCCGTGCAGGCGGGGAAGCAATTGCCCTGCCTGCATTTTTGTTATGCAGCTTGTATACCCGTTTTTTAGCTTTATCTTTAGCAAACGGAAGTATAAATGAGCGTTTTTTATGTCAAATGATAAAGTATTCAGGCTTTTGGGCATGTTCTTCCTGGCTTTATTCATTTTCAACTACCCCATCCTGAGCCTGTTCGGCCGGGGAGAAATGCTGGGCGGCATTCCCGTGCTGTTCATTTACATTTTCATCAGCTGGTCGGCTATCATTTTCTTCACCGCCCGGATTGTCGAATCCCAAAAAAACAACGGGCCAAAGTAAAGAAAAACACGGAGCGCTGCCATGGATGCCGGGATTATCATATTGATTTCAGTTGGCTATGTAGCCTTTCTTTTCCTGATTGCTTACCTGGCTGAAAACCGGGGGAAGGCCGGCCGGAGCCTGGTCAACAACTCGGTCATTTATTCCCTTTCTCTGGCTGTATACTGCACTGCGTGGACCTACTACGGCAGCGTTGGCAGAGCGGCGACCAGCGGGCTGGGTTTTTTGCCGACTTATATCGGGCCGGCCATTATTGCGCCGGCCTGGTGGATGCTCCTGAAGAAGGTCATCATCATCAGCAAGTCCCAGCGGATCACTTCCATAGCCGATTTCATTTCTTCGCGTTACGGGAAAAGCACCTGGCTGGGGGTTATTGCCACGCTCATTGCCGTTTTCGGCATCATTCCTTACATCTCCATTCAGCTCAAGGCCATTTCGACCAGTTTTGACCTGCTGGTGGCCGGGCCGGGTAAGCCCCCCCTGCATTCCGAAATTCCTTTTTATCTGGATTCCGCTTTGTACATCGCGATCGCCCTGGCTGTTTTCACCATCCTGTTCGGCACCCGCAACCTCGACCCCAATGAACGGCATGAGGGGCTGGTCGCCGCCATCGCCTTCGAGTCGCTGTTGAAGCTGGTCGCCTTTCTGACTGTCGGCATTTTCGTCACTTTCGGAATATATGATGGATTCGGCAACCTGTTCCGGCAGGCGGCGGCCAACCCGGAACTATACCGCCTGTTCTCCCTGGAAGACGCCGGCATCAATGGCTGGGAATGGTTTTGGCTGTCCTTTCTTTCCATGGTTGCCGTCATGTTGCTCCCCCGCCAGTTTCACGTATCGGTCGTGGAAAACACCAACCCGAACCACGTCAGCAAAGCTTCCTGGCTGTTCCCTTTATATCTGTTGCTGATCAACATCTTTGTGTTGCCCATCGCCCTGGCCGGGCTGGACCAGTTCCCGGCGGGCAGTTACGAACCGGACAGCTTCGTACTGGGCCTGCCCTTGGCCCACGGCAAAGAAATGCTGGCCCTGTTTGTAGGGCTTGGGGGTTTCTCGGCGGCTACCAGCATGGTGATCGTCGCGGTCATCGCGCTCAGCATTATGATCGGCAACAACCTCGTCCTGCCCCTGGTGCTGCGGTCACAGACCTTCCATCAGGAGCCTTATGGCAACCTCAGTGGCCGGTTGCTGGGCATCCGCCGCATCAGCATCGTAGTCGTCCTGCTCCTGGCATACGGATATTTCAAAGCCGTCGGGGAGCAGTACAGCCTGGTATCTGTGGGGCTGATCTCCTTTACGGCCATCGCCCAGTTCGCCCCGTCCGTCCTGGGCGGCATCTACTGGAAGCGGGCAACCAAGAAAGGCGCGCTCTGGGGGCTGCTGGCCGGCTTCGGGATCTGGGCCTACACGCTGCCCCTGCCGACAATGGTAGAAACCGGCGTCCTTCCTCTTCATTTTATTGAAGACGGCCCCTTAGGCATCGAGCTGCTCCGGCCCCACGAACTGTTCGGGCTGGCCGGCGCCAGCCATATTACACAGGCGGCCTTCTGGAGCTTGTTGTTCAATTGCGGCGCCTATTTTTTCGTCTCGCTCTATACTTCCCGGACCCCGCTCGAAGTGTCCCAGGCCGACCTGTTCGTCGATATCTATAAATACAGCAAAGGAGGCACGGATTACGACGTGATGCGCCGCCAGGCAAAAGTGCAGGACATCCGCATCCTGCTCAACCGCTTCCTCGGCGAGCCCCGGGGCAACCTGGTGCTGAATGCCTATGAAAATGCGCAACGCATCGACCTGTCTCAAAAACAAATTGCCGGCGCCGACCTGGTCAACTACGCCGAGACCCACCTGGCCGGCGCGATCGGCGCCGCTTCTGCCAAGATCATCATCGGCTCCATTGCCAAAGAAGAACCCATCAGCCTGGAAGAAATGTTCAAGGTGCTGGAACAAACCAAAGAGATCATCCAGTACAGCAAAGCGCTGGAAAAAAAATCGGCGGAACTGGAACGGACGACCAAACAGCTGAAGGAAGCCAACGAACAACTCAAAGAACTGGACCGCCTCAAGGCGGATTTTATAACCACCGTCACCCATGAGCTGCGCACCCCCATTACCTCTATCAAGGCCCTTTCCCGGATCATGCAGGAAACGCCCCGCCTGCCCGAGGAGCAAAAGCAGGAGTTCCTGAGCATAGTCGTCAGCGAAAGCGAGCGCCTCACCCGGCTGATCAACCAGGTCCTCGACCTGGAAAAAATACAGTCCAGCCAGGAATGGGCACTGGCCCCCCTGGACTTTGCCGAAGTGGCCGAAAAAGCATTCTCCGGCCTGCGCCAGTTGATGCGGGACCGCCAGATCCAGCACCGGCTACTGATCGAATCCCGCCCCCTGGATGTTATGGGGCACGACGACCGCCTTACCCAGGTCGTGATCAACCTCATCTCCAACGCCATCAAATTCTGCGACCCCCGGGAGGGCATCGTCACCGTCCGCCTGTGGAAGGAAGGGCCGGCAGCAGCCCTGGAAGTAACCGACAACGGTGATGGAATACCCGAAAAAGACCAAAAACTGATCTTCGAAAAATTCACCCAGCTCAGCGACCAGGCCCGGGGCAAACCCCAGGGCAGCGGACTGGGGCTCTTCATCACCCATTCCATCGTCCGCCGCCACGCCGGCAACATACGGGTGGAGAGCCTTCCCGGAAAAGGGACCTCCTTCATCGTGGAAATCCCTTTGCTGAACGGAAATGCAAATTGAGAAAATGATGCGGGGACAGGGCGGATAATTTTTTTTTTCCTCAAAATAACGTAAATTTAGCAGCGCATCAGGGCCGTCTGCCACGGCAATGCTAAACTTTCGGAGCCCGTTCAATATGACTGATAAAACCAACGCCAAAGTACTGCTCGTCGACGATGAACCTCACATCCTTGTGGCACTCGAATTCCTGGTCACAAAGGAAGGTTATCAGGCCTTCAAAGCCGAAAACGGAGATCAGGCCCTGCAGTTAATGGCCGCGCAGAAACCCGACATCGTCGTCCTCGACGTCATGATGCCCGGCATGAACGGCTTTGAAGTAGCCCGAAAAATACGGGCCAACGCCCAATATGACCACACCCGGATCATTTTCCTCACCGCAAAAGGAACCCAGGAAGACCGCTTCCAGGGATATGCCACCGGCGGCGAAGTCTATATCACCAAACCTTTTGACAACGATGAGCTGATAAATACAATAAATGAAGTCATAGAATTTGGATAATTCATCCAGATTTTTTTACTTTGACAAATATAAACATCTAAATATCTATATATTTACCCCTGAAATCAGCATCCGAGAATCCGCATTGCTCAAAACAACAATAAAACCATAGCGATATGACTCTACAGATCAAGTCCTTCGATGAATACAAGGACGTCTACCGCCGCAGCGTTGAAGACCCGGAGGGATTCTGGGCAGAGCAGGCCTCCACCTTTACCTGGCGCAAAAAGTGGGACAAAGTCCTTGACTGGAATTTCCGGGACCCCGACGTGAAGTGGTTCGTCGGCGGCAAGCTCAACATTACCGAGAACTGCCTGGACCGCCACCTGGAAAGCCGGGGAGACCAGGTCGCCATACTCTTCGAACCCAACCAGCCGGACGCCCCGGTGCAGAAATATACCTACAAAGAATTGCACGCCGCCGTATGCAAAACGGCCAACGCTTTGAAAGCCAACGGCATCGAAAAAGGCGACCGCGTCTGTTTCTACATGCCTATGGTGCCGGAGCTGGCCATTGCCGTGCTGGCCTGCGCCCGTATTGGCGCCATCCACTCTGTCGTCTTCGCCGGCTTTTCCGCCCAGGCCCTGGCCGACCGCATCAAGGACGCCACCTGCAAAATGGTGATCTGCTCTGACTATAACGCCCGGGGCGCGAAGAACATCCCGGTGAAACAGGTCGTCGACGATGCCCTGGCCATGGGCTGCGACAGCATCGAAACGGTACTGGTCCATAAAAACACCGGCGACCCGGTGACTATGGAAGGCGGGCGCGACAAATGGTGGCACGACGAAGTGGACGGCCAGAGCGCCGAGTGCGAAGCCGAGGAAATGGATGCCGAGGATATGCTTTTCATCCTCTACACCTCCGGTTCCACTGGCAAACCCAAAGGCGTCGTCCACACCTGTGGCGGCTATATGGTTTACACCGCCTTTTCGTTCCAGAACGTATTTCAATACCAGGACGGCGACATTTACTGGTGCACCGCCGACATTGGCTGGATCACCGGCCATTCCTACATCGTCTACGGCCCGCTGCTGGCCGGCGCCACGACCGTCATGTTCGAAGGCGTGCCGACCTATCCCGACGCCGGGCGCTTCTGGGCGGTGTGCGACAAGCTCCAGGTCAACCAGTTCTACACAGCGCCCACCGCCATCCGGGCCCTGATGGCACAGGGCGACCAATGGGTAGAGGACTATGATCTGAGTTCCATCAAAGTACTGGGCACGGTAGGCGAACCCATCAATGAAGAAGCTTGGGAATGGTACTACAACAAAATAGGCAAGGGCAATTCCCCCATCGTCGATACCTGGTGGCAAACGGAAACCGGCGGTATCATGATCTCCGGCCTGGGCGGCCTCAGCCCCATGAAGCCTGCTCACGCCGGCTATCCGCTGCCGGGCATCCAACCCTGCCTGATGGATTCCGACGGAAATGAGCTCAGCGGCAATGACACCGAAGGGCTGCTCTGCGTGAAATACCCCTGGCCTTCTATGCTGCGCACCACTTACGGAGACCACGAACGGTGCCGGCAGACCTATTTCTCGGCTTTCCAGGACAAGTATTTCACCGGCGACGGCGCCCGCCGCGACAAAGACGGCATGTACCGGATCATCGGCCGGGTGGACGATGTGATCAACGTTTCCGGCCACCGGATGGGGACCGCCGAAGTGGAAAACGCGATCAACGAACACCCCAAAGTGGTCGAATCCGCTGTGGTCGGTTACCCGCACGACATTAAGGGCCAGGGCATCTATGCCTACGTCATCACCGCCGGCCCCGTCGGCGACGAAGAGCAGTTCCGCAAGGAAATCCTGCAGGTGGTGACCAAAGAGATCGGCCCGATCGCCAAACCGGATAAGATCCAGATCGTCTCCGGCCTGCCCAAGACGCGGTCCGGAAAGATCATGCGCCGCATCCTGCGCAAGGTCGCTTCCGGCGACACCTCCAACCTCGGCGACACCTCTACCCTGTTGAATCCGGAGGTGGTCGACGAGATCAAGACAGGAGCAAAGGGCGTTTGAGGACAGGATATACAGGTTTGGCAGACATAGGCAATAGACAGGGTTTACAGGATGTACAGGTTTGGCAGACATAGGCAACAGACAGGGTTTACAGGATTCACAGGTTTTATAGGATGGCTGCGGGCTGGGGTACAGCTTAATCCTGTCAGTCCTGTCAGCCCTGTCAATCCTGTCTGAAAAAAATAAAATTATGACCTATCAGGAATTTTACGACAGGAGCATGTCCTCCCCCGAGGATTTCTGGAGAGAACAGGCAGAGGCGATCCCCTGGTTCGGGAAACCGAAAACCATCTTGTCCAAAGATGAAGAAGGGCTTTATCGCTGGTATGAAGGAGGAAAGCTCAATACCGCTTACCTGGCGCTGGACTATCACGTTGAGAACGGCCGGGGCCAGCAGGTAGCTCTTTACTATGACTCGCCGGTAACGGGCGCCAAACAGGCGTTCACTTACCAGCAACTGCTGGAAGAAGTCAGCCTGTTCGCCGGCGCCCTCCGGGCCCGCGGCGTGGAAAAAGGCGACCGGGTGATCATTTACATGCCCATGATCCCGCAGACGGTGATCGCCATGCTGGCCTGTGCCCGCCTGGGTGCCATCCATTCTGTCGTATTCGGCGGCTTTGCTCCTCATGAGCTGGCCATCCGCATCGACGACGCCCAGCCCAAATACCTGCTGGCGGCGAGCTGCGGCATCGAGATCACCAAAGTCATCGACTATATGACGATCCTCAATGCCGCCCTGGAGGAGGCCGAACACAAGCCCGAAGGCTGTATCGTTTATCAGCGGCCTCAGCTGGAAGCCCCCCTGAAGGAAGGGCGTGACTTCGACTGGCAGGATTTGGTTTCCCGGGCCGAGCCGGCGGGCTACGTGCCGGTGGAAGCCACCGATCCGCTTTATATCCTGTACACCTCCGGCACTACCGGCCGCCCCAAGGGCGTTATGCGGGACAACGGGGGGCACGCCGTTGCCATGAAATTCAGCATGGAATACATCTACGGGGTAAAGCCCGGCGACGTATACTGGGCTGCTTCGGACGTGGGCTGGGTGGTGGGCCACTCCTATATCGTTTATGCTCCGCTGATCCATGGCTGCTCCACTATACTCTACGAAGGCAAACCGGTAAAGACGCCGGATGCCGGCGCCTTCTGGCGGGTGATCGAAGACTATAAAGTAAAGGTGTTCTTTACGGCGCCGACGGCGTTCCGGGCCATCAAAAAAGAAGATCCCAGCGGAGAGCTCAAAAAGAAATACGACACCAGCAGCCTCGACTACCTCTTCCTGGCCGGCGAGCGTTGCGACGTAGCCACCCTGGAATGGTGCGGCCAGCTCCTGGGCGTGCCAGTCATCGACCACTGGTGGCAGACCGAATCCGGCTGGCCCATGCTGGCCAATATGGTAGGCGTAGAACTATTGCCCATCAAACCGGGCTCTGCCGCCAAACCGGTCTGCGGCTACAACCTTCAGGTCGTCAGCCCGGACGGGGAGAGCCTGCCCGCCAGGCAGGAAGGCGCCGTCGTCATCCGCCTGCCCCTGCCGCCGGGCTGCCTGCCTAACCTCTGGAACGACACCCCCCGTTTTCTGTCTTCTTACATGAGTTCCTATCCGGGCTCTTATTTTACCGGCGACGGCGGGTACATCGACGATGACGGCTACGTGTTCATCACCGGCAGGATCGACGACATCATCAACGTGGCGGGCCACCGCCTCTCCACGGCAAAAATGGAAGAGGTCGTCGCCGCGCATCCGGCAGTGGCCGAATGCGCCGTCATCGGTATCGAAGACCAGATGAAGGGGCAGATTCCCGTGGGATTCGTCGTGCTCAAAGGCGGCGTAGAGAAAACAGAAGAGGAACTGGAAGGGGAACTGATACAGATGGTCCGCGCCAAAGTTGGCCCGGTGGCGTCCTTCAAGAAGGTGGCCATCGTACAGCGGCTGCCCAAGACCCGGTCGGGCAAGATCCTGCGCCGTATCATGCGCCATATTGCCGACGGCAAACCGTTTAGCCCACCCTCTACTATCGAGGATATGACCGTGCTGCCCGAACTGGAGGGCCTGATGAAGGAAAAACACATCGGCCACGGGGCGGATTGAGGGTTGAGGTTAAGGCTGAGGCTGAGGTTAAGAGCATGTTTGGAGGCAAAGATTGAGAACCCTGCCTCAACCTCAACCTTTACCTCAACCTCAGCCTAAGTTTCCCATAATTTTCGTAAAATGCACGGAAGTTATAATAACTGAAGTGCTATGATGAAAGGCAATGTCCCTTCTAAGAAGAAGACCCTCATACCGGTAAGTTCCAGGCTTCGGGAGTACCTGCAACGCCACAACCGCACCGCCGACCTGACCATCCAGTACCGCGACCTGCTCCGGTACAATTCCTCTGTACCCCTTATCGACCAGCAGGGCAACGACACCCTGTGGGAAACGGTCTACTACTCTGAATCCGACCGGCAGGAGATCAACAACGCTATGAAGCGCATCTACGCCCTGCTGAAGACGGACGGCGACGTGGAAGTGCTCGACCACCTGACCGTCGCCCGCATCGACTTCTGCACCTTCGGCAATACCAAGCCCTTCCGAATCCGGATCATCAACCGCCTCAACGACAACTACGACCACTTCTATGTAAAAAAGGCCGACGCCTCCCGCATCTACGGCCTGGAACTCGAAGACATGCTCTCTCCCAACCGGGTCATGTTCATGGTAGACCGGGACACGCTGGTCGAGGAACACGTGGCCGGCATTCCCGGCGACGACTTCATGCGGCGCGGCCTGGACGATACCACGTTCAACCAGATCCGAATCGCCAAGGAATTCATCAAGTTCAACGAACGCTGCTTCGTCCGCCTGCTGGGAGATATGCGGTCTTACAATTACGTCGTGGACATCACCCCCGACATTGAGGGCTCCCAGTTCCGGATGCGCGCCATCGACTTCGACCAGCAATCCTTCGAAGGGCGAAAGAGCTTTTACCTTCCGCAGTATTTCAAAGAGAACAACCCGATCATCTTCCTGGGCATGCAACACATGCGGCCGGAAACGGTCAAACAGTACCAGCTTGAAGAGCGCAGCCTGATCGCCGCCCGGGTGAAAACGTCCGGCCTGCAATTCAGCAACCTGATGGAGGTCATGGTCAAAGACGAGCTTTCTACCGAAGAAAAAATCATACAACTCAAAGAAGAACTGGCTTATCACCACCGGAACAACGGCTTCCTGAACTGCAAAACCATGGGCGAGATCGTGCTGACCAATATCCAGTTGTTGTTGCAGAAGGATTTCAAGCAGAGTATTTTGTATGAGGAATAAGCGGCAGCGGGAGGGAAATGCAATGAAAATGGGCAGAAATGCGTACGTCCGGGCACCTAAAAAAAAACCTCCCTCCAGAAACTGCGGAGAGAGGCTATCCCAAAAACCGATTATATATCACAAAAATCCAAATTTATTCCCAGAATTAAAAACCTTTGGAGGAATTTTATTAATCGGACTGCATAAAGTTTTTCCAGCCGACAAACAAGTCTGCCCTTTCGCGGGTTTTACACACGAATCAGGACCAGAGAATTATGCATCCACTCAGTGCTGAAGAACTGCGCCGTTATGCCCGGCACCTGGCGCTGCCCGAATTCGGCAGGCAGGGCCAGGAGAAGGCCCGGCAGGCCCGCGTCCTCGTGGTTGGCGCCGGCGGGCTGGGCAGCCCCATGCTGCTTTACCTGGCTGCCGCCGGCATCGGCCGGATCGGCATCGTCGATTTCGACCGGGTAGATGAGACCAACCTGCAGCGGCAGGTCCTCTACACGATGGAGGACATCGGCAAACCCAAGGCGGTTGTCGCCCGGGAGAAACTCCTGGCCCTCAACCCACACGTCGAAGTAGAGATCTTTGAACAACAGCTGACCAGCGAAAATGCACTCAGCATCGTTTCCCGGTATGATATTGTTGCCGACGGGACCGATAATTTCCCGACCCGCTACCTGGTCAACGACGCCTGCGTCCTGGCGGGAAAAGTCAACGTCTATGCGTCCATCTTCCGCTTTGAGGGGCAGGTTTCCGTATTCAACTACCCGCAGGAAGATGGAAGCCGGGGCCCCAATTACCGGGACCTCTTCCCCACCCCACCTCCTGCGGAGCTGGTGCCCAACTGCGCCGAAGGCGGCGTGCTCGGCGTTTTGCCCGGCATCATCGGCAGCATGCAGGCTTCTGAAGTGATCAAGGTTGCCACCGGCGTGGGAGAACCATTAAGCGGAAAACTCTTCCTGTTCGATGCGGCCAGCTTCATTTCCCGGATCCTGAAAATCCGGAAGAACCCGGACCTGGCAATTGAAAGGCTCATCGATTACGAACAGTTCTGCGCCCCGCAACCCAAAGCGCCGGTACCCCAGGTCAGCGTCCGGGATTTCCGTCAAATGATGGAAGAAGGCGCCGACTTCCAGCTCATCGACGTCCGGGAGCCCTACGAGTACGAGATCGCCAACCTGGGCGGAGAGCTCATTCCTCCCGATCAAATCAAAGACAGTATCGGCCGCATCTCCAGAGACAAGAAAGTGGTCCTCCACTGCCGCAGCGGCAAGCGCAGCGCCGACGCCATCCGGGAACTGCAAATGCTGGCGCCGTTCGACAACCTCTACAACCTGGAGGGGGGTATCCTGGCCTGGGCCCGGGAGATCGACCCGGAGATGAGGCAGTATTAGTAACGGGGCAGTTATCAGTTGTTTCTTTCCAGGTAAATCCTTATTTTTAATATTCCGAAAAAACAATTCAAGTAAAATTGCCTATGGCAAGCATACCGAAAGAACGGCTTTATCTCGTTTACCCCGAAACCGACGGAGAACCAATGGCTGAAGACACCCTTCAATTCGAGTGGATCGTGCTGATCAAACTCGGGCTGGAAGCCTGCTTTGTGGATCGTGACGACGTCTTCGAAGCCATAGCAGAATTGCGGGAAAACCGGCGACGGATCATCCAGCTTTCTATGAAACTACAGGACGCAGAGGATCGCGCGGAAACCGCAGAGTTACAAGCCAACCTTTCCCTAAAGCGGGCCATGAACGCGGAAGAGCGGGCCGACAAACTGGCAGAACGCCTGAGAGCGCTCGGGATCAATCCGGATGAAGAATAGCAGGTCCGGTCAAACGCCTGTATCCTCTCTGACAGCTCCCGGGATTTCCAGGATCAGCCCGGAACCGTATGCCTTCGCCGGGGTCTGAAAGCCTGCCGGAGCATTGCCCTCCAACACTTTCCGGACGATGTTGAGGCTCGAATGAGCTGTGAGTTTGTATCCTTCGGGGACGAGCAGGCGGGCTTCGCGGCTGTCCCCCCTGTCATTCCAAACCTTTCCCCAGACATAGCTCCTGCCTTTTTCCCGTTCCTCTTCAGAGGGTCCGGCAGGGCCCTTTTGTATACGCCTCTTCACCAGGTTGCGAACGAAGGAGGTGCGCAAAAGCCAGTTGTACCAGGGCTGCAGCTTAATGTACCGGTACGTTTTCGGATGCACGGAGGTGTAGGCCTCAACGTTCGGTATGCCGGTGCTGTAGTAAGCCGTAGAGACATCTCCCCAGGGGATAGTCATGCAAAGCCGCTTCTTGCCCTCTGCAAACTGCACCTCCATCGCTTTATGCCCGAGGGGTACCCTTTTGATCTTGCCATTTTCCCGTACTGCGCCTCCTTCGCCCAGGTTCTCCGCCATGGTGGTCGCCGTGCCCTGCGACGTCCGGCTCCCTCCGGAAGAAAAGGCCAGCTGCAAGTGTGTTGCATCCGGCATTTTTTCTTTCAGGTACAGAGCCATGCAATCGGTAGGCACTACGTCGAAGCCTGTGCCGGGCATCAACAGGACGCCGGCTTCCCGGGCGCGGGGGCCTATGGCGGCCGCCAGCTCGAAAACGGCGATCTCCCCGGTGATGTCCAGGTAATGAACGCCCTTCCGCAGGCAGGCTTCAATCATAGGGCGGGCGGTATGGACAAACGGGCCGGCAGCGTGGAGAACGACAGATACCCCCTCCAGGCCGTCATCTACGGCATCGGGATTGTCCAGGCTGAACACCCGGTACTCCATTTCCAGTTCTTCCGCTGCCTGCCGGGTTTTTTCCGCCGATCGCCCCGCCAGGATAGGTTGCAGCCCCTGCTCTCTGGCCCGCTCGGCGATCAGCCGGCCGGTATAGCCATAAGCGCCATAGAGTAAGAAGTTATTCGCCATATTGGTTTTTGGCAACCAAGTTAGGGATTCCTGCAGGAAAGCTTTCCACCGGCCGGGGAAACTGGCACTCAATGGATTAACCTCCTATCAACACTTTTCCACAGCTTACTCACTGTCAACCGGTTAGGAACTTTCCCTCTTTTCAGAATTTTTTTTGCCCGCTCATTCGTTCCCATCATAACGCCTGTATTATTCAACTTCAAAACCTTTACGCCTATGATCATCAAACTACCTTTCGTACGCAGCAAACTGGAGCAGTTCCGCCAGTGGGGCGCCGCCTTGCTGGAGCGGCACTGGCTTAAGCTCCTTGCCGCCGCCTTCCTGTGTTTCCTGATGCTGGAGCGCAACCTCACGCTGGAGTTGCGGCTGAGTACCTCGAAGCCTTACGTGAACCTCAGCGGCGAACACCCGGCCGCTACATCCCGGGCAACGGCAGAAACCGCCCGCCTCCAGGGCAAAGGCAAGGCCATTTTTGCTGGCGGAGACAGCGAAAAGCGGGAGCGGCAAATGGCCTACGTCCGCCGGTTCGCCAAAGTGGCGCAGGCCGAAATGGAAAAGTACGGCATCCCCGCCAGCGTCAAACTGGCACAGGGGCTGCTGGAAAGCGATGCCGGCAAAAGCCCGATCGCCCGGAAAAACAACAACCACTTCGGGATCAAGTGCTTCTCCCGCAACTGCGGCAAAGGGCACTGCAGCAACTTCCAGGACGACACGCACAAGGATTTCTTCCGCATCTACCCGTCGGCCTGGGAAAGCTTCCGCGCCCACAGCCTCATGCTGAAGCAAAACGGACGCTACCAGCCCCTGTTCTCCCTCCCGGCAACCGACTTCCGGGCATGGGCGCAGGGCCTTTCGGAAGCCGGCTACGCCACCGACCCGGATTATGCGGAAAAGGTGGTCCGGCTGATCGAAGAGCTGGATTTGCAGCGGTTTGACGGCGCATGAATGTAATACAACACTTTAACACGCCTCAAACATCCTGCACCAGCAAATTGCACCCCCGCGCGTCGCTGGCGTCGAGGCGGCCGAGGACTTCGAAGCTGCCGTCTTCATAAACGCGGCCGAGGTCATCCGTGGCAATGAAGCTGATGGTATCGAGGTTGGCCAGGTCGATGATGTTGAGGGCGCCGGTTTTTCCGGATTGCTGGAGCGTAAAAGGATCGGTGATCTCGCGCGCCAGGACGCGCATGGTGGGGGCAGGGCGGAACAAGCCTCCGCCCCGGGAATAGGCCTGGGAGAGCAGTTCGGTCATCCCGTATTCGGAGTGGATAGTTTCCACCTGAAAAGCAGCCATCAGTATGCCGTGCAGTTCCTCCCGGGTGATCTCCCGGCGGCGCCCTTTCATGCCTCCCGTTTCCATGATGATGATGCCGCCCAGGTCCATCGGATATTGTTCGGCAAGCTCCCAAAGAGCAAAGCTTACGCCCAGCAAGAGCGTAGGGACGGCATTTTTTTTGCAGTCCGCTAAAATCCCAATCAGCTCTTTCGTGTTATATAAAAAGAATCCGCTCTGCGGATAGCGCGATTGCCGGATGAAGTCCTCTGCCATAAAAACGAGAGAAGATCCGCTGCGTTCCATATAGGAAGGCAAAAGAGCCAGGACGCAGTAATCTGCCACTGGCCCGTAAAAGTGGGAGAAGCCCCGGCGGGCATTGCGGCGGTAGAATCCGGGATCGCGCAGAAGGTGGCGGCTGGTAGCCGAAGCGGTGGTTCCGCTGCTGCTGAAGGTGAGCGCCGGCTCCCACGAACCGGTTTCGACATTGTGTGTTTTGAAAAACTGAATAGGCAGGAAAGGAATGTCTTCCAACCGGTTAATTTCCGGAGAAACGATGCCCAGCAGGTTGAGAAACTGACGATATAAAGGGTTATATTTGCTCTGGTACCGGAAAAGATCCAACGCCAGGGCATCGAACTCTTCCTTTAGGGTAGCCCTTTTCACCCGGTCAATTAAGTTGCGCCTGATACGTCTGGCCTTATTGCCCACTTTCATTTATGGTATGTAATCAATAATTAAATTGAAGTTATGAAAACGATATACTATTTCCTTAGCCTCTGCCTGGCGTTTCTGGTGAACAGTTGCGTACAGCCGCCCAATTATCCCAACACGCCGGAGATCGCCTATGTCGGCGTCGACCAGAATACCATCCACCAGGGCAACGCCGGCAACCTTCCCGACACGCTGGAGATCACGTTCAGCTTTACGGACGGCGACGGCGACCTTGGAACTGACGGCGAAGCCTTCGATGTATTTCTGACAGACAGCCGGGACGGCTTTACCGACATCAAAAAACTGCCCATCATTCCGGATCAGGGAATCGGCAACGGCATCTCGGGAGAAATCACCATTCGGTTACCCAACAGGCCCTTTGGGATTTGCTGTATTTACCCGGACAACCCCAACTCCTGCGAGCCCAACCCCGACATCCCGACCAATGAAATATCCTACCAGATACAGATTCAGGACCGGGCGGGCAATATGAGCAACACGATACAGACCGAGGTGATCACTATCCTTTGTGACTGACCCAACCGATGCCTTTTTTGAGCAGAGCCAGCGTCCGGGCTTCCGGAGAGCCCTCTTCCGGGCGGTGATCGTATTCCCAGTTGGCTACCGGGGGCAGGCTCATCAGGATGGACTCGGTCCGCCCGTCGGTATCCAGCCCGAACCTGGTGCCTTTATCCCACACCAGGTTGAACTCCACATACCGGCCGCGCCGCAGGTTTTGCCAGGCCAGTTCCCGTTCGCCGAAAGGCTCGTCTTTGTGTTTTTCCAGTAAATGGGCGTACAGTGGCGCGAAAGCCTCGCCGACCTCCCGGACAAAAGCGAAACGCTCTTCTTTGCTAAAACCATCTTCTCCACCAAGGCGGTCAAAAAAGATGCCCCCGACGCCCCGGGTTTCTTCGCGGTGCCGGAGGTAGAAATAATCGTCCGCCCACTGTTTGAACCGGGGATAATAATCCGGGTGGTGCGCGTCGCATACTTTTTTAAGCTCCTGATGGAAGAAGCGGGCGTCGGCCCCATCGATGTAATGGGGCGTCAGGTCGATGCCGCCGCCAAACCACCAGATGTTGTCCGTTTCCGGCTTTCCGGCGGGCTGCACTTCGAAATAGCGCACATTCATATGGATGATGGGCACCATAGGGTTTAACGGGTGCAGCACGATGCTGACGCCGGTGGCCAGGAAACGGCCCGGCGCCAGGCCAAGCGCCCGGCTGATCCTTCCTGGCATAGGCCCGTGGACGGCGGAAAAGTTGACGCCCCCTTTGGCGATGTGGCGGCCCTGGATGATGCGGGTGCGCCCGCCGCCGCCTTCCGGCCGCTGCCAGCGGTCTTCCCGGAAACGCCCCTGCCCGTCGACAGCCTCAAGCCGGGCGCAGATGCCGTCCTGCAACTCCTGGAAATAAGAGATGATTTCTTCTTTATCAGGCATTTACAATTTGCTTTTCGCTTCGGCAACCACCTTTTTGGAGCTGCCGGTAAATATTTCCCCGTCGATGACCACCACCGGGCGGTTCAGGAAAGTGTATTCTTCGAGGATGAGCCGGCGGTAATCCTGCTCCGTCAGGCCCTGCTCGTGCAGGCCCATCGAGCGGTATTTCCGTGCCCGGCGGCTGAAAAGGGATTCGTAGCTGCCGGCCAGGGCCTTCATCTCGTCGAGCTGCGCGGGAGTGATCTTCTCAGATTTAATATCCTGGAGTTCAAAGCCTTCTCCCCCTCCCAGTTCTCCGATGACGCGCCGGCAGGTATTGCAGGACGACAAATGATAAATCTTTCGCATAAGTTTCTTTTTTCGGGCCTGAAAATAAAGTATTAATTTACAGCCTTTACCAGAGAAAAGTAAAAATTCAGAAAATGCCCAGAATCGCCGAATCCGAACTCGTCCTGAATCCCGACGGCAGCGTTTACCACCTCAACCTTCATCCAGAGGACATTGCCCCCAATATCATCACCGTGGGAGATCCCGGCAGGGTGCCTATGGTTTCCAGATACTTCGATGAGGTCGAAGTCAAAAAAGAAAAGCGCGAATTCGTCACCCACACCGGAAGGCTTGGCCAAAAGCGGCTGACCGTGATCTCCACCGGTATCGGGCCGGACAATATCGACATCGCCATCAATGAACTGGATGCTCTGGCTAATATAGACTTTGAAAACAGGGCGCCCAAATCAGAACTTGCTTCTTTCAACATCGTGCGCATTGGCACGTCCGGCTCACTGCGCCCCGAAATACCTGTCGATGCTTTCGTCGCCGGCGCGTATGGCCTTGGCCTGGACAACCTGATCAACTTTTACGAATACCAACCTAACCTGGGGGAAGCCGAACTGGAGGACGAGCTGAAGGCTTTTATGGAACATTCCGGGCGCATTCCCTTTTACGCCTGCGAAGGAAGCCCGGTTCTCCTGAAGGCCCTGGGCCGGGACAAGTTCCAGGGCATCACCATTACCAGCCCTGGTTTTTATGCTCCTCAGGGCCGGGAACTGCGGGCAAAAGCCCGGTTTGATGTGCGGTTTTTCGATTCCCTGGCCCGGTTCAGGTTCCGCGATTATCCCATCACCAATTTCGAAATGGAAACTTCTGCCATTTACGGCCTGTCGCGCCTTTTAGGCCACCGCGCGCTTTCTACCAACGTCATTATCGCCAACCGGCCAAACGGGACTTTCAGCAAAAATCCATATCAGGCGGTGGACAACCTGATCCAGGACGTCCTGTCCCAAATCAGCAGTTCCCCTCTTTTCTAAAAGCGATGGCCCTTTTGCTCCCGCAAGCTGGCCATCGGTTTAAGAAAACAAAAAAAGGAACAAGCACAGCTCATTCCTTTTCTAAATTGGTATGTATTTGATAGCCTCTATTGAGTCACTAATTCGTTGGCCTTCTTGTAGTCCGCCAGGAATTTTTCCAAACCGATATCGGTCAGCGGATGTTTCAGAAGGCCGAGGATCGGATCCAGCGGGCAGGTCACCACGTCGGCGCCGGCGCGGGCAGCATCTACGATGTGCAGGCTGCTGCGGATCGAAGCGGCCAGGATTTCCGTCTCGAAACCCTGGATGGAGTATATCTCGGCCAGTTCTTCGATAAGCTGCATTCCGTTCCAGTTGATGTCATCGAGACGCCCGAGGAAGGGCGAAACGTAGGTGGCACCCGCTTTGGCCGCCAGTATTCCCTGCCCCGCGGAAAACACGAGGGTGCAGTTCGTACGGATGCCCTGATCGCGGAAATAACTAAGGGCTTTTACGCCTTCCTTGATCATGGGGACTTTCACGACGATATTGGGGGCGATCGAAGCCAGCCTCTTCCCTTCTTCGATGATACCATCGAAATCGGTAGCGATCACTTCGGCGCTCACATCGCCGTCAACTATCTCTGCGATAGTCTCATAGTGTTTCAGGATATTCTTTTCGCCGGAAATACCCTCTTTGGCCATCAGGGAGGGGTTTGTCGTCACGCCGTCCAGTATTCCCAGGCTATTGGCTTCTTTGATTTGCTCCAGGCTAGCGGTATCGATAAAAAATTTCATTCTATTTTCCGTAAAGTTACGAATATCAGGCTCTAATGCCGAATTTTTGAACAGGAAAGTTCTCAGTGGGGTTAATTTTTTTTCTGCAGGGCAGAAAAATGAGGTGAGCGACACATCGCACCGCTCGACCTGCCTACCCTTGCTCCGTTTCCGGCCTGGGGGGGTTCAGCGGGAGCTGGTCGTGTGCGCTCACCGGCGGCAAAAGTAAATCTTTTTGCCAAGAATATCAAATCCGGGCAGTTATTGTTTGGGGATAATCTCGGTCTTCTCGCCAAAATAGGTAACGAACCGCTGCATTTCGTTGGCCAGTTCGGTATTCTGGGTGGCGCGGTGGTAGGTATCGGCAATCGCCCGCAGGGTTTGAAAGATGAAACGGTCCATTTCGATGACCTGCATATCCTGGGTCCAGAGATCGATCTTGAGGGTGTCTTTGGTTTCCCGGTCGAACAGGGAGATCAGGATAGCCTTGACCTCCTGCGCGCCCTTGCCGTTGGGGTTGTCTTCGGCTTCCCAGCTGATCTTCACCGGGATATTCTCCTGGTTGAGGCCGACGGTAACTCTTATATCTGAACTTTTGCTTACTTCTGTGCTCATATTTAAAATATTTGGCGGATGCCGCTCATCCGGCGAAATGACACCCGGTTTAAGTTTTTGTGACTTGCTGGTTGCCTTCCCCGGCCAATTCGTGGATTTGGCCGGAAGGATAGACATGAACGCCTTTTTCCAGCCCCTGGGCAGCATGGATCATAGCCCGGGCGACCTGTTCTGCTTCCACCGGCCGGAACTTGCCCAGCAGGGCCCCGCCGGTCAGCCGGTCCAGCCCGAGGGTGAGCCGGCCCGCCAGCTGTTCGCCCAGGCGGGTTTCGCTGCGGTCTCCGACCAGGAAAGAAGGCTGAAAAATGTGCACTGCCCAGAAAGGCAGTTTTTTCACCGCCACTTCCAGTTCGCCTTTCACGCGGGGGTAGAAAAACAAGGATTCCGGATCGGCGCCAACCGAAGAAACCAGAAGCAGCTGATTGACGCCGTTGGCGGCCGCCAGGCGCGCCGGTTCGTAAGCATAGGTATAATCTACGCGGTAGAATGCTTCGCGGCTGCCGGCCCGGGCCATGGTAGTGCCCAGGCAGGAATAAAGGTCGTGGCCGCGCAGCAGGCCGGCGTAATCGCCGAGGCGGCCGAAATCAATGGTATGGTGCTTCAACCGGGGGTGTTCCACATCCAGTGGCCGGCGGCCGAAGGTGACGACCTGGCGGTAAGCCGGATGCTCCAGGAGCTGACGCAGGCACTGGCTGCCCACCAGCCCGGTAGCGCCGAAGAGCAATGCCGTCTTATGATGTTGGCTGATCTCCAAATCGAAAGAATTTTGACAAAGGTAGGGATTTTGTTGATTCCTTCCTCCCTTCCGCCCCTGGCTTACTTCTCCACCCGAAGGTCGTAATAGGATGCCGACAGCCCTCCCCAGATGCCCAGGCCGCCTTCGATGTTGGAATCGATGAGGGTATAGCTGGAAAAGGGCCCCTGGTTGGCGGCGTTGAACTCCAGGGTATTCCAGAAGTTGTAATGCGCCTCGTCCAGGGTGATCCATTTGATGGTGACGGTGTCTCCGACCTTATACAGGCCGAGGGTTTCCAGGTCGAAGTCCTGCGCGCCCCGGGGTTCGGGTTTGAACAAGGGGAATTCGACCTCCTGGCCATCCGTCAGGCGGTCGTCGAAGACCGAAGCGATCGGGCTGATGTACCCGCTGTTGTTGATAGCCACCTGATACCGGTAGAAATTGGTTTCTCCGGCCGGGTCGGACAGGGTGCAGAGCAGCTGAGCCAGAGTGTCGTTCGGGTCGCCCGGCGGTTCCCGGAACTCCAGCTTGTCCAGAGGGGCATGGCGGGGAATGGTGGTTACCGCCCGCAGGCTCTGGCCCTCCGCCTCTACCTCCAGGGTATAGGTTTTGCCTTCTTCGCCGCGCAGGGAAAACCCGAGGTCGACGTAAACGCAAAAGTTGAAACCCAGGCTGTCCGGGTTAAAACCAAAAAGGGCGCTGGCCAGCCGTTTTTCCTGCTCCGACAACTCATCGAGGCACACTTCGTCCAGCACCGCCGTTTTCTCTCCATCCGACACGCGGACTATCGCGTTGCGGACAAAAGTGTTTTCCAGGTCCTCGGCGCTAAACTCGCTGAAAAAGGGAACGCTGCGGGTGAGGATCACAAAAGGCGGGCCGGGCCGCTGGCCGCCTTCGATATAGCCTTCCACCACGATCTGGGGCGCCGCGTCGGCGCCATCGGGGATAAATGCCTCTTCACAGGAAGCCGCCAGAAGGGTGAGTACAAAAAGGAACGCCGGGATGATGTTCTTCATGATGCCTTTTCATTTGGATCGGCAAAAACCGTTTGCCGGGTGTCATAACACCGGGGCACCTAAAGGTGTTTAGCATTTGCCTGTAAATACTTAGGCTAATCTACCTTTTTATATTTCAGCCGGATGGAGTTGCCGATGACTACCACGTCGGAAAACGCCATGAAGAGCGCTCCCCACATGGGATTGAGGAAGCCCATTGCCGCAATGGGGATAGCGACTATGTTGTAAGCAAAAGCCCAGAACAGGTTTTGCCGGATGGTCAGAACCGTGTGCCGGCTGATGTTCCAGGCTTTTTTCAGGTGCTCCAGCCTGCCGTTGAGCAGGACGATCTGGGCCGATTGGATGGCTGCCTGGGAGGCGTTGCTCAGGGAGACGCCGACGGTAGCTTTGGCCAGGGCGGGCGCGTCGTTGATGCCGTCGCCGATCATAGCGGTAGGCGCTTCGGCGGACAGGCGCCCGACGACCTGCAGCTTTTGTTCGGGCAGTTGCTCGGCGAAGACCCGGCTGATGCCGAGCTCCGCCGCCACTTCTTCCGTCCTGGCGCGGCGGTCGCCGGAAAGGATAGCAGGCTGTATGCCCTGCGACCGGAGAAAGTCAATGGCGCTGCGGGCTTCCGGTTTCAGTTCATCGGCAATCTCGATGGTCGCCAGCAGTTCGCCGTTTTCGGTGAGGTAGAGGCACTGCCCTTCGTCGGCCGGAGGATGGCGGAGGATGCGCCCGGAACCGATGCGGTACGCGTTGCCGGCTTTGTCGCGGGCGGCTATTCCTATGCCTTTTTGTTCTTCCACCTGGGCCAGTTCCACCTCTACCCCATTCAATCGCCGCCCCAGTTCCTGGACCAGGGAGCGGGCAATAGGGTGGGAAGAATGCTGTTCCAGTTTGTAAATGATAGCGTTGGCGCGTTGTTCGCTCCCGCGGTGGCAGGTAATGTTCTTTATTTTGAACTGCCCGCTGGTAAGAGTACCCGTTTTGTCGAATACGACATTGCGGATGCGGGTAAAAGTTTCCAGGGTCTGCCCTCCTTTCACCAGGATGCCGTTGCGGGCCAGCCTGCCTACGCCTACCATAACGGCCGTAGGCGTGGCCAGGCCCATCGCGCAGGGGCAGGAGATCACCAGGACGGCGATGGCGTTCATGAGGGCTTTCTGAAAGGGCAGGCCGAACCCGAAATGGCCGATGAGCAACGTAAGCAGGGCGATGCCCAGCACGGCAGGCACGAAGATCGCGCTGATCCTGTCCGCCAGCCGCTGGATATCCGGCTTGTCCTGCTGGGCGGTCTTGACCAGATCGATCATCTGGCTCAGGACGGTATCTCTTCCGGTAGCGGTGACCTCCATCCGGAAGTTGCCGCTCAGGACCAGGGAGGAGCCGATGACGCGGCTCCCGGCGCTTTTCTCCACCGGGATGCTTTCTCCGGTGAGCATGGACTCGTCAATGGATGCCTCTCCCCGGCTGATGAGGCCGTCGAGCGGCACCTGGTCGCCTTCGTTCACCTGCAGGATATCTCCCACCTGAACCTCTTTCGGGTCCAGGGTGACGACCACCCCCGAAGGCATCACCCGGCGGGCCTCCTTCACCTGCAGCTTCGCCAGTTCGCCGATAGCTGTCGTGGTTTGTTCTACCGCCCGCTTTTCCAGCCAGTTGCCCACCAGCACCAGCGTGAAGATGGTGGCGCTGGTTTCATAAAAAATGTAGTTGGCTTCCCACATCAGGGTGCCGATGAGGCTGTATACGAAGGCCGCCGTGCCGCCTACGAAAATGAGCACGTCCATATTCGGCACGCCGCCCCGGAGGGAACTCAGGGCGCTGCGCCCGAAGTGGGTAAAGCCGATCGCGAATGGAGGGAGGCAGAAAGCCAGTTGCCACCAGAAATTGTCCAGCAGCGGCAAATGTATGCCGCCCATCATCAGCAGGTGGTGCAGCAACAAGGGCAGGGTAAAAACTGCGCTGATAAGCAATTTGCGCTCCAGGGACCACCAGGGCCCAGCGCCTTTCCTGCCCTCCTCCACAACGCTGTAGCCCAGTTTGTGGATTCCTTTTTTCACCTCATCCAGGCTTATTTTTGCATTTCCCTGCCGGTAGCGCACTTCCCTGGTCTGAAAATTGACATACACGTCTTCAACACCCTTCCTTTCCAGAAACCGGTTCAGGCTGGCGGCACAGTTGTTGCACGTCATGCCATCTACCTTAAGTTCTATAATTTCTTCGGCCATAATTTTTTCAAGTATCTTTATCGGCTATTCTAATGAACAAGCGTTGGCATTCGCTTTTTTACTAAGTACGCAGCGCTTGTGCGCAAAACAAACGCATTTACGCTGATCATACAATTTTAATAACATTTTAAATAAAACATCAGATCAGAAATGAGAACGCTAAATTTATTTTTCGCCGTGCTGGCGCTTTCGCTGGCCGCCTGCCAGGGAGGGCCTTCCGAACAGAACCAGGGCCAACAGGAAGAAGCCGCGCCCGGGATGAAGTACACGGTGACGCCATTTTCCCCCTCCAAATCCTACCCCGATGCCAGGATCGAATCCATGTCGTTCAACAACGGCAAATTTGAATTTGTGCTCAATGAGAGCGACTACCAGCTCGGCGTGCAAACGCCCGACGCCGGCCAGAAAATGTGCGCCAATTCCGCCCAGGGCCAGCACATTCACCTGATCGTCGACAATGAGCCATACGCTGCCAAGTACGAGGCCGCTTTCGATTACGAAATCCCGGACGGCGACCACTACATCCTGGCCTTCCTCTCGCGATCTTATCACGAGTCGATAAAAACAGAGGGCGCGCACGTAGCTGTCAAAGCGGTAGTTAAAGGCAACAGCATGACAGAGAGCATGCCCACGCCGGCCAATACGCCGATGTTGTTCTACAGCCGCCCCAAAGGCACGTACACCGGAAAGGCCGAAACGGAGAAGGTCATGCTCGACTTCTACCTCGTCAACGCCCAACTGGGCAGCGATTATCAGGTCAAAGCCGAGATCAACGGCGAAACGCACATGATCGACAAATGGCAACCTTACTACATCGAAGGCCTGCCCATGGGCGAAAACACCATCAAACTGACCCTGGTCGACAGCGAAGGCAAGATGGTGGATACCCCGCTCAACCCGGTCACGCGGACCTTTACGCTGCAGGCGGATCCGGCGGAGGGGTAGGATGTGGGGTGACGGATTCACTGTTTCACGGTTCCACTGTTTCATGGGTTCATGGGTTCATGGGTTCACTGTGCCATTGACAATGAAACAGTGGAACAGTGAACCCATAAAAAAACACCGCGCGCAGGATTCCCTGCGGCGGTGCCAAATTAGCCAGTAAACCTGTAGCCTTGCGGCTACATCACAAACTATATTACCCAAAAAATACACGCCAGATCAAAAGTACGGCCCCAGAGAGTAAGCGGACAATCCCCGCCCATCCTTTCGGATGGTTTCCAGGCGGGGCCGTACGAAAATACCTTAGAAAATTTCTTTTGATGTAGTACTTTTGATGTTCTGATTAAACTAAAGCAAGTACCGTGCCAAAAACGAATTTCCAACCTCTGCTCCTGCTTTTTTTCGTTTTCCTATGGGGGAACAGCTGCAAAAAAGCTGCGCCAGCCGTTGATTATCAGGCCACTAAGACATTCGCTTCCGATTCGGCGGCGGTCGTCTCTCCCCATCCGCTGGCCACTCGTGTCGGGTTGGAAGTTTTGAAAAAAGGGGGCAATGCCGTCGACGCTGCGGTGGCGGTGCAATTTGCTCTGGCTGTCGTTTATCCCCGGGCCGGCAACATCGGCGGGGGCGGCTTCATGGTTATCCGCACCGGGGACGGAGAGGCGGCGGCGCTTGACTACCGGGAGAAAGCGCCCATGGCGGCCAGCCGGGACATGTACCTCGACAGCCTGGGCAACGTCATAGACGGGCTCAGCACCATAGGGCACCTGGCGGCCGGCGTTCCGGGCACGGTGGCGGGCCTGTTCGAAGCCCACCGCCGGTACGGCCGAATACAGGACATGAAGGAGCTGATCCAGCCGGCCGTCGAGCTGGCGGAGAAGGGCTTTCGGATTTCAGCCACGGAGGCTGGCCGCCTAAATGGCTTCCAGGAAGGCTTCCGAAAATACAATGAAGCGCCCAACCCATTCATCAAGGACACTTTCCAACCAGGCGACCTGATGGTGCAGGAGAAACTGGCGGCCACCCTGAAGCAAATCAGGGACAGGGGCAAGGCAGGTTTCTACGAAGGGCCTGTGGCGGAAGCCATTGTCGCCGAAATCCAAAGCGGCAACGGCATCATGACGCTGGAAGACCTCCGGCAGTATGCCCCCCAATGGCGCGATCCGGTTATCGGGCAATACGGCGAGTACCGGGTCATTTCCATGCCGCCGTCTTCCAGCGGGGGCATTGCCCTGCTGCAGATGCTGAAGATGGTAGAACCCTATCCGCTGCAAGAATATGGTTTCCATTCCACCCGCGCCGTGCACCTCATGGTGGAAGCCGAGCGCCGCGCCTATGCCGACCGGGCCGAACACCTGGGCGACAGCGACTTTTACGATGTGCCCCGCGACTCGATGTTGTCGGACGCCTACCTGCGGGCCCGCATGGCCAGCTTCGACGCCGGGCAGGCCACCGTCAGCGATTCCATCCTGGCCGGCAACTTCAAACTGCTGAAAGAAAGTTTCGAGACCACCCACACCTCCGTCGTCGACGCCGGGGGCAATGCCGTATCGGTGACCACCACCCTGAATTCCAACTACGGCTGCAAGGTGTGGGTCGACGGCGCCGGCTTCTTCCTCAACAACGAAATGGACGACTTCAGCGCCAAGCCGGGCGTGCCCAACCAGTTCGGGCTGGTAGGCGCCGAGGCCAACGCCATACAGCCCGGCAAGCGCATGCTCAGCTCCATGACGCCTACCATCGTGGAAAAAGGCGGAGAGCTGTTCCTGGTGCTGGGCGCGCCGGGCGGCTCCACCATCATCACCGCCGTATTCCAGGTATTCATCAATGTAGCCGAATTCGGCATGAGCCTCGAAGAGGCGGTCAACGCCGGCCGGTTCCACCACCAGTGGCTGCCCGACGCCATCCTGATCGAGGACAATGCCTTTCCGGACAGCACCAGGCAGGCACTGGAGGCCATGGGCCATTCCTTCAATATCGTCGGCCGCATGGCCGTCATCAAGGCCATCCAGCGGCTGCCCGACGGCCGCCTGCAAGGCGTGGGAGACCCCCGCAACCCGGATGACGACGCGGGGGGGTATTAAGTAGTTGGACACATTTATTGTAACGAATGCTGCTTCGAAAGCGTAGCAAGGCAAACCATCTATCATGAAAAGAGCTATACTCACCCTCGCCTTCCTCAGTTCCCTGGCCCTGGCTTACGCACAAGTACAGGAGCTAACCGATTTCAACCGGCAACGGCTGGAGAAACAGCGCGTCAGCATGCTCATCCTGGGAAGCTGGGCGGTGGGCAACATAGCGCTGGGCACTTCGCTGGCCACCCGGCGCGAAGGAGAAAGCAGGTATTTCCACGCGATGAATGCCGGCTGGAACCTCGTCAACCTGGGGCTGGCCACGGCCGGTTACCTTTCCTCCATAAAGGCGGACCCGGCAGCCTTTGACTTGTACGCGACCATCGCCGAGCAACACAAACTACAGAAAATCTTCCTGTTCAATGCCGGGCTGGATGTAGGTTATATGATGGGCGGCCTGTACCTGATGGAGCGCTCCCGGCGCACCGGCAATAAACCGGAACGCCTGAAGGGCTTCGGGCAATCTATCCTCCTGCAGGGCGCTTTCCTGTTCGCCTTCGACCTGGGCGCCTTCCTCTGGCAGGCACAGGGCAACGGCGACCTGGCGCCTCTGCTGCAGGGGCTAAGCTTTTCCGGCAACTCGGCGGGCATGGTTTGGCGGTTCTAAGAGGCTGTTAAGCATCGCCTGTTACGAGGAAACCAACGAACTGGCGTACGAGATCGCCAGGATGTCCGTCGCCCAGGCCGTCGCCGCACAGGCTATAGGCTGTGACGACCCGCCCTGTGACTGGCCCGACACCATCCCCGTTGTTATGCTTTCAGACCCGAAAGCCCCGGGAACGGCCACGCTCACTATAAAAACGCGGCTGAAGAAGGCGATCGCAGCCGGAAAGTCCTTTTCAGAATACGCATTGAAGCCTTCCCGGAACAGGTCTTCCCGGCCAGATAAAGTAGCGGGAGTATTTCTGGGATGGTAGTTCCTGCCGATCCCGAACAAATAGGTCTTCAGCCGGCTCCTTAGCGGCGGGGCCAGTTTGCCATCTTTTATGTTGAAATAGAAGGTGGTAAAGACTCCAGACAGGATGTCACCGCCCGGCGTGCATCCGTATAGATATGAAATTGGGGAGAGCCCTTCCCGCACGCTGTCCGGCATGGCCTTGCCCATCCCCCTCATTTGCCGTACCTTGGCCCGATGAAAACAGGCAAGGCCGCCCGCCGTTTATGAAAAGAAGCTTTTTACGCGGAGACAACGTCCTCTTTGCCGGGAGCATTCTGGCCTTCATGGCCCTGGTTTTCGACTTTGGCTTCCGCAACAACTTCTGGCACCAGCTCCTGACCGACTCCTTCTACCTGGTGTACGGCCTGCTCTTCTTCGGCCGGATGCAACGGATCATCCTGGATAATCCGGCTGCCCGCCGGGCCCGGCGCTTCAGCCGGTATATCATCCTGGCCGCCGCCGGCCTGCTAACCGTCCTGGCCTTGTTCAACCTGCTGGAATTTGCGTTTATCAAAAAGGGCTTTATCCAGCCCACTGCCGGACTGGTCCTTTTTCTGGCAGTGCTCGACATTTCCGCCCGGGCATACGCTATCGAGCGGCAGACCCTCCACCCTGCGCTGGCTTTCGTGCTCAGCTTTTTCCTGCTGATCTGCATCGGCGCCATGCTCCTGCACTTACCGCTGGCCACCCGGCAGGGCATCTCCTTTATCGACGCCCTGTTCACGTCAACCAGCGCCGTATGCGTCACCGGCCTGGTGGTGCTCGACACCGGGCAGGACTTTACGCTTTTCGGGCAATTCATCCTGCTGATGCTCATTCAGCTCGGGGCGTTGGGCATGCTGACTTTCACCAACCTCTTCGGGTTGTTTTTCCAGGGGTACGGCTCCTACCGCAACCGGCTGATGATCAAAGACATGATCAATGCCAGGGACATTGGGGACACCTTCAACACCCTGATCAAGATCGTGACGTTCACCCTGCTGATCGAAAGCCTGGGCGCGCTGTTTATTTACTACAACCTGGACCCCGGTTATGCCGGGCGGGAAGGGCGGGCCTTTTTCGCTGTCTTCCACGCCGTATCGGCATTCGGCAACGCCGGGTTTTCCACCCTGACGAATTCGCTGTACGAAGAAGGGTTCCGGCACAATTACAGCCTGCACCTCGTCATTGCTGCCCTGATCATCCTGGGAGGGGTCGGGTACAGCGTTTTTATCAATTTCTACAACTATCTGAAGATCATCCTCCGGTATTATTACCAGCGGCTGTACAGGCGAAAGGAGGAAGCCGTATACCGAAAACCCAACATCAGCGTCAATACCCGCATCGTTCTGACGGCTACCCTGGCGCTGCTCCTGGGCGGCACGCTGGCGTTCTACGCCCTGGAGTACGACAACACCCTGGCCGGGCACGACGGCTGGGGCAAGATAGCGACGGCTTTTTTCGGCTCGGTAACCACCCGGACAGCAGGCTTTAACACCGTCGACACGGCCTCGCTCACCCTTCCTACCCTGCTGTTATTCTTCCTGCTGATGTGGGTCGGCGCTTCTCCCGGCTCTACCGGAGGAGGGATAAAAACCACCACTTTTGCCTTGTCCCTGATGAACATCTACCGGCAAATCCTGGGGCAGGACCGCATTATTTTCGGCTGGAAACAGATCCCGGCGCAGGCCCTGCAGCGGGCAACAGCGGTGATCTTATTATCTTTGCTGGGCATCGGGGCCTCCATCTTTTCCGTTTTGTATTTCGACGGGCACCTGGGGCTGATGCCCATCGCTTTTGAATGCATCTCTGCCTACAGCACCGTCGGCCTGAGCATGGGCATAACGGCCAGCCTGTCGCCGGCCAGCAAGCTGACGCTGATCCTGGCCATGTTCGTAGGCAGGGTCAGCTTCCTCACGCTGCTCACGGGTATCGCCCGGCAGTTCGCTCCCCGGCGCCACAACCCCATACGCTATCCGGAGGAAGATATTTTGATTAACTAATACAAAAGGGCCGGCATCATGGTGACAAAATGGAAACAAAGCCCGGAGCGCAAAACTTCATGCTAAACTCATTGGACTATGAAATTCATCATCATCGGATTAGGCAATTTCGGTTCCACTCTGGGGCTGCGGCTGGTGGAAGACGGGCACGAAGTACTGGGCGTTGACGAGAACCTGAGCATCGTCAACCTCTTTCAGGACAAGCTGACCCATACCATCTGCATGGACGCTACCGACGAGCTGGCCGTGCAACGGCTCCCCCTTTCCGACACCGACGTCGTCATCATCAGCATTGGCGAAGACATCGGCGCTTCGGTGACCACCACAGCTCTCATCAAAAAATACTGCGGCACCAAGATCATTAGCCGGGCCATCTCGCCGGTTCACCACACCATCCTGGAAGCGATGGGCATTGAAGACATCATCCACCCCGAAGCTGATTTTGCCGACCAACTGGCCACCCGCCTGATCGTCGACGGCGCCCTGAGGGCGCTCGTGCTGGACAAAAAGTTTGAAATCGTGGAAGCCAGCCTGCCCGCCGGCCTGGAAGGGCAGACTGTGGGCGAGGCCGGGCTCCGGGAAAAATACGACGTCAGCATCGTCACCATACTGAAAAAACAGGAAAGGCGCAATCTGCTGGGCGTCAAGGTCGAGCGAAACGAGGTCAGCGGCGTGCCCCGGCCGGATATGGTTTTTCAACCCGGAGACATCCTGGTCCTGTTCGGGAAAACTCAGGATATCCAGAAGTTCCTGAAGGAGATGAAGTGAAGCACCCCTTATTTTAACAAAAAAGCAACTTTTTTACTGAAATTACGTCTTACCTTTGAGCAGATCATGAGAAAACGAAAATAGCCCTGTTATTACTGCCTTTTACAACCTGCAAGCAACTACACACAAACGCTTTTACAACTAAAAAATGACAGAGGCAAAAATCGGCAAATTATCCCTGGATAACCCGCAACAGGAAAAAGCAACATTGCACTGCTACTGCCCGCAGGCGTGCACCCTTACCATTGACCTTTTGGACAGCCTGGGCCGTTCGTTCCTGCACCGGCAGTACTCCCTTCGAAAAGGCGACAATGAAATAAGCATCGATATCAGCCGCCTGCCCGCCGGCGAATACAACGCCTGGGCGAGCATAGGCAGCCAGACGGCAATCCGCCCCCTGGCCATTCAGCCGCGCAAAAACCTGCAGGGGTTGCTGCAACGGTGGTTTTTGTGGTAGGCTTTGCGGGTTGGGGCTAAATGCTGTACTTCCGGACGGCTGGGCCGCCTCTGCGGGCCGGACAAAACGGCCGGGGGCCCGATGGCGCAACTCCTCTTTTCAGCACATTGCCCATACCTGCACACTTTTATTCATCCCAAAACCCAGCCCGGATACCGGCTCTGACAATCCCCAACCGCCTTCCCAACCTTTATTCTCCAAACTTTGTTTCATGAACATATATTCATATCTTTGCATTATGGAAAGCAATACCGGAATACTCAAAAAGAAAGAAGCGGACAAGCTGGAGCGCATCGCGTTTATACTGAAGACCGTTGCGCATCCTCTTCGGCTGGGCGTTATCCACCTTCTGGAGCAATATCCCCGCCTTTCCGTTTCTGAAATCTGCGAAAAGCTGGGCAGCGAACAGTCGCTCACTTCGCACCACCTTCAGAATATGCGCCTGAAAGGCATTCTGAATGTAAAACGGGAGGGCCGGAGCATGATGTACTCTTTGAAGGAGCGGGACGTATCGCTCATCATTGAGTGCCTGGAAAATTGCCAGTGTAATATGTAAATGTGGGAGAAGCCCGAACCGGCACTTTTTTATTCTAACAAAAAACGGACATTCCTTTACGCGCCCGTTCCCTGCGGAGCGTAGCATTGACATACCATGAAAGAATTCTGGGATCAACGATACGGCGAGGCGGTTTATGTCTACGGCAAAGAGCCGAACGCCTTCCTGAAGGAAAAAATCGGTCCCCTCCGCCCCGGCCGGGCTTTGTTCCCGGCGGAAGGCGAAGGCAGGAACGCCGTTTATGCCGCCACGCTCGGCTGGCAGGTCACCGCTTTCGATTACAGCGAGGCCGGCCAGCGGAAAGCCGAAGCCCTGGCGCAAGAGAAGGGCACCCGGATCGATTACCTGGTGGCCGGGATCGAAAATTTCCCTTTCCCGGAATCGGCGTTCGACCTGGTGGGGCTGTTCTTTGCCCACCAGCCACCCGCAAGCCGGCGGCTGCTCCACCGGCAGGCAGCGCAAAGCCTGAAACCCGGCGGGATGGTCATCCTGGAAGCTTTCTCCAAACAACAACTGGGCCTCCCCTCCGGCGGGCCTAAACAGGCGGACCTGCTCTTCAGCGCCCGGGAACTGGAGGAAGACTTCTCCTCTTTACATTTGCACTTGCTGGAAGAAACGGAAATCGTCCTCTCCGAGGGGCCCTACCACAGCGGCCCGGCAAGAGTGGTGCGGCTGGTGGGTAGAGTGAAGGAATAAAGAAATGGATATCGGGGGAACCGCCCCCTACAATAGCACAATCAACATGAGCATTTTCAAAAAAGGGTCAAAAGCCTACAGCATCTTCGGCATGAAATGCCCCAAATGTCACGAGGAAGACCTCTTTGACACCGGTGCCTTCAGCTTCAGCAAACCATTCGACATGAAGGATGCCTGCCCCCACTGCGGCCAGGACTTTATGCCGGAGCCCGGGTTTTACTACGGGGCCATGTTCATCTCCTACATTTTTACCGGATGGTTCTGCATCCTGTTCGTGCTGTTCCTGCACTGGGTGCTGGACTGGAGCACTGCTGCCTCTTTTGGCGCCCTGATCGCTGTCTGCGCCATATTCTTCGTATACATTTTCCGCCTGGCGCGGTCTATCTGGTTGAACATCAACTTCAAATACGATCCGGAGAAAGCGAAGGCCTGAGGATGTTTGATGTGCGATGTTTGATGTGCGATGTTTGATGTGGAACCCCTGGGAGCCAGTGACGCGACCATACAAAACTTTTTACCATGGAAAGCCTCAAAGTCGAAAAAGAAGTGTACGACGCCATTGCGAAGATCATTCAGAGCGACGACAGCCCGGTGGGCATTGACGCCAAGAAAACCCACATTATTATCCTGCAGAAATTGCTGCAGCTGGAAAAGCGCCTGGAAAAGATCGAGGAGCAGCTCGCCGGTAAATAAAGTTGGTGAAAAATTTCACCGACAAACCGCGTTCTGCCCCGACTTCGGCATGAGCCCGGCGTTCGACTGCGCTCATGCCGAAGTTCGAACGCTGTCTCCCCGCCTGTCAACAATATAACCATATAACCATACAGCCATTCAACCATGCCCATACAGGACCTCAACCAGGAAGTACTCAATCTGGTGCGCAAGCACTACCCTCAGATCGCCGAACGGCCCCTGCAGGAAGAGATCGCCCAGGCGGGCAAGGTCATGCAGTTCCGGGCAGGAGAAATGATCATGGACTTTGGCAGTTACGTCAAGATCGTGCCCCTGATCATCCAGGGCAGCATCAAGGTATCACGGGAAGATGAAGAGGGCAACGAGCTCTTTCTGTACTACCTTCAGCCGGGAGAGACCTGCTCCATGTCCTTCACCTGCTGCATGATGAACAAAAAGAGCGAAATCCGGACCGTCGCCGAAGAGGACACCACCCTCATTGGCATACCCACCCGCTATATGGACGAATGGATGAGCCGCTACGCCAGCTGGAAGAACTTCGTCATGCTCTCCTACGACAACCGAATGCTCGAGCTCATCCGCACCATCGACAGCATCGCCTTCAAAAAAATGGACGAGCGGCTGCTCGACTACCTGGAGAAGAAAGCCGAGGCCAACCAATCGCGCACCATCAATACCACCCACCAGGAGATCGCCTATGACCTGAACGCCTCCCGCGAAGCCGTCTCCCGCCTGCTCAAACAACTGGAAAAGGAAGGCGAAGTGGAACTGGGGAGGAACAGGATCGAACTTTTGTGAGCAGTGTATCAGTGTGGTAGGGAGCAGTGTATCAGTACCATCCGGCCCACAAGGCAACACTGATAAACTACTCCCTGATACACTGCTCCCTGCTTCCTACCTCCTCCTGTGACCTTCATCACTGCACCTTTCCCCCAGGAAGGCCACCTTTGCAGTAAAAAAACCACACAAGCGATGCAGTTCAAGAAATTCTTACCTATACTGGAGTGGCTTCCCAATTATAAACCGGACAACCTCAAGGGCGACCTGGCCGCGGGGTTGACCGTAGGGGTAATGCTCATTCCTCAGGGCATGGCCTATGCGATGATCGCGGGGCTGCCCCCCATTTACGGGCTTTATGCTTCCACCATTCCGCTGATCCTCTATGCCATCTTCGGCACGTCGCGGCAACTGGCCGTCGGGCCGGTGGCTATGGTCTCCCTGCTGACGGCCACCGGTATCGGCGCAATGGCGGACGGCGGTACGGAGACATACATCCTGCTGGCCATTACGCTTGCCTTTTTTGTCGGCATGATACAATTTCTACTGGGGGCCTTCCGGCTGGGATTCCTGGTCAATTTCCTGTCGCACCCGGTGATCAGCGGTTTCACCTCGGCGGCGGCCCTCATCATCGGGTTGTCTCAGCTGAAGCACCTGCTGGGTATCAAGCTGGAACGCAGCCACTACGTCCATGAGATCCTGATCGAGGCCGGTTCCCGCATCGGGGAGGCCAACCTGATCACGGTCGCCATCGGCATACTGGGCATCGCCCTGATCATGGGCGTTAAAAAGATCAACAAGGCTATACCCGGGCCGCTGCTGGCGGTGGTTTTCGGTATTCTTGCCGTCTGGGGGCTGGGGCTCACCGAGCAGGGGGTAAAGATCGTGGGAGAGGTGCCCAAAGGGCTGCCTTCTTTGGTTATGCCCGGCCTTAATATGGACAACTTCAATGCCCTGCTTCCCATCGCCCTGGCCATCGCCCTGGTCAGTTTTATGGAGAGCATTGCCGTGGCCAAGGCCATTCAGGCCAAACACAAAGACTATAAAGTAGACGCCAACCAGGAACTCATCGGGCTGGGTATCGCCAACATCGGCGGTAGCTTTTTCCAGTCGTACCCCACTACCGGCGGGTTCAGCCGTACGGCGGTCAACGACCAGGCAGGCGCCAGGACCGGGCTGGCCGCCGTCATCAGCGCCGTGCTGATCGCGCTGACGCTCCTCTTCCTGACCGGGCTGTTCTACTACCTGCCCAACGCCATCCTGGCTTCCGTCATCATGGTGGCCGTCTTCGGGCTGATCGACATCAAGGAGGCCGTCCACCTGTGGCACGCCGACCGCTCCGACTTCTGGATGCTGGCCGTCACTTTCATCGGCACCCTGGCCCTGGGCATCGAGCAGGGCATTCTCATCGGCGTGGCCCTTTCCATCGCCATCATCATCTTCCGCACGACCATGCCCCACTTTGCTGTGCTGGGTAAGATACCGGACAAGCCCCATTACAAGAACATTACCCGCTTCGACGACCTGGAGGTCCGCGACAACATTCTGATCATGCGTTTCGACGCCCGCCTCTACTTCGCCAACGTCAACTACTTCAAGGAAAAGATCGAAGCGGAAATCGCCAGGAAGGGCAAAAAGCTAAAGCTCTTCATTCTCGACGCCAACAGCATCAACGGGCTGGACAGCAGCGGCATGCACGCCCTGGAGGAGATCATCGACTACTGCAAAGCCCAGGGTATAACGTTCAATATAGCCAGCGTGAAAGGCCCGGTGCGCGACATCCTCGTCCGGGGCGGCCTGATCGACAAGATCGGCGAGGACAACCTGTTTATGCGCATACAGCATGCCGTGGATAAATTCGATGAGAAAGACCGGCAGAGCTGGGAGAAGTATGTGCTGCAGACGAATGAGTAGCTCTTCGCATTAGACTTGACAAGTTTCTCGGAAGGCGCTTCGTTGAAAACTTGTCAAGTCTTTTTTGGCGTTACAAAACTTACTTGACAAATCCTTAAATGTGGATACTCCTCAATTTCTCCGCCGCCATTTCCGCTGTAATATCTCTTTGCGGGTTGGCGAACATCTCGTATCCCACCATGAACTTCTTCACCGTGGCCGACCGGAGCAGGGGCGGATAGAAAGCCATGTGGAAATGCCATTCGGGGTGCTCGTGCCCATCGGTGGGGCTTTGGTGAATGCCGGAAGAATACGGAAAAGAAGTTTCGAACAGCCCGTCGAACCGCTGAGTCAGCTCTCTGAGTATAGCCGCAAAGGAACGTTTCTCGCCTGCCGTCATCTGGCCGATGTGCTGAAAATGCCGCCGGGGAATGATCATCGCTTCGTAGGGCCAGACCGCCCAGAAGGGCGCCAGCGCTACAAAGTGCTCATTCTGGCAGATGAGGCGCTCTTCTTCGGCCAGCTCCTGTTTCAGGTAGTCCTGAAGGAGGCTGCGCCCGTTTTTTTGCCAATATTCCAGTTGCCGGGCCCCTTTCTTCGCCACTTCCTGCGGAACCGAACCTTGCGCCCAAACCTGCCCGTGCGGGTGCGGGTTGCTGCAGCCCATGATGGCGCCCTTGTTCTCGAAGATCTGCACGTGGTTGATGAAGTCCAGGCTTCCGAGTTCGAGGTACTCCTTTTGCCATAGGGCGACTACCTTTTCGATGGCCTCCACACTCATATCCGGGAGCGTCAGCGAATGGCTCGGCGAAAAACAGATGACCCTGCAGACGCCCCGCTCGCCCTTTGCGATCAACAGCCCTTTTTCGAATCCATCATCGGCACTGTCCGGTTTGAGGGCCGCGAAGTCATTGGTAAAAACAAAGGTGTCGGCATAATCCGGGTTCTGATGGCCGCCCGCTCTGGTATTGCCCGGGCACAGGTAACAACCGGGGTCATAGGAAGGGCCTTTTTCGTTGGAAACTTTTTCGGACTTTCCCTGCCAGGGGCGCTGCGTACGGTGGGGCGACACGAGGACCCACTCTCCGGACAGGATGTTGTAGCGGCGGTGGGGGTCATTGGAAAAATTGAGCATCAGTCTCTTTTTTGAAATGTTTACTCGATAACCTTAGCGCCGTCTTCGATGGAAACGGCAATGGGCGTCGGGGCAATCCCAAAACGCTCCCTGTACTTCCAGGATACCTCTTCTACGAACTGCGCTGCCTGCCTCTTTTCCAGGATGCTGATGGTACAGCCGCCGAAGCCGCCCCCCATCATCCGGCTGCCGAGAATATAATCTTTATCAAGGGCCTGCTGCACCAGAAAATCGAGCTCCGGGCAGCTCACTTCGTAATCATGCTGCAGGCTGAAATGCGACTGGTATATCAATTGGCCGAGGGCTTTGTGCTTGCCCTCTGAAAGTGCTCTGGCGGCCTCCAGCACGCGCTGGTTCTCGGAAACAACGTGGCGGCAGCGGCGGTAAATGTGTTCCGGCATTTTGCCTTTGCCGGCCAGCAATTGTTCCAGGCTTATATCTCGTAAACTGGTAATGCCCGGGTATTCTTTTTTCAGGATGGCAACCCCCTGTCCGCACTCCTCCCGGCGCGTATTGTACTCCGAAGTGGCGAGCGAATGGGAAACGTTGGTGTTCAGCAGCAGCAGCTGGTAGCCCCCCAATTCCAGCGGGAAATATTCATATTCGAGGCTTCGGCAGTCCAACAGCATGGCCTGGCCCTTTTTCCCCATGATGCTGGCAAACTGGTCCATGATGCCGCATTTGGTTCCGACAAAATGATGCTCCGCCATTTGAGCGGCCTTGATGAGCTGCCATTCGCTGAAGCCCAGCCCGAACAACTCATTCAGGCCACAGGCCAGGCTGCATTCGAGGGCAGCCGAGGAGCTCATCCCACTGCCTATTGGGACGTCTCCTTCAAATCGGCAATCGAAACCCTGCAGGCCGGCGCCCAATTGCTGTAACTCCTGCACTACGCCCATGACGTAGTTTTGCCAGCCGCTATCCAAAGGAGAAAACCCTTGCAGGGAAAACTCAAATTCTTCCTTAAGGTCACCGGCGGTGATCCTGCACAGGAAAGGGTGGCCATTCCGTTCCAGCTGAACAGTCATTTTCTTATCTACCGCCGCCGGTAACACAAAGCCGTCGTTGTAGTCGGTATGCTCTCCGATCAGGTTGATCCTGCCCGGAGCCTGCACCAGGCGCTTTTGATGATTATCCGGCTCTTTTTGAATTTTTTCCATGGTTGCGCTTTCCTGAAAAGGGGATAAAAAAAAGTGGCAATGCACTCACTGTGGACTGCCACGGCAACTAATGTATGAAACTTAACCTTTCGCTCGTATTTTTATAAGTGTATTTTTTACACTTATTTTACAAGAGTGAAAATAACGCTTATTTTGGGAGAATTCAAACTTTCAAATGGCTTTTATGCGCAAAGGATTTGATTTAGTTTTATAGCATGAGCAGGGCCTCCAAAATATACGAAGATATGTGGCGGCAGTCCTGGCCGCTCATCAGCAAAGGGCAGGTGGAAACCGACCCGCTGATCAATTCTGAACAGGATAACCGCAGAGGCCTGACTTTGCTTTTCCGGCCTCCGGCTTCTGTGTTGAACAAGATACGGGGCTTCCTCCGCGAAGCCCGCTGCATCGAGCCGAGCCAGTATTATTACCCCAAAGAAGATATTCACCTGACCGTCCTGTCCATCATTTCCTGCTACCCGGGTTTTAGCCTGGATCGGATTAATGCGCAGGAATATGAAAAGCTGATCGGTAACGCTGTGAAACTGGCATCCCCCTTCCGCCTGGTTTTCAGGGGCATTACCGCATCCCCTGGCGCCATCATGGTACAGGGATTTGACGAAAGCGGCAATTTGAACAAGCTACGCCACCAACTCCGGGAGAGCTTCAAAAGCTCCGGCCTCGAACACAGCATCGATAGGCGATACCGTATCCGGACGGCCCACCTGACCGTTGTCCGTTTTTCGGAAACCCTGAAAGCACCGGATGCCTTTTCTGCTTTGGCACGGAAGCACCGGAGCGCCAATTTCGGGGCTTGCCAGGTGAGGGAACTGGAATTGGTTTTCAACGACTGGTATCAGCGAAAAGAAATCACCCAACGGATCAGTGGTTTCTCATTGGGGCCTTGAGAGGTGTCTGAAGGCCGTTACCCGGATCTATTAAAAATGAATGGCGACCCTGTAACAAAAACCCGCTTACGGACAACCTAACCGCAGCGCCGACAGTTGTAACTGAAACAAACCGTACCGTTCATGGCCATCCACAACATCGACGGCATCATCAGGCACCTCGAGGACAATGCCTCCGACGAACTGGCCCACCTCGAATCGGTAGGGCCTGAGTTTTTCACCACCGAGCAGTTGCTGCGCCTGCGGGGGCAATGGGAGGTCAAGAATTATCTCTTCAAGGCTTTCCAGAAGCTGGTGATCCGCATCGTGGCCATCTCACCGTTGTGGATAGGCGGATACTACCTCCTCGCCTTTCTGAAACTGAAATACCTCGCCCTGCTCAGCCTGGCGCTCTTCCCGCTTTCCTTTGTGGTGTTCTTTGCCGGCCTGGCCTTCATCTACAGCTACTTCCGGGGCAAGGGCCACCTCGACCGGGTGGGGGAAATGATCGCGGAGGAGCTGATAAAGAGGAAGAAAGGGAGAGATAATCAATAACTGCCACGGAAAAAAAATTAAGGGATCGCGCAATAATAAGTTACACAGAATAGACGAAGTTCCCGTCTGTGCAGCCGGGTAAAATTTTGTGCGCTAACAAGGCAAAAAAAGGAAGCCTCCACCGGAAGGCGGCGGCAGGCCTGCAAAAGGAGAAAGGCCAGAAATAAAACAGGGAGGATGTATTTCATATCAACCTGGTTTGAGTGAAAGGTTAAATTTATCCTTTTCAACAGACTTGACAAGTTTTCCGCCTGGCGCCTCACAGGAAACTCGTCAAGTCTACACCTTCGCTTTTGCCAGACTTGACAAGTTTTGCTCAGAGCGGCCCGCCGGAAACTTGTCAAGTCAAAAAAATTAACCTGGAGTCATTCTAAATAATTAATCTCCGGCCCGGCTCCCTTGCCAGTCATCCGAATAAACCCCATATTTCGGCTCATAACATCCAAAGCCGATACTGATGGACGTCGAAATACTATCGCGCATACAATTTGCCTTCACCATTGCTTTCCACTACATCTATCCACCGCTGAGCATTGGCCTGGGCCTGATCATGGTGATCATGGAGGGGCAGTACCTGAGGACGAAGGAGCCGATGTACGAACAGATGGCGCGCTTCTGGACGAAGATCTTCGCCCTGACCTTCGGCATTGGCGTAGCGACCGGCATCGTGATGGAGTTCGAATTCGGGACCAACTGGGCCACTTACTCCCGCTATGTCGGCGACGTCTTCGGCAGCGCTCTGGCGGCGGAGGGCATCTTTGCCTTCGCCCTGGAAAGCGGTTTCCTCGGCGTTCTCCTTTTTGGCTGGAACCGGGTGAGCCCACGGGTGCACTTCATTTCCACCATAGGCGTGTTCTTTGGCTCTCTGTTCAGTGCGGTATGGATCGTAGTGGCCAACTCCTGGCAGCAGACGCCCGCCGGCTTCCACGTAGTAGGCGAAGGGATGAAGGCCCGCGCCGAGATCACCGACTTTTGGGCCATGGTTTTCAACCCGTCGAGCGTCGACCGCCTCCTGCACGTATGGATCGGCGCCTTCCTGGCGGGCGCCTTCCTGGTGCTCAGCGTCCATGCATTCTACCTGCTGAAAGGGCGGCATGTCGAGCTTTCGAAAAAGGCGTTCAAGATCGCCCTCGGCGTAGCGACGGTATTCTCTCTGGCCCAACTGCTCACCGGCCACCACAGCGCGGCGGGCGTCGCCGTGAACCAGCCCGCCAAGCTGGCCGCCCTGGAGGGCCACTTCGACAGCCTGGCCGTTGCCGACGCTTACATCTTCGGCTGGGTGGATAAAGAAAACCAGAAAGTGACGGGGCTGAAGGCGCCGGGCGGCCTGAGCTACCTGCTCCACTACGATTTCGAAACCCCGGTCAGGGGCCTCAACTCCTTTCCGGAAGACGAGCGCCCCACCGCCCTGAACGCCATCTTCCAGTTCTACCACCTGATGGTGGCCATCGGCATGGCGCTCATCGCCCTGACGCTCTTCGCCTCCTTCCAGTGGTGGCGGGGCAGACTGTTCGACAAACGTTGGCTGCTTTGGGTTTTCGTCTTCGCCGTACTGCTGCCCAACATCGCCAACCAGGTGGGCTGGTTCGCCGCCGAAATGGGGCGCCAGCCGTGGGTCGTTTACGGCCTGCTGCGCACCAGCGACGCCCTTTCGGCTACCGTGACCGCCAACCAGGTGTTGTTCTCGCTTATCCTTTTCGCCATCATCTATACCTTGCTGTTCGCGCTGTTCCTTTACTTGCTTAACAAGAAGATACAGGCCGGGCCGGGAACTGAAGGCATGATAGAAGAACGACATAGGCAAGAGGGAATGGTGGATGCGTTGGGGGGGTAGGTGTATGGGTGTATGGGTGCATGGGTGTATGGGTACATCGAAATAATGAATGGTATTCAGATAAAAATTGGGACTGTTCAAAATGGTGTGCTTTTATCTAAAATCGCAGGCGACACAGAGTAGACACAAAGTATTCGCTGTCAAGCGAATACTCTGTGTTTCTCTGTGGTCTCTGTGTCTCAAAACTTGCGGGCGGACACACATTTCTGAACACTCTCTAAAAATTTGATTATCAATAAGTTTTATGCACAGAACAGATTCTTTTAGAAAAAAAGTTGCTTTTTCATTATGGAATTTCTGGATTTCTGCGACTGCTTTTATAGAAACCTAAAATTCTATGGCTATGGAAAAAGTAACGCGTTTTGAAGATATTCAGCCATGAGTATCGAACACTTAAACACCAATGCACTCATGCACTAAAACACCAGCATCATGCCCACAATACTCGGAATAGACTACCCCACCCTCTGGTTCCTGGTCGTCGGCGGCCTGTTCAGCGGGTACGCCATCCTGGACGGATTTGACCTGGGGGCCGGCGCCCTGCACCTGTTCTTTCGCAAGGAGGAGAGCCGCCGCATCGCCCTCAATGCTATCGGCCCGGTATGGGATGGCAACGAGGTATGGTTGGTCATTGGTGGAGGGGCGCTGTTTGCCGGTTTTCCAGTGTTGTACGCCACCCTTTTCTCCGGCATGTATATACCTTTCATGCTTTTCCTGGCCTTTCTGATCTTCCGGGCAGTGTCCATCGAGTTTCGGAGCAAAGAAAAGATGAAGTGGTGGCGGCAGATGTGGGACGTGAGTTACAGCATTTCAAGCGCCATGCTGGCCATCCTGCTGGGCGTGGTGCTGGGCAACGTGCTGCTGGGAATGGAGATCGGCCCGAGCCAGGAATTTGAAGGCAACTGGGTGGAATTCCTCAACCCTTATGCGCTGTTGGTGGGGCTTACTACCCTGGCCCTGTTCACCACTCACGGCGCACTGTACCTCCTTATGAAGACCGAGGGGCGGCTGTACGCCAAACTCACCATCCTGGCGCGGCGGGCGATGATCTTTTTCATTACCACTTTCGCCCTGCTGACGCTGTACACCCTGATCTACATCCCTCACCTGTCGGACCGGTTCAAGGATATACAATGGTTGTTCATCGTGCCGGTGCTGGCCTTCCTCAGCATCGCCAACATTCCACGGCTGATTTCCAAACGCCGGTACGGGCGGGCCTTTTTCTTTTCCGGCCTGACCATGGCGCTCCTGCTCATTGTGGTGGCCATCGAGCTGTACCCGGTGCTCATCCTTTCCACAATTGACAAAACCTATAGCATTACCATCTACAACGCCGCTTCTTCAAGCAAATCGCTGGGCATCATGCTGCTGTTCGCCGCTATCGGGGCGCCGCTGGTGCTGAGCTACACGGCTTTTGTGTTCTGGACGTTCCGGGGGAAGGTGGAACTGGATGAGACGAGTTATTAGGGGTAGACAGAACGCAGATCAACGCGGGTCAGGCGGATTGGCGCGGATTCGATGCCAGGTAAGGCTCAAGATTGGGAACAAGGGCGTATCAGATACTGACATCAGAGATTTGAAAAGGGCGATCTACCATTCATCTTTCTTCGTCCATTTACCCCTCTCTTTGGTAGGAAGAACGGGCAGTGCAACTTTTAAAAAGGCTATCTTTCCTGAAAATGGCCGGCCATGTTTCGACGTTTACTCTTCCTGCTGGGCAAACTGTTATTCCTCTTCGCCCTGCCTTTTTTCCTGCTGATCCGCGGCTCCGTCTTTTTGCATGAAAACTATGCGCTGCCAGCCTGGGGCTCCATCCTGGGAGGGGTGTTGATGAGCGCCGCGCTCCTTTTCTTATACCTCAACTACCTTCAGGGCCGGCTGACGGGCCGGGCCGGCAATGTTCGCCGCACCTACGGGCTGGCATTTGCCCTGGTGGCCGTCTACTGCCTGCCGGGGCTGTTCTACCTGTCGGCTTCCAATGCCAAGCACGAGTCGGTGCGCCGGGAATTTACCCGCCTGCACCCCATCCTGCGGCTGGGCGTGAGCACGCTTACCTTTCTGGATAAAGGGCTGGTGGTTACAGATGCCGACAGGCAACCGGAGGACTACAGCAAGATGGGCCTACCGGCCAACAGCCATTCCCTGCACTACCGGCAGAGCAGCGGCTACGCCCACGCGGTGGACCTGCGCACCCTCCGGCGGGGCAAACTCCGGAATGCCCTTGTGGCCGCTTACTTCCGGCTGCTGGGCTTCAACACCCTGCGCCATACAGGTACTGCGGACCACCTGCATGTTTCGCTGAGGAGCCATGGGCGGCCGGGGGGGATTTAGAAAGGAATGGAGGTTTGATTACGGGCCACTTAAAAGCTTGCCCGGAAAAACAACGTGAAGAAGGGTAGCCCACGCAAAAAAAAAAGGCCCTTCCCGAAGGAAGGGCCTCAAGATTATGATCTGTTAATAGTTGCTATTGTCTTGCTTTAATGACAGTGATGTCTCCGCGAATGATCTCCCCTTCGCCGATGTTGAGGCGCAGCACGTAGTAGTAGGTGCCGTCCGGCAGTTCATCGCCGGCATCTGTGGTTCCCTGCCAGTCGTTGTTATAGGGCTGGGCCGTAAACACGATGTCGCCCCACCGGTTGAAGATGATCAGTTCATTATCCGGGTACTTTTCCGGGTTCAGCAAGAGCTGATCGAAGATCAACTGGTCGTTGAGCCCGTCGCCGTTCGGCGTGATGCCGTTCGGTATGTCAAACTTGCCGGTGGTATCCCGGTCAATTTCGACTTCCACCAGTGCTTCGGAACAGAGTTCCGGGCAAAGGGCATTACAGATCTCATAGGTAAACTCATCGGATGCCGGCGACAGCAGTGAAACCGTCAGCCCATAAGAGAGGCTGCCGCCTCCTTCATCCGTGACGTTGCCCAGGGCGGGGTTAGACACCACGCCGACCGTCCAGTCGCTCACGCCCTGCAGTTGGTCGTTACCGGCCACGTTGATCGTGGCTCTGTTTTCTCCTCTGTCAATAGTAAGAAGGTCCCCTACTGCTTCCGGCGCTTTCTCGGGAACGATGAACAGGGTATCCGAGCTGTAATTCGGGCATTCGTCCTGAGACAGAGACCATATCAGGATGTTCTCTCCATCCAGCAGGCCGCTCACGGTGGTTGTGGGGCTGCCTTCCTCGGCTATGGCGGCGCCGCCCAGGGCCGACCAGCGCCCGGTAGTATTTGCCGGAAGGGCGCCGGCATTGCCGGAAACCTGGACTTCATCGCCGCAGGCAGGCGTATCCTGGCTGGCGGCGGCGGCCACCAGGCTGGGGTCCAGGGCCAGTTGGATGGCGGCGGAGGTGTCCGAACACATGGTTTGCATGTTGAATACGATCAGCTGATAGGTACCCGCCGTAGTCACCGAGGCAACGGACTCATTACCGGGGTCGGGAGCCACCGTGCCACCGGAGAGGGATATCCACTGGTAATCGTAGAGCGCGCCCTGGCTGGAAGCCGACCCGTCGAGGGTAACCACATCCCCGCAACCCACGAACTGGCTGCTGGCGGTTGCGGTGGCCACCGGCGCGTTGGGGTCGAGCTCAACGACGACTTCCTGGGTGGCCTCGCAGCCGTTGTCTTCACTGACGAGGGTGACTACATAGGTGCCGGCGTCATCCACATCGACGACCAGGGAGCCGGTAGACGGCGTCACATTGCCCGAACCCGAGGCTACCGCCCAGCTGATGCTTTCGAAATCACTCGGGCTGCCACTCTGGGAAGCATCCAGGGAAACCGACTGCCCGGGACAGCCCACCAGCGGCGGTTCCGCTACGTTAATGCTGGGCGCCAGGGTGTCGGCGGCGATGGATATCACCGCCGTGGAGTCACAGCCGTTGGCGGAGCTGACCAGGGTCAGCTGATAAGCGCCGGGGCCGTTTACGCTGGCCGTCAGGGTATTCTCGATGGGGGTCACCACGCCTCCATCCACAGTAGACCAGCTGATCTCGGAGAAATTACCCGGAAGGCCCGAGTCCGAAGCGATCAGCAGGAGCGATTCGTCCCGGCACTGGAAGATGGTGTCGGTAACATCGAATATGATGACGGGAGGATCAAAATCCTCAGCCACTTCTATGGTGTCGGAAGCCACGCAGTTCGTATTGGTATTGGTTACCCGGAACTGGTAAGTACCCGGGACGGTAGCATTGGCCTGCAGGCCGGTTCCGATCTCCATGCCGTCCGGGCCCAGCCACTGATACTGAATGGTGTCGCCGGTGGCGGAGCCTTCGCCGTTCAGCATCACCATGCTCTGGCTGCAGTCGATGTCGCCGGAGGAGGTTACGGCAATATCGGGAAGCTCGCGCAGGTCATTCACGACCAGTTCGTTCATGCCCACACATCCGGTGGTGGTGTCTGTAGCCATCACCGTGAATACACCGCCCGAGATTACCTGAACGGTAAAGGGGTCGGCGGTTGTCAGGATATCGCCATCCCATTCAAAGATGAGGTTGTTGACATCTACCGTATCATCGTTGGCAATGCTGAAACTGACCGCCACGGTGTCCATACTACAATCCAGGTCGAGCAGGCCCGCATTGGTGGGTTCGCCGAAGACGATCTGTGCCGGTTCTCCTTCGGCCGTAACCGCCACGGCATCGGTATTCACACAACCATTTTCCGTGTTCAAGACCTGAATGAAGTATACTCCCGGCAAAGTCACCGGCAGCGTTACGTCCGTACCCAGGGTATCGCCTTCCTCGTTGATCCAGAAATAAGCGATGTTGCCGCCCGGGGGCGTGGAACCACTGCCATCGAGCACGCCCTCGGTATTGATGCACGCCAGGCTCAGGGGAGTGCCGGCGTCGGCAACCGGCTCCTCCCGGTTCTCTGAAACAACCGCGGTATCTCTGGACACACACTGGGAATTTACATTGGTGACGACGAACTCATAGACCCCCGCCCCGGTAACCGGCAGGAAGTTGCGGGTAGGATCGCCGGCAAGGGAGCCCTCTATGGCATTCCACTGATAGGTCACTGTAATGATGGAATCGTTCTGAGTGGAAGCCCGGGCATCGAGGGTGTCCAGTTCATTCACACAGGTGATCTGAAGGCTGCCGTTGGAAATTATGGCGTCGGGGTAATCCTGGAAGGATTCCACGGTGCGCTCTACAGTTCCGGAACATCCGCTGAGGTTGTCCGTTACTTCCAGCACATACGTGCCGGCGGCATCAAATACGGTAACGGTATCGGTGGCGCCGCTCACGATATTGCCGCCGTCTGTCGCCGTCCACTGGATGGAATAAGTGCCAGAGGGCAGGTCGACGAAAGTGCTCACCTGCGTCGTCTCATTCAGGCAGGTCAGGTCTTCCGGAATACCAGTAGAGAAAGAAGGCGGCAGGGTATCGCGGACGACCACCACCGTATCGGCGGCGGCGCAGCCGGAGATGGTATCCAGTATAGAGAAAATATAAGTGCCTTCCAGCGCCGTCTCGGCGGTAAGCCCGGCGCTGACCTGCACATTGAGGTTAACGTGGCGCCACTCATACCGGTAGGCGCCGTTCTGGGCAGATCCGGAAGCATCCAGGGTGATGGACTCCTGAACACAGTCCAATGTATCAGGAGGGCTCACGCTGATGGCCGGCGGGTCATTATTCACCCCGACTTCTACGGATGCCGAAGAGACGCAGCCGTTCAGGTCGCTGGTGACCACCAGCTCGACCGTACCGGGAGCCGTGACCTCGGGCGTCAGGCTGGTTTCGGTGCCCGGCTCAATGACGGCTCCGTTTGAGGGCACCCATTCGAAAGTGAACGCATCGGGAGTGATATTGGTAACCACCCCTCTCAGGGTTACATTCTGGCCGTTACAGGTGAAGTCGGTGGAAGGCCCGCCTTCAATATTGACTACCGCCACCGCCGAATCGGTGACTACTACGGTATTATCTGAGTTGAAACAGCCGTTCTCTTCATTCAGCACCTGGAAGGTATAGCTACCGACCTGGTTGGTCATGTAAACGGAATCCGTGGTGAGGGTATCGCCGTTGCTGTCCACCCAAGCGTAGCTTAAGGCGTTGGTGATATCACCGGCGAAACCCGCCAGCGTGGCCATCTCGTTGCAGCCCAGGAAGGTGGTGTCGGTGCCCGGGCTGGCCACGGCTATCGGAGCAACGGTATCCCGAACGACCTCCACGGAGTCAATGGCAAGACAACCGGTAGTAGCGATCTCCACTTCCAGGTAGTAGAAGCCGGTATCCTGCCCGGTAGCGGTGATGGCCGCATTGGAAGGCCCGGCGATGATGTTGTTCATCGGGCCCCTCCAGGTATACAGGATCGTATCGCCCCGGGTTGAGCCGGAGGCGTCGAGCGTCACCTCGTCGCGCACACAGGTGAGGCTGGGCGAGTCGCCGGCCTCCGCATTGGGCAGGACGGGCGGCAGCAGCATCACCTCATCGGTGACGGCGCAACCGGTATTGATGTCTTTTACTTCGAGGACGAACCGGCCCGGCCCGCGGCCCAGGAGCACGCGGTCGTTGGGGTTGCTGCAGACCTGGCCGCCCTGGCTGGCCGTCCAGGTGTACATGATATTGGCGCCCTGGCTGGCCTGCGGGCTGACAAAGGTGCAGGGTGGGTCGCAGCTGGATATCTTGTCCGGCCCGGCGTTGGCGAGAAGGTCAGCGCCCAGGGCGGGAATATACAGGGTGTCGGTGATCTTCAGCGGAGGGGCCGACTGGTCGAGGATGGTAACTACCACAAAACCTTCGGAAAGGAAACGGACGGAATCCACGAACTGCGGCGGTTGGGTCTGCCAGCTGTAGATGTAGGGGCCTCTGCCGCCTTCAACCACCACCTTAGCCGAGCCGTCGCCGACGCCCGGGCAGGTTTCCGGGTTGATGATCGTCTCTACGATGAAGAGGCGGTCTTTGATACAGGCCTCGCCGGGGCTGTCCAGCAGGCTGCCGCTGCCGTTGAGGGTGGTAACGGTGGGCGGAGGCGTATCATTGACCGTTATGGCGTAGCAGCTGTCGGGCGGGCCCAGCAGCTCGAAACACAATTCGAATATCACCGTGCTGTCGGCCAGTGTCAGGCCGGCGGGAACGCTGAAGTCAAAATCGACGCTACCGACCGGCTGCCCGCTCAGGTTAATGTTCAGGCCCGGAATAACGCCCTCATCCACGATATCGGAGAGGCCCAGGGAGCCCGGGCTCCAGTTGACGGTAAAGTCACTGCCGGTGATGCCGTCAAATTCCGACACCTTGACCGGAATGCAAACCGTATCGCCGATCTCGCCGATGACGCTGCCGATCTCCATATAGAAGCCTTCCGGGCTGAGGATGCAATAGCGGCTGTCGGTGTCGGTCAGGCCGATGTTTTCGCCGTTGGAATTGGAAGTGATCACCTCGGCCTCTATGGGAACGTCGGCGATCTGCATCAGGTCGCAGATGCCCGGCGTGGCGCCGTCGGCCACCCGGAAGCAGAGGGTAAATATCTGTTCTCCGTCAGGAAGGGTCACCGGCGACTGGGCTGTCCAGTTGAAGGTGATCTGGCCGGCGCCGGTGCTCAGCAGGCCGAAGTTGCCGACTGTAGCGCCGGGGAGCGTCAGGTTCTGAACACCTCCGGCCAGAATGAACTCCAGGTCATTGGGCTCCCAGACCAGGGAGAACTGCATGGACTCCACTTCCGTAAAGTTGAGGACGTTGAAGTCAAAGCAGAGGGTATCGCCGGGGCGGCCCTGCAGGTCGTCTGTGATCTCCATGATCACCCCGAGCGGCTGGTTGACCACCACCTCGCAGTTGGAGGGGTTGATGCCGATATTGGGGCCGTTGTTGACCTGGGCGATGTCGTCTTCGTTATTGATCAGGGTAAAGGGGCTGTTGCCGCCCAGGCCGACCACATCGAAGCAAACTTCGAAGAGGACGTCGCCGTTGTTGCGGTTGGTGGCGTTGCCGTCCCAGGCCATGGCGAGGATGCCGTTGCCGGTGTTGGCAGTGATGAAGTTGACGCCTCCGGGCAGCCCTTCGTTCTGAGTGCCGGTAAAGGACAGGATATTGGGGTTCCACTCGATGAGGAATCTCAGGTCGGTGACGTTCTGGAAGTTACCCCCGGCCAGCACCGGCACGCAGACCTGGCTGTTGACGTCAACGGCCGGGCCGCAGTCGGCAACGAGCTGCACGCCGGTCGGGTTGCAGGGGCCGACGGTGACTTCGCCGGCATACTGCCCTACGGCGATGTCATTGAAACCATTTTGGAAGTCATTGGAGGCCTCCGGCCGGAAGGAAGGCTGGCCGGGTTGCTGGGCGCCGATTTCCACAGGGAATGCCGTATTACAGGAACCGGGCTTTAGGCGGAGGCACAACTGGAAGATGACGGTAGAATCCGGCAGGGAGATTCCGTTCTGTGGCACCGGGGCGTTCCAGGATATCGTAACGCTGCCGGGTTGCACCCCGGCCGCCTGGCCCGGGACGCCGAAGCTGCTCAGCGCCAGGTTGGGCAGGTTCTGGGAAATGACGATATTCTCAAAATCCGCCTTGGTGGGGTCCCAGACGATGGGGAACTGAAAACCGGTGAGGGCATCCATACCGAAGACCCGGAAGTCAATACAGACCAGGTCGCCCTCATTACCCTGTTCATCGGATATGTCAATAATGAAAGGGCGCACGCAGTTGGAGACCAGAGCGGTGTCGACCTCCGCATCTTCGATGCCGATGTTGGTGCAGCCGGCGCCTTTCCGTTTAATGTCTGGCGTAATCGGTGTAGCGGTAGCCGGAATGATGACCTGGGTGGCGTTGCCATAACTTCCCAGAACGCTAAAACAGACCTGGAAAATGATGGTCCCGTCGCCAATGGTCACCCCGTTTGCCGTAGGGTTGTTGCAATCAATGCCGGGCATGGCTTCCCAGTCGACCAGCAGCCGGCTGTTGTTCACCTGGGTAAAGTTGCCCGACCCCATATTGGGCAAGTTATAAGCGCCGACAGAGTTGAAGTCCAGGACGGTGGAATCCCACTGTATAAAAAAACGGGTGGACAGGATGTCGGTAAAGTTGGCCACTACGATGTCCATACAGATCTCATCGCCGGTACACGGGGGGTCGCCCTCGGGCGGAACGATGTTGATCGTAGGTTGCGCAAAGGCGGCTGTTGACAAAGCCAGCCCGACAACCAGCGTTGCTAATATCTTCTTCATTGAAATTATGAGTTTGGGAGGTATGACCTTGTTTTTCATGGGACTAAGCCAGTTTTCAGGATCGTCTTATCCCGGTAAATGAGTGAATTTTACCCGGCCGATCCCGGCAATTGTCGGGAGAGGACGGGGAGTGAATGATTGGCCTCCGTTTAGCGGAACAAAGAGTAGGCCAGGTTGATCTCATGTGTTGTTCCGGCGGTTGGGCCGATAGAGCTGAAAGAATAGCCGAAGCCGTATCCCACCTTAAATGTTCTGTCGAAGCCGGCGGTATCGCCGAGCAGGATACCCGTTTCGAGGTGAACGGTGCCCGCCGTGGAACCGCCTGCGCCCACCCAGAAGTTGACCGGCAGGTAGTAGCGGAGGTTAAAATCGGCATTTACCGGGGCGCCCTGAGCGTATTTCACCCATACGGAGGGCTCCAGAAAGCTGTTGTTGTCAAAAAACTTGTAGAAGCCGAGCATGCCGTAAAAGTGCTGGACGCGCTGGGTGACGTACTCGCCCTGTTCGTTCTGAATGGTGAGGTCCAGCCCGATAACCTGAGGTACGGAGACGCCGGCGTAGAAGAAATCGTCATTGCGGCCGACCATCTGGTAGTAGAAAATACCGACGCCGACATCGGGGAAGAACTGAGATTCATCGGAAGTGGCCACCGGGTCGTCCTGGTCGCGGAAGCGGATCTCGGAGGTCCTGATGCGGAAATTGACCGCTCCGGCACTGAGGCCGACGACCAGTCCTCCCTCTTCGGGGTTGGCCGACACGATGCCGGCGATCCTGCCGTACAGGCCGGTAAAGCCGGTGGGGCCGGTCTGGTCGTTCATCAGGTGGCCGCCCGCCATGAGGCTGACGCCGGAACCGTCCGCATAAAGATAGGAGCCGCGCACCGTCTGCGTGCTGGGGGCGTTTTCCAATCCGGCCCACTGGGCGCGGTAGTTGGCGCCGAAGGTGATGTTCTGCCCGAAGGCAAGAAAGTCGCTCTCCACAGCGGCGGGGTTGAGAAGCCCTATATTTTCACGATATTGAGTAAAAAGGGAAAGTTGTTGTGCCTGTAGGCAGAAGCCTGCCAATAGCAAAAACGGGAGCAAGCAGAATCGAGTCATGGGACAAGTTTTTGAGATGGGCAAAGTTAGCAAAATTTAGATCCCGGGAAATAGTATTCCCTGATTTTATAGAAATTAAACTTATTATAAATATTTAAATCTATAAAAGGGTACCCCTAACGTCAAAAACCTGCCGCCAATTGAGCAGCTGAAGAACATTTGGTTGTAAAGTGGGTACCTCTCAAAGCGTATTAGGCTGCCCGGCAGGCGAAAACGGCGCCGGATAACGGGTGGTGGCAAAAGCGTACCCGCCTTTGGTTAAGGCTGGCGAATCCTCCCGTTATTACTGCCGTTCCGCATCTGTCCGGCCCATCCTGAAGCGGCTTGCCGGGCATGGTTTCTCAAAGCGAATCCAAATTTAGGACTTTGGTTTCAGATTAGGGTATTTTATCTATGATTAATTTTGAAACGCCAGGCGTTCAAAGGGTTATAAGGGGCGGGAAAAGCCTATGTATTAAAAAACAACGGGATTCGTAAATGTTTTGCTATCATCAAATTACCTTTGAAAACCCAGGGTAAAATACCATCTGCGAAGCCGTCTTACCGCAAAATGTTAAATTTTTCGCCTCCGCCCTATATAAAATGGCCGGCGTCAACCACTTCATGCCCGCCTTGCCGGCTCAGCGCGTACATGAAGCCTTTGTGTATGGAATAGGCGCCGGCCTTCCCTTCCCGGTTGATGGCGAGAAAGGCAACCTGGAAATCCTCGTACCCTTTTTGTTTGCGGGTAATACGGCGAACGGCCTCCTCACAGGCGGCCTGGGGGCTCATTCCCTGGCGCATCAGTTCCACAACGAGGAAAGAACCTGCCGTTTTGATGACGGCCTCGCCCAACCCGGTGGCCACCGCCCCGCCGACCTCGTTGTCGACGTACAGGCCGGCGCCGATGATGGGGGAATCCCCTACCCTGCCGTGCATTTTAAATGCCGCTCCGCTCGTGGTGCAGGCGCCGGAGAGGTTGCCGTCCTGCCCGATGGCCAGCATGCCGATGGTATCGTGGTTCTCGATATTGATAACGGGTTGATAATGCGACTCCTTTTTCCATTCTTCCCAGCTCTTTCTGGCGTCTTCCGTCAGAAGGTTTTCCCGCTCGAAGCCATTTTCCAGGGCAAACTGCAGGGCGCCCTCCCCGGCGAGCATCACGTGAGGCGTTTTTTCCATGACCAGGCGAGCCACGGAGATGGGGTGTTTAATGTCTTGCAGAAAACAGACGGAGCCGCAATTCCCTTCCTCGTCCATAATGCAGGCGTCGAGGGTCACTTTCCCGTCCCGGTCCGGGCGGCCACCGTAACCCACCGACATATCTTCGGGGTTGGCTTCCGCTACGCGGACGCCCTGCTCTACGGCATCCAGCGCCCGCCCGCCCTTTTTGAGTACCTTCCATGCCTTTCTATTGGCGGCGACGTTGTTCCAGGTCGATATGACGGCCGGTTCTGAAGCCAGGCCCGATATCGGCCAGCGGGAAGCAGCCTTCCCCTGTTGGCCGACGGACAGGCCCAGCCCGCCAAGAATAGCCTGAGCGATAAATTTTCTTCTGTTGGTCATTGGTATGGTTTGAAAGTTTATACATTTTGATCCTATAGGCAGGCGGGAAGCGCCAGCCCCGGCATACTCAACGCGCTAAAGTTCAAAAAAATATTGGAACTGAAATAAATTTGAAGCGACAACCTGGCGGGACAGGCCTAATCGAAAAAGCCGGAAGTATCCGTTTTTGCCTCTTTTTCCGGCGCCTGAGGCACGGGCTCGGGCAGGATGAACGGCCGATAAAGGCGAAGCAGGGTAAAGGCCGGCTGCACGGACTCGTCCAGCTGTTTCAGCAAGGCGGCGCCGGCGCCCGGCATACAAACCTCCGGCTCGTCATCCAGCTCTCCATCGGCGTCAGAATCCAGTACGGGGCAGCCGCGGCGGCCCCTGGGCCCGGGCAGTTTCGGGCATTCGTCATCCAGGTCGGCCAGGCCGTCTTCATCCCGGTCGGGGCAGCCCATAGTAGACAGCGTGCCGGGAATGAGCGGGCAGCGGTCTTCGCGGTCGGCCACGCCGTCCTGGTCGGTATCGGGGCAGCCGTTAAGCTTGCGCGGGCCGGCCTCCGACGGGCAGATATCTTCGAGGTCCTCCACCCCGTCCCCGTCCTCATCGGGGCAACCCCGGGCCGAGAAACGCCCTTCCACCTGGGGGCAGGCATCCTCTTTATCGGCGATGCCGTCGCGGTCGGTGTCTTTGGGAAAGAAGCGGATGGAAAGGGTAGCCCCGGCAAAAGCATACCAATCATTGGTGCCGGGTTTTCCCGAATGGCTGATGCCGTCGAGATAATCCGTAAAGGCGGTAGTGGCCGAAGCCTCCAGGCCCAGGACGAGGCCCGGCGCCAGGTCTAGCTTGATGCCTATGCCGAAAGGCGCCGCAAACCGGGTTTGCGGGTAGGGCTCCTGCCGGTCTTTCTCTATGGAGGGCCCGAGCTTGTCCAGGCCGGTCCGCGAAAAGTCAGGGCTGGCTTCGAAATAGGCGATGCCGGCCCCGGTATAGCAATACGGCGAGAAGGCCAGGCCGCGAAAGTACGAAGTGTCCGGAAACCGGCGCCTGCCAAAAGGTTCCCATTCTACGAGCAGGCTGGCCTGCCCGGCCTGGCTGCTGAAACGGAAGTTACGGGCGTCAAAGCCCTTATCGGAAAAATGGCGGTCATCGCCGGAAAGTTCAGCATAAGTGAAGTTGAGCCGCAACGCCCACTCCGGCGTAATGTGATGGCGCAACAACAGCCCGTAACTCCCCTTTACCTCTTCCCACTGCGGATGCCAGCCAGGAGTGAGTTCCCCCAGATACCCGGCGCCGCCTACGATAAAACCCGCCTCCCACTTCGGCTGCGCCAGCAGTACGAATGGCCCCATTAGCAAGAATATACATAGCGTGTGTAGCCTCATCAAGCAGTAGTTTACGTGGTCGCTTGCAAGTATGTTAGCTTTTTTCTCCGACGGGCAGCCTCCTCTCCATATTACTTCCCTACAGGTTCCCCTCAGAAGTGGTTCGGAAATGGCAGCCCTTGCCCGTATACAGGACAAACGGTTCTTCGTTAAGGCTTGGATTGAGTCAGGGGGGTAGGCGGACTATTTTTTTGGTATGATGTAAACTGGGGAAACACCAACCGAAATGCGCCCTCGAAAACCAGGCGGTTCCTGTTCCCGGTTTGTCTGAGGAGATTAAAATTGCATCTAAGATAAGGCGATAAAATTTATGGGCAAAAAAAGAATATAAAAAATCAGATAATTATGTGAGTGGCCAGGGCGGGGCCGTGGCATACGCAACGCGGATTATTCCACGGGCTGGGCGGGTTTGCTTCCTTTTTCCTTTATTAGGGGCCGCCTGAAAGCAGCCTGTCCGGAAATGAAAAAAGGGCGAGCTGCCGGAGCTGCTCGCCACTAGGTTCAGCAAGTTAATATATAAGAGAGAGAAAAGCCGGTTGGGTAGTTGAATGGGTTGATTGAGTTTATTCAGTTGATTGAGTCAACCCAATCAACCCAATCAACCCAATCAACCCAATCAACCCAATCAACCAATTTTACCCGGACGAGGAAACGAGGACGGGCAACCATCACGACCCACACATCAGGCAATCCGGGTCATCCAGGTTGCAGGCCTGGCCTTC
>JAGFJD010000027.1 GCA_024102975.1 Phaeodactylibacter sp. | reverse complement strand
AGGTCGGGAATGAATGACGTTTACAGTCATCATCGTGACAACCTTCGGTTCGTCACCGACCCTCGCCTTGGCTAAAGAAAAAATCACTCGCCTATCGAAACACGACACTTATTAATCTCACGTCGCTTAGCTTCCGGAAAAGGTACGGATCAAGATTTGTTTCAATCGAAGGTTACGCTCATGCGGAAATTAATCGCAGGGGGTTACGCCAAAGAAAAAACGCGCAAGGTGATAGAATTCATTCGATATTATGTTAGCTTTGAAGAGAGCACATTTTCCAGTATTTTTGAAAGACAATTGGATTTAATATACTGACGCACTGCAGGTTTTGTCGGCTACAAAACCCGCCGGGTCAGTATATACTGGCATCGCTGGTTTTGCTCCTGACAAAACCACGCGTTCGCCAGTATAACTAAAAAAGGACTACCAATGGGCATAGAAGAAATAATTCTGGAAGAATTAAAAAAGGAAGGAAGAGAAGGCGAATTGAAGGCTATAGAAGAATTTGTCGATGCCTGTTTCGAGGCAAAGGAACAGGGGCGAGAACTCAACTGGGATTTAAGCTGGAGTGAATCCATTTTTGAACTCTGGGAGAAAGCCGAGGAAAAAGGCATGGAGAAAGGACATAAAGAAGGGCTGGGAGTTGCTGCGATATCCATGCTTAGCAAAGGATTTAGCCCCGAGCAGGTAGCTGATATATTGCCCTTATCATTGGAGGAGGTTCTCGAAGTTAGGGATAGGTTGGATAAAAGCAAAAACGGGAACGGGCAGTAAGAGGCTGCATATCGTTTTATCTTACTTTTACCAACGGCTTGATTCCACCATCTCCTCACTCGCCTCCCACAACCTCTTCGCCAGGCCCTCATCCCTCCCCGCCTCCGAAAGCGTCCGCTGCCGCTGCTTGTCGTCAAAAAACTGCCCGCCGGCGCTCTTTGCTTCCGGCGAGGTGGCCAGATAAATCGAGGTTTTCGCTCCTTTTTCCGGGGATACCATGAATATTTTCAGCAAATGCCAGCCCAGGGAGGTAAGCCAACTGGAATGTTTGTTGCCGATTCGGGTGCGCACCGGCCCGGGATGGAGGGCATAAGCGTTGATCTTCGGATGGCGGCGGGCCAGCTCGCGGGTAAACAGCACGTTGGCCAGCTTGCTCTGGGCGTAGGCTTTCATCCCCTCGTACTGCCCGGGGCCCTTTTCTCCGCGCAGGTTGCCAAAGTCGATCCGCCCGCGCAGGTAGGCGATGGAAGAGACGTTGATTACTCTCGGGGCGCCGGCTTGTTTCAGCGAATCCATCAGCAGGTGGGTGAGCAGGAAATGCCCCAGGTGGTTGACGCCGAACTGCAGCTCGAAGCCTTCCCGGGTGTACTCCAACTGGCTGGTGAAAATACCGGCGTTGTTGATCAGGACGTCGAGCGGGCCGTACCGGGCCTGATACAAGCGGGCGGCCTCCCGGATGCTGCCAAAGCTGGCCAGGTCGCAGGGCAGGAAAGCGGCCTGCCCACTACCGCTTTCTGGTTGGATCTCACTGATGGCCTGCCGGGCTTTCTCTTCACTGCGGCAGGCGATGATTACCCGCATGCCCCGCCGGGCGAGTTCCGTTGCCGTCGCTTTGCCAATGCCGTCGTTGCCGCCGGTGATGAGGGCTGTTTTTGGTTGTTGCATGGTTGTCTGGTTGAGTGTTTTGGAGGTATACCGGCTCGGTGGATCTTGTAACCGGCAAAACCCGCCGTGAGTCAGTATGATGATTGCAATGTTATACTGACGCACGGCAGGTTTTGTCGACTACAAAACCCGCCGGGTCAGTATATACTGGCATCGCTGGTTTTGTTCCTGGCAAAACCACGCGTTCGCCAGTATAACTAAATTTGGCAACATGCAGAATTATGGCAAATAACTCCTCCTGAATGTGGCGGGAGCGGAAACGCCAGGATTGAAAAATGATTACCACAGCCGGAAAGGATTGCTTACTTTTGGGAGTCCCGGCTTGCTTTGAGAAAAAAACATTCCCCTATGTACCGCTTACTTGGATTTGTTGCACTGTCCGTTCTTGTTTTCAACTGCAACCGCAAAATGGCGCCCCTGACGGAAGAAGAACAGCTGCGGCAGAAGGCTGAGCAATTAGCCCATCAGTACATCATCACCGACGGCCATGTCGACCTGCCTTACCGCCTGCGGGTGCAGAACTTCCGCCTGGAACGCCAGTACATCGGCATCCCCGTCGAAACGGACGAAGGGGATTTCGACTATGTGCGCGCCAAAAAGGGCGGCCTCGACGCCCCCTTTATGTCCATCTTCATCCCGGCTTCCTATCAGGACGGCCGGGCAAAGCTGCTGGCCGACTCCCTGATCGACATGGTGCGCAGCATTGCCGGGGCGCATCCCGACAAATTTGCGCTGGCCAACTCCCCGGCTGAAGTAGAAGCCAACTTCAAAAAAGGGCTGATCTCCCTGCCCATGGGCATGGAGAACGGCGCCCCCATCGAGGGCGACCTCCGCAACGTGGCCTACTTCCACCGGCGCGGTATCCGCTATATCACGCTGACCCACAGCAAGGACAACCACATCTGCGATTCCTCCTACGACACCACCCACACCTGGAACGGCCTGAGCCCCTTCGGGCGGGAAGCCGTCCTGGAAATGAACCGGACAGGCATCATGGTCGATATTTCCCATATTTCCGACAGTGCCTTCTGGCAGGTCATGGAGCTTACCCGGGCGCCCTGCATCGCTTCGCATTCCTCCTGCCGGAAATACACTCCCGGCTTCGAGCGCAACATGAACGACGAGATGATCAAACGCATGGGTGAGAACGGCGGCGTCATCCAGATCAACTTCGGTACCGATTTCCTGGACGGGGCCATGAGCAAGCGGAACGACGAGATGCGCGCGGAACTGAACGCGCTGCTGGAAAAAGAAGGCATGAAGTATTCCGACTCCGACGCTCAGCCCATCGTCCGGCAGTTCGTCAAAGACCATCCCACCCTCTACGCCGATGTGCAAACGGTGGCCGACCATATCGACCACGTCGTTCAACTGGCGGGCGTGAACCACGTCGGCTTCGGCTCCGACTTCGATGGGGTAGGGGATAGCCTGCCCACCGGCCTGAAAGATGTCTCCCAGTATCCCAACCTTATCTATGAGTTGCTGAAAAGAGGCTACTCCGACGAGGATATCGGGAAGATGTGTTATAAAAACGTCTGGCGGGTGTGGAAGGAAGTGGAACGGGTAGCAGCGGAGATGTGAGTTTTGGGAATAAGTCGCTATATTCGGGACTGGGCTATCCTTCTGATGTTGGACAACGGTTGCCGGGGTTGTGTGTCTTCGTGGCTACGTGTACCATATTACAAACCTAACCAAAATATAAGCTATGCATACCATCTGCCGATCCTTGTTTTTATTGCTCTTCCTGGCGCCGGCATGGCTGTCGGCACAGCCCGCCGCTCTGGAGATGAAGCTCTTCAACCTGCCGGATGTCATCTTCAAACAGATCGAAACGCCCGACGGTTTCGCGGCGGCTTATGAGCTGCATATTCGCCAGCCCATCGACCATGAAGATGCTTCCAGGGGGTATTTCTACCAGCGGGCATACCTGTCGCACCGCAGCTTCGACGCCCCCATGGTGATGGCCACCGAAGGATACCACCGCCCTTCCAACCGGTTGTACGAACTTACCGATTACCTGGATGCCAACCAACTGGATGTGGAACACCGCTATTTCGGCACGTCCATCCCCGACAATCCGGACTACCAATACCTCAACCTCCGGCAAGCTACCGCCGACCTGCACCGCATCCGGGAACTGCTCGGGCAGATTTACGCTCAGCCCTGGGTGAGCACCGGCATCAGCAAGGGCGGGCAGACCACCATCTTCTACCGCTATTTCTATCCGGATGACGTGGCGGCCTCCGTGCCCTACGTGGCGCCGCTCAACCTGGAGATCAAGGATAAGCGCATCTACGCCTTCCTCGACACCATCGGTTCGGACGCCTGCCGGGAGGCCATCCGGGAAGTGCAGTTCCGGTTGCTGAAAGACCGGGAAGAAGTCCTGCCCCGCCTGAAGTGGTACGCTGAAGGCGCCAATTATCAGTTCACCTATCTCAGCCTGGAGCAGGCCTTCGAGTATGGCGTGCTGGAATATCCGTTTTCTTTCTGGCAGGTCGGAGCGGCCACCTGCGCGGAAATCCCGGACGCCGAAAAGGCCCCGCTGGATGACGTGCTCGAACACTTTATGGCGGTCACCGGCCTGTCCCTGTTCAACGACGAGTCGATGACAGCCTATGCCTCCCACTACTGGCAGGCCGGCACCGAAATGGGCTACTACGGCTATGAGACCGATGGTTTCCAGGGCCTGCTCAAAACACTCTCCGGCGAGCCCAGCGCCGTCTTCATGCCCGGCAAGGCACCCCTGACATTCGAGCCCGGCCTGGTAAAAAAAGTATACGATTGGACGCAAGCCAGGGCAAACCAGATGATCTACATCAACGGCGGGATCGACACCTGGTCGGCCACCGGCGTGCCGCCCTCCGGCAAGGTGGACGCCCTGTGGTTCGTCATGCCCGGCAAAGACCATACCAACGCCCGTATCAAAAATATGAGCGAAGCGGACCGGGAACGCTTGCTGAAGACGCTCCGGAAGTGGATGGATGAGAAAGGGGAAAATAGGCCGTAGGGCAGTGAAATTTTCCTTAGTTTCGCGGCATTAAACGAGTTGTCCGTTGCTGGTTTGTTTGTTGTCCGTGTCCTGACAACAGAAAACAGACAACGGACAGCCAACAACCAACAACGATCCATGAGAACTCTTGTACTTTCCATCTGCCTTCTCCTATCTGCTTTTCCCTTCCTGTCCGCCCAAGAAGGCGCGGCAACGGCTGATTCCGATACCACCATTTACGAAGCGGTAGAGGTTATGCCCCGCTTCCCGGCCTGCGAAGACCTGGATACCACCCTTCAGGTGAAGAACCAATGTGCCCAGCAGGCCCTCCTGTCGGTGATGTATCAAAACATCAACTATCCGTTGGAAGCCCGGCAGAACAACAACGAGGGGACGGTGGTGGTCAACTTCGTCGTGGAAAAGGATGGCAGCCTGAGCAACTTCAGGATCGTCAAGGACATCGGCGGGGGCTGCGGGCTGGAAGTGCTGCGCGTGGTGGAAGGCATCCAGGAGGCCGGCGTGAAATGGGTGCCGGGCATGAACAACGGGAAGGCCGTGCGCTCCCGTTTCACCCTGCCCATCAGGTTCAAACTGGAAGAAGTGCCGCCCTTCACGGTCCTCGGGCGGGATACCGTCTATACCCAATTTGAAAAACCCCTGGAATTCAAAGGCGGAGAGGAGGCCCTGCAGGCCTATCTCACCGAAAACCTGGAATATCCTCCTTCCGGCAACGACTCCTGCCGGATGGGCCGCATCGAGCTGCAGATCATCGTCCGCCCCGACGGCGACGTGCGCATCCTGGACCTCATCGACTACAGCGGACTGGACTTCGACTTCTGGTACGAGGCCATCAGCCTGGCCACATCCACCTACGGCAAATGGGAACCAGCCACCTTCGAAGGCCGCCCGGTGACGGCCGCCTATGACATCAACCTGCCTTTCTTCCCCTCGGCCGCCGGCTGCCGGCAGCGCGTCGAACAATACCAGCAGGCCAACCAACTGGCCCAGGAAGGCGCCGAGCTGTTCGACAGCGGCGAAAAAGAAGCCGGCCTGGAGAAGCTCTCCCAGGCGGTCGCCCTGTTCCCGGACAACGCCAACTACCTCATCATGCGCGGGCAGGCCTACCTGGATATGAACCGCTTCGGGGAGGCCTGCGAGGATTTGGCCCGGGCCCGCCGCATTTCCTTTATCGACTGGTACGATGGCGTGCTGCCGGTGATTTGCAAGCAGGAGTGAGTAAAAAATTCATGTTTTGAACGTAACTTTTTGGGCGGCAAGGGGATTATTAAACAGGAAACTACACTATCGGACATTGTTGGCCCGTTTATATATAACATATAATTTAAACAGCATTATCTGAAACCCCCGCAGCTTGTTTGCCGCCAACGATCCCTGCTTCCAAAGCACTAAACGCAAACAAGCCGGCAAAACCCCAAGCCATGAAAACCACAATCTGCACCCTCCTGGCCGCAGCCCTTTGCATTACCTCTGTTTTTAGCCAGATCAGGACAAAAGGCCGGGAAATCGAAATAACCGGAAGGGCGTCCGCAATCCTTACTGCCGACCAGATCGTATACCAGATTGCCATACTGAACGAGGATCCGTACGTGCAACCCGACACCACCACAGCCGTTCCGGCAGATATTGACTGTGAAGTAGAGGCCCCCGCCGCTGCCAGAGTTTCCGGAAATTTTTCCCTGCCTTATGCCCGGGAAGTCCTCGCCGGCATTCTCTCCAGGCCGGAAATGCAAGCCGAGCTGATCGAAACCAACGACTATTCCATCAACCCTTTTGAATTCCATTCCGACGAAGACAACAGTATCCTGGTCCGGTTGTCCAGCCTGGAGTCGCTGCAGTTTTTGACCGCAGAGCTCAGGCAGTACCCCTTCTTCATCGGGCGTATCCAGGCATTGGATTACTCCGGCCTGGATGCCATACAGAACAGGCTTAAAGTCGAGGCCGTAAAAAATGCCCGCGAGACGGCCGAGGCGATGCTGGCGGTTGCCGGCGCCAGGCTGGGAAAGGTGCTGAAAGTCGTCGACCGTTACGCCGGGGAAGAAACCAACCGGGGCCGTTGGGAGGAAAGCACCATGGACTTGTACGGCCGGAAAAATTCGGGAACGTTTGAAGTGGCTGAGGAAGTGAGCGTGATATTTTCTATTAAATAACAATTTGAGGAATGGCACCAGGGCCGTTGGCGCCTTTATGTGCCGCAGTATCTATCAAATAATATCTTCAAAACCCCAAAACCACGGCCCATGAAACCCCTGAAAAACCACCTGGCCATCTCTTTGGCCCTGCTATTGCTGACGGTAACAACCAACCTCGCTCCCGGCCAGGATCTTTACCGGCTCCGTTCGGGGAGCACAACTGCGTCGGCGCCTGCGCCCCATCTGCAGAACTGGCTGAACGCCCAGGAGCATTCCATGGAGGATTTTTTCGAGGTGGACGTTTCCTTCTCCACATTCGACGACGGCGAAAACCCCAACGCCTATGCCCAGTGGACGGAGCCGGGCGACGGGAAGGTCGTTTTCGGAGAATCGCTGCTGCTGCACTACCTGATCGAGGGCGAAAGCGGCAAGTGGTCGATCCTGAGCATCATGGCCCACGAGTACGGCCACATCCTGCAACGGGAACGGGGCATCGAGCTGGAAGGCCGCGCCCTGGAACTGCACGCCGATTTCCTGGCCGGTTATTACCTCGGCAAAATGTTGCCTGGCTCGCTGCGAGAACAGGCGCGCAGCGTGATGGCCGCCTCCTTTTTCGATTTCGGAGATTACTGGCGCTCTTCCCCCGGCCACCACGGAACGCCCCAGGAGCGGATGCTCGTCGCCCTGGAGGGCTTCTCCCGGAGCAATATGTGCCTGGAGGAGGCTTTTGATTTCGGGGCGGATTTTGCGCGGTACCGGTAGGGAGAGGGCGGAGTTGGAGGGTGGTTGTTGGCTCTGCAGGGAATTGGCGGGCGTTGTTGGTTATTATTGTCCTCGCTGAGATGGCAGGCGTTATTGACTTCGGTGTGTAACGGCTCTTTCGGGGCTAAATTCCGCAGTTCCTGCCATCCTGTCCCGGAAAGTATTACTTTTGAAAAAAAACTCCCGGTGCCAGACCCATACAAAGGTTTCGATCTCAGCGGCGAGGCCGGCCATGCTCCCAACGGCAGGAACTACCTGCTGGTAGTCGCCATCGACGAGTACGCCTACTGCCCGAAGCTGAACAACTGCGTGAAGGACGCCCGGGAGTTCATCGCCGTGCTGGCCGAAAAGTACGCGTTCGAGCCGGAAAACATCAGCACCCTTTTCAATGCCGACGCTACCCGCCCCAACATCCACACCCAGCTCAAAAAGCTGAAGAGCCAGATAGGGCCGCACGACAACCTGGTCCTCTACTTCTCCGGCCATGGCGAAACCGAGGACAACGTCGGCTATTGGGTGCCGGCCAACGCCCACCCCGAACGGGAATGGGAATTCTTCTCCACGGACGAGATCAGGCGCCGCCTCGACGCCATCGACAGCTTCCACACCTTCGTCATCGTCGACGCCTGCTTCTCCGGCGCCCTGTTCGCTACCTACAAATCCACTACTCCTGGTTATGAGGGCAAGCGCTCCCGCTGGGGCCTGGCCGCCAGCCACAGCCGCGAGCGCGCGCTGGACGGCACGGCGGGAGAGAACAGCCCCTTTGCGGCCACCCTGCTGCGCCAGTTGAAAGGCAGCCCCGCCAACCTGCCCATCCAGGACCTGGCCGCTGCCGTCATCCGCCAGGTGGAACAGGCCACGGAGGGCCGGCAGACGCCGGTGTTCAAGCCGCTGAACGTGAGGGGGGACGACTCGGGGCAGTATGTTTTCCGGCTGAGGCTCGCCGAATCAGAAGCTTCAAACTGGGAAAGGCTGAAAAACACTGCTTCGATTGCTGCTCTGTTGGAATTTCTCGAAAAGTATCCGGGCGGCAGGAATGTGGAGGAGGCGATCCACCGGATCGAACAACTGGAAGCGGAAGACCGGGCTGCCTGGGAAATGGCGGAAAAAGGAAATTCTCTGGGGAGTTATCTCAAATATATCCACCGGTGGGAGGAGGGAAGGTATATGGAGGCGGCCCGTAAAAAGGTAGAAGAATTTCGAGTCGGCAATAAGGGCAAAGCGCAAAAAATAAACCCTGCGGCCCTTATTTCATCCTCCAACACCTTCACCGACCCCCGCGACGGCCAAACCTGCCGCACTGTCGAGATCAACGGCCAGCGCTGGATGGCACAAAACCTGAACTTCGACGTGGGCGAGGGCTGCTGGTTCTACAAGGATGACCCGAAGAACGGCGAAAAATATGGCCGGCTCTATACCTGGGAAGCGGCAAAAAAATCCTGCCCGCCGGGCTGGCGGCTGCCGACGGATGAAGAATGGCAGGCATTGGCTATGAAGTTTGGCGGATATTATGACTGGGAACAACGCAAAGATGTGGGCGATCCTAAGAAAGCATATAAAGCTTTATTGGAAGGAGGGGACAGCGGTTTTTCTGCGCTTCTTGGCGGCT
>JAGFJD010000013.1 GCA_024102975.1 Phaeodactylibacter sp. | reverse complement strand
GGCACCTCTATCGTATCCAGCACCTTATTGATAATATCTTCCTGGGTGATATTTTCCGCTTCCGCTTCGTAGGTCAGGCCGAGGCGGTGGCGCATCACGTCGTGGCAGACATTCCGCACGTCTTCCGGGATGACGTACCCCCGGCGCTGCAGGAAAGCGTGCGCTTTGGAGGCCAGCGCCAGGTTGATGCTCGCCCGCGGGGAGCCGCCGTAGTTGATGAGGGGTTCCAGGTTGCGCAGGCCGTACGCTCCCGGTGAGCGGGTGGCGAAGACGATATCGAGGATATACCGCTCAATTTTTTCATCCATATAAATCCTGCGCACCGACTGCCGGGCTTTGAGGATGTCCGCCGGTTTCACCACAGGATGCACTTCGGCGAATACGGCGCCGGAGAGGTTGCGGCGGATGATCTCGCGTTCCTCCTCCTTATTCGGGTAGGAGATCTTCACCTTGAGCATAAAGCGGTCGACCTGGGCTTCGGGCAGGGGATAGGTTCCTTCCTGTTCGATCGGGTTTTGGGTGGCCAGCACCAGGAAGGGTTCTTCGAGGGCGAACGTATCGTTGCCGATGGTCACCTGCCGTTCCTGCATGGCTTCCAGCAGGGCGCTCTGCACCTTGGCCGGCGCCCGGTTGATCTCGTCGGCGAGGATGAAGTTGGCGAATACCGGCCCTTTGCGGACGGTAAACTGGTTGGTGCTGGGGTTGTAGATCATGGTGCCGATGATGTCGGCCGGCAGCAGGTCGGGGGTGAACTGGATGCGGCTGAATTTGGCGTCGACGGCTTTGGAAAGCGTTTTGATCGCCAGGGTCTTGGCCAGGCCGGGCAGGCCTTCCAGCAGGACGTGCCCCCGGCACAGCAGGCCGAGCATCAGCCGTTCGATCATGGTATCCTGCCCGACAATGACTTTGGCAGTTTCCTCCCGGAGGGTTTCAACAAAAGCACTGTCGGCATAAATTTGCTGATTGAGTGCTTCGATGTCAATTGATTGCATATCTTTTGGGCTTGCTTGTGGGATCGTTTTGTCGTAGCTCTTACAAAGGAATGAAGGATAAATATCCAGGCGCTTGAAGCAGCTTGTTTATCTTTCATTCCCGGGGCAGCCCACAAATTTGCTAATTTTTTGAATATTATACTGATGAATGCCCGGTTTTGTTGAGGCAAATCCGGGATTGTCAGTATAACCCGGTTGCTGCCCGTCGGATTGCCTCCGGGCCGCCGCTAATTATAGAAATTAACTCAACATTAACAAGCATGCGAGCTTTAAATTTCTCCGGTTTTGTATTCTCTGTCATTTTCCTGCTGCTCCATATAGCGCCGGCTGCCGCCCAGGACGCTCCCCTGCCCCGGGGAGAACGGATCGAAATAGCCCACGAAAGCATCGAAAAACTGAACGGGGGGGTGCTCATCGTCCGCCTGCCGTTCTACCAAACGAAGATAGAGGGCATGAAGGACATCCTCAGCGGCAGCGGCCCGGACAGCCCCAACCGGAAAAGGATCGAAAAACAACTGGAAGAAACGCTGGCAGACCGAAAGGAATTCAACCGGAATATGATCAGGGCATTCCGCGAAGTGTACGACTTTTCGGAAGTATTTTTCATGCCCGACACCGCCACCGCTTCCCTGAAAGCCGGCCAGGTCCGGGGCTTCTTCCTCAACGACAGCCTGGAAATTGATGCCGGCATTCAACTGGAGGGGCCTGCCCCGTATTTTGTCCTCCGCTTTGGCTCTACTTCGGACATGACTACGGACGGTGTCGAAGCGATGGTGATCATGAACGACCGGTTTGAAGACCTCGACAAGCCATTCCCCTACTATCAACGCCTGCACGATTTTACCGCTTTTATGGGAAGCATCTTTCCTGCCCCCGACCAAAAGGAAAAGGACGCCCTGCGGATCGTGGGCAAGCTGAATGACAAACTCCATGATTATCTCGGCCGGGTGAGGCTGATGGAGTAAGGGCCTTAGAAGCTGTTTGAATTTGGTTTCAGGAAAAAGGGCCATAAGAAAACCTGATAGCCTGTCCCATACACAAAGTGTCGGGGATCAAATTCAAGCAGCTTCTTAAGGGGAGTTGCTTTCGTGACACAAGCCGCCGCATCTTGTAAATCCTGTTAATCCTGTCTATAACATTACACAACCCGCCCTGTCATTTTTTTCCAAGGCTATCCTCCCTTGTCTCCTTTTCCAGCAGCGGCCGGATCGGCGTAGAGTCCAGCAACGTCTTGATTTGCGGCCTTTCCGGCTTTTCCGGCTTGGGAGGCTTGCCCAGCGTATCGCGCTCCAGGCGGGCTTCCAGGATGAGGATGGAGTCGGCCAGGCGGCTGGCTTCTTCCAGCGCCTTTTCGTAACAGCGCAGCATTCGGGTTTGCCGGTAATTTTTGACCCGCAGGGCCACCTCTTCTTCGATCACGGCCTGCACGGCCAGCTTGTTGCGGTCGTCTTCCCCGCATCCGGCGAGCCAGGGCAATATCAAAATGGAAAAAATGATCCAGGGCCTCATTGTTGTTCGCGTTGTATTCTTGCCCGAAGTTTTTCCTCTTCCCGTTTGCGCACATCGACCAGCGAGTCGACCGCCCGGTCGAGCATCTCCTGGTAGGCCGCGTCGCAAATGCTGTCCATGATCGGCCGAAGGCTGTCGATCTGCTGGTTGGCCAGGGTGTCGATGCGGATGCGCTCCCGGGAGGTCAGCCGGATGGGCGCTTCTTCCGGAGGCTCGCAACCTGCCAGGAGGGCGGCGAGCAGGGGAGCAACAAGCAGGGCCTTAACGCTCTTCATTGAGGTCGATCACTTTTTTGCGCAGCTCGAAGTTTTTCCCGAGATAGACCTTCCGGACCATCTCGTCGGCAGCCAGCTCTTCGGCCGTGCCCGCCTTGAGGATGCTGCCTTCAAACATCAGGTAGGCCCGGTCGGTAATGGAAAGGGTCTCCTGAACGTTGTGGTCGGTGATCAGGATGCCGATATTCTTGGTCTTCAGCTTGGCGACGATGTATTGGATATCCTCCACCGCGATGGGGTCGATCCCGGCGAAGGGCTCGTCCAGCAGGATAAACTTTGGATTGGTGGCCAGGGCGCGGGCGATCTCCGTCCGGCGGCGCTCTCCTCCGGAAAGCGTGTCGCCCCGGCTTTTCCGCACCCGCCCCAGGCCGAACTCGTCGATGAGCTCCTCCAGGCGTTCGCGTTGCTCGCCCTTGCTGAGTGGAGTCATCTCCAGGACGGCCCTGACGTTGTCCTCTACGCTAAGCTTGCGGAAGACGGAAGGTTCCTGCGGCAGGTACCCGATGCCGGCCTTGGCGCGCTTGTACATCGGCAGGTCGGTAATGTCCTCCCCTTCTAAATATACCCGCCCTTCGTTCGGCTTGATGAATCCCACCACCATGTAAAAGGTGGTTGTCTTGCCGGCGCCATTGGGTCCCAGCAACCCCACGATCTCTCCCTGATGGACCTCCAGGGACACGTTGCGGACCACCTCGCGGCGGCCGTATATCTTTACCAGGTTCTCGCTCCTCAGCCTCATGTTGTTGGGTTCAATTGGTCAATGTTCATTGGTTTAATGGTTTTATGGCCAGATTGTTTGATCGTTGTGCCCGTTCGCCATTCATTCCATCATTCCATCATTCCATCATTCCATCATTCACTCATTCACTCAATCAATATACTCCACCTTGCGCAGGAACCGGAAGCCGACCGTCAGTTCGAACGTCAGGTTGCGGATGCGGCGCTCGGGGATGGTGCGGGAATTACCAGTGATCAAATCCGGCACGTTGGGAATCTCCGGCTGCTCGTACTGGTAGGAAAAATCCGGGTTTACCGTAAATTCGATCATCGTCCCCACCAGCTCGGAAAAGGGGATTTCGATGCCGCCGCCCAGGGTTATCCCGTAGTTGATCTCCCGGATGAACTGGGTGTCGTCAATGGGAAAGTTGGCATAGAACCGGTTGGTTTCCAGTTCGCGGGTGTAGATGTCGAGGTTGGTGTCTATGGTGTAATCCAGGCGTACCCCAAGCGCGTAGTAGGCTTTGCTGTCGCCATTTCCGAATGGGAACTTCTGTTTGGCGCCGGCAGTCAGGGAGAGGTTCTCGAAGATAAACTCCCGCGCGGCAGGCCGGAAGACCTGCCCGTTGAAAGTGGCAAAGTTCCGGTTGCGAATGGCGCTTCCCTTTTGGTGGTAACCCAACTGAGCAAATACGCCGAAAGCGTTACCCTCGGTTAACGATTCGATAAAGACAATGCCATGGTATTTGAACAAGGGGTCTTGTTGGAACCCCTGCCACTGTTGCAAGCCGATGGTCAGGCCTCCTTTTACGCCGAAGGCAGAGCCCTGAGCCAGGCCCTGCGCCCCCAGAGCGCCCAGGATCAAAATCGAAAGTATGATTCTTTTCATTTGCCTAAGTTTAGTTTTTGTGCGCCGCGCCTTATTTCAGCCGAACGACGGCGGAGGCAAGGCATACCGGTACGCCCTGCAAAGGTGAGACTTTTTGGGTAAAAAACGAAGACATGGGCCAGTCTTGGGCTGTTACTAAAAGATTGACAGCATATTACAGACAAGATTAACAGGATAAACTTACTTCTCCGAAAGCCTCTATTTCTCTTGCCTCGTTGCTGTTCCCGGCTTCAGGCGCCCATCCGGCCGGCCGGGAACGGCAACGAAAGGCTACTGCACCCGCAGGCGCTGGCCGAGGTTGATGATATTGGAAGACAAGCTATTCAGGCGCTTGATGTCCTCCACCGTTGTGTTGTACCGGCGGGAGATGTTGTATAAGGTATCACCTTTTTCTACCAGGTGGAAAATGGCCGCAGGCGGCGAAGGCACCGGGGTTTCCGGTTCTTCGTCGAAGCCTGCATCCGGTTTTACGGGTTCCTTATCCGGCGTGGGTGCCGGCTTTTCCGGCTGGGGCGGTCTTACCGGTTGCGGATTTTGCGCCGGTGGTTTTGTCTCGCCGGGTTTTTGCGGAAGGTCAATTTCTCCTTCGAAGTCGATCTCGCCATCGTCGTCTTCGTCGGGCACGGCGACGGCAGGGGGCCTGTCTGTAGATGAGGGAGTTGCCTCGCTGGCAAGTTTGGGGCGGCTGTTTACTTTGCACCCGCGGATTTTTATCCGCTCGTTGACCGCCGGCTGTACGTTCGAAGACAACAGGTTGCGATCGTAGAGCCGGTCCAGTTTGATGCCGTACATCTGGGAGATCTGGTACATGGTCTCTCCTTCCTTAACATAGTGCCACTTGCGCTTGCCCCGGAAGCTGTTTCGCTTGGGTTGGAGGTAGATCACCGTGCCCTCGGCGAGCTTTTCGCTGCGGTCCTTCAAGCCTTCATTGTACGTCAGAATCTGGCTGAGACTGACTGCCGTGCGGACAGCGATCTCGTTCGGCGTCTCTTCAGCTTTGGCGAGGACATACCGCACGTCGTTGTTCTCGAAGACGAGCCCGGGACTGACCAGGGTGCCTTCTTCGCCGGTGACGGCATCTTCGCCGGCTATGACCTCCGGAGAAGTCAGTTTGTCGTAGCGGTTCAGCTGGTAACGTTCAATAATGTCGATGAGCTTGCGGGGATAGTTGGCGCTGGTGGCGTATCCGGCGCGGCGAAGGCCCTCGGCCCAGCCCTTGTAATCAGTGGGGTCGAGCCGGAAGAGGAAGCCATATCGGAACTGTTTGGCCGGGTCGCGCAGGAATTCCGAATGGGCAACGAAGCTGGCCTCCGGGTTTCTGTAGGACCGGAAGCAGGATTCCACCAGTTCGCCCTTCTCGTTGTAGTCATCGTCTTTTTTGTAATAGGTCTTCCCGTCCCAACCGCTGCCGCACTTGATGCCGAAGTGGTTGTTGGCACGGCGGGCGAGGTCGCTCTTGCCGGCGTTGGACTCCAGGATGGCCTGGGCCAGCTTGATGCTTGCCGGAATGCCCGCCCGCTCCATCTCGCGGATCGCAACTTCCTTGAACTCGTCGACATAACGGAGGTGGTCGCTCTCCTGCGCCGACAGCGCCGCAGAAAATAGCAACATAAAAAAGGATAGATTCACAGTTTTTGAGAGCATGGCTGATCAGATTTAGGGGTTTGCCAGGTATAACCTGCCGGCAAAGAAAGCAGTAAAACTTGGATAAACCGCCTGCCTGCCGGTACCTTCGTGTGTTTATTATACGAAAAGATAACGTTTCTGCCCGGCCTGGCCATTACAGGCGGCCTAAAGATTATCATTTTATTAACAAGGAAATTCCGCACAGTTCAATCCCTGGTTTCCATTTCCATCCATTTCCACACATTTCCATGTTTCCACCTCAAAACAACCCACTAATCCTACCCTTCTCCAACGCCCGTTGCCCGAGCTGGCCAAAAAAGCGCACCCCTTCGATAAGGTTGGCGAAGCGCTCGTCCCGGGTATGGCCTTTCTTGTAGCGGGCATAAATCTGCTGGATGATCACCCCGATCTTGAACGCTCCGTATACGTAATAGAAGAGCGGGTTTTTGATTTCTCTACCACTTTGGGTCGCATAGCGTTCCGTCACCTCCGCCCGGGTCAGGTTGCCGGGCAGCCAGGTGAGGTTGGCGGCGGCCAGGGGCAGCATGCGGGCCTCGGCAGGCTCGGTCCAGTAGGCCAGGGAAGTGCCCAGGTCCATCAGTGGATCGCCGACGGTGGCCATCTCCCAGTCGAGGACGGCAAGGATATGGCTCAGGCGCCCTTCCTGCAGCACCAGGTTGTCGTATTTGTAATCGTTGTGGATCAGGCCTGCCGGGCTATCCGCCGGCTGGTTGGCTGTCATCCATTCCGCCAGCTCGTTCATGCTTTGAACGGTGTCAGTTTCCGCTTTGTAGTACCGTTTGATCCAGCCTTCCACCTGTCTGCCGACGTAGCCCACCGGCTTGCCCATACTGATCAGGCCGGTGGCCCCGATGTCGATGCGGTGCAGGGCGGCAAGGTTGTCGACGGCAGCTTCGGAAACGGCGCGCATCAAATCCGGTTCCAGTCCCGTTCCTTTATAGGAGCTGCCGCGGAGGATGACGCCCCTGACCCGTTCCATGATGTAAAAGGATGCGCCTATCACCGATTCGTCCGCACAATACAATACCGGGTGAGGGATTTTTTCGTAAATTCCATCCAGTGCCGCCAGCACCCGGTATTCCCGCCCCATGTCGTGAGCCGATTTGATATTGGCGCCAAAGGGGGGGCGGCGCAGTACGTATTCACCCAGGTTGGTTTGAAGCAAATAGGTCAGGTTGGAATAGCCGCCGGGAAACTGCCGGATAGCCTCCAGGGAAGAAAAGCCGGGCAAATGTTGCCGGAGGTAGGCTTCGAGTTTTGGCTGGTCCGGTTCTTCTCCCTGCCGGATATTGGCCGCCTGGTCAATCATGTGTTCGTGTTTGTATTACGCCTGTAAATTAAAAAATTACTTACCTTTTCCCTATGAAAACCCAGGAAGACTTGCGGCACCTGCTCCGCCGCATCGACGGAAAGGGCTATAAAGCCTATAAAGATATACAGGGGCAGTATGTTTTTGAGAATTTTGAACTCCATATCGATTACGTTCAGGGCGACCCCTTTGCCTCGCCCAGCCGCCTGCGCCTGCGGCTGCCCAACCGCTTCCCGGAGTGGGCCCGGCAGAACCGCAGCCGGGAAGTGGCCCTGCGCGATTTCCTGGCCCGGCAGTTTGCCCGCGCTATCCGGCGATTTGCCAAAGGCCAGCGCGGCAGCGGCAAGAGCGGGGCGGTGTTCATCGACCAGCCCGGCCAGGAAATCCTGGAGCGGACGGCAGTGATGCTGGACGGAAACGACCTGGAAGTTCGCTTTCAGGTAGGCCTGCCCGCCTTCGGGCGCCGCATCGCCGGCCAGCAGGCCGCCGCCATACTCCTGGAGGAACTTCCTGCCATCGCCGGCCACAGCCTCTTCCCGGAAGTGATCGAAGAAGAGAATTTGCGAACGCACTTGCTGATCAACGAAGACGCCGACGCACTGCGCGGCCGGCTGGAAGAGCTGGGCCTGGTGGCTTTCGTCGCCAACGGCGCCCTGCTGCCCCGCGCCAGCGGCGTCGACCCCCGTCCGATGGAGGGCGGCCTGCCCTTCCGCTCGCCCGGGAATATGGAAGTGGAAATCCAGTTGCCCAACCGGAAGATATCGGGCATGGGCATCCCCCGGGGCATCACCCTGATCACCGGCGGCGGATACCACGGCAAATCCACCTTGCTGCGAGCCGTCGAGCTGGGCATTTATAACCACATCCCCGGCGACGGGCGGGAGTTCGTCGTCGCCAACCCCCAGGCAATCAAAATCCGGGCGGAGGACGGGCGCTTTGTCGAAAAGGTCAACATCAGTCCCTTTATCAACAACCTGCCCCACGCCACCGATACTCTCCGCTTCTCCACCCGGAATGCCAGCGGCAGCACCTCCCAGGCGGCCAACGTGATGGAAGCCCTGGAAGCCGGCGCCCGGGTGCTGCTCATCGACGAGGACACTTCTGCTACCAACTTCATGATCCGCGACCGCCGCATGCAGCAGTTGGTACCCAAGGATCGGGAACCGATCACGCCCTTCGTGGATAAGGCCCGGCAGTTGTACGAGGAGCTGGGCGTTTCTTCCATCATTGTCGTAGGCGGCTCCGGCCTGTACTTCGACATTGCCGACAAGGTGCTCTGCATGGTGGAATACCAGCCCCGCGACCTGACGGAAAGGGCGCGCGAAATTGCCCGCGCCTATCCCCAGGAGCGGGAAGCGGAAGGAGGCGAGCGTTTTGGCGCCCTTCCCCGGAGAGCCCCCATTGCCCGGAGCCTTGACGCCCAGAAGGGCCGGCGCGAAAAAGTCCGCGCCTTTGCCACGCGCAGCCTGCAGTTCGGCACGGAAGAGATCGCCTTGTCCGCCGTCGAGCAACTGGTGGACAACAGCCAGCTCAATGCGATTGGCGACGCGCTGCTCTACGCCCGGAAGTACATGGATGGCCGCCCCCTGGCAGAAGTGCTAGGTCAGGTGCTGGCCGATATCGAGGCTGGCTCGATGGATGTGCTGAGCTATCGGAAGGAAGGGCATTACGCGGCATTCCGAAAGCTGGAACTGGCAGCGGCCCTGAACCGGCTGCGGAGTTTGCGGGTGGAGTAGTTCAGCTTACTGCATCCCGATAGGCGGAGGGGGTTAGACCTGTTTCCTTTACGAAGCGTTTGCCAAAAGCGGCATGATCGGCAAAGCCCAGCCGCTGTGCAACTTCAGCAATAGGCTTGCCCGTTTGTAGCAACTGTTTGGAATGTTCTATCTTTTTATTCAAAAAGAACCGGTAAGGGCTCATGCCGTAGGCTGCTTTGAAGGTACGCACCAGGGCGTATTTCGACAGGCAGGCCGCCCGAGAAATGTCATCCAGGCAGAGGGGCCGGCCGATGTTGTCGAGCATAAACGCCCGCGCCTGCTCCAGGCGATGATAGAGTTCGATGCGGGTGCTGGGCTTCACCGCCTGGATGAGGTGTAAGCGGCGCCAGTAGCCCGCCTGCGATTGAATAAGGCTATAGGATAGCTCGAAAAACAGCTCTTCCCAATTACTGTGCAGGGACGGGCTGTTGGATAGGCCGGCCACAAAGCGCCCGAAGGCGGAGTCGCCGGCAGGGGTGATCTGTTCCATAAAATGGGGGACGGGGCTATCATCCGGATAGAAAGGTTCAATCTGGAATGCTTCCAGACGGTGGCTTTGGATGGCCTCTCTCAGCATGCTTTCTGCAATGAAGATGGAAAGCCCTTCCGTTTGCCGGCTTCCCAGGTTGCGGCTCAAAACGGTATCCTTAGGGTTGACAATCATGAAATGGCCGGGAGGGATGCGGTGATCCCTGCCCTCGAACCGGTAGCATTCGTCTCCGCCGGAAATGGCATATTTAATGGACAGGCGGGTATCATAAGTCTGGTGCTCAAATACTCCGGTTGAAGAGCGAAATATTTTGTTGTCGAAGTTGCCGTCAAAGTCCCGGAAAAAAGAATCGTCGGTAAGCCGGATCCAGCTGTTTTCCTGCCCGTTCATGCTGCCTGTGATTTTGGCCAATGATATGGATTAATGCTTTCCTAAAGATAGGGCCTTTCCGGCCGATGGCTTGTTGGCTGTATTGCCAAACCGGGATGAAATTATAAAAATGAGCCGCCGTGTTTTTATAAAATTTTGAAATTCAAAAAGATAGACTGTAAAACCCGTGCATTTCTCTCCATTTGCCTCCTGAGCCGGAGCTGAACTTTGTCCTGGTTTTTCCCGGAAAAAAGCCGTAACTTTAGCAGCGCTGTTAGCCAGCGGCTATTTGCCGAACCGTTCAATCCGCACCGGCACCCCGCTGAAGGCTGCGTTGCCGGTCAATTCATCTATCCTGGTTTGATCTGTCAGGTCATTGATGCTGGCGCCGGGGTGCGCCCGGGCGACTTCCATCTTAACCCCCTCCAACCCGTGGCCCCAGCCGTGAGGGATACTGACCACGCCAGGCATCATCTCGCTGCTGATTTCCGCCTTTATCCGGATGGCGCCCACTGCAGAAACTACCCGCACTTCCTGCCCGCCCTTTATGCCGGCCCTTTGGGCGTCGCCCGGGTTAAGGAGCAGGGTGCAGCGCTCCCTGCCTTTGACCAGCCTTTTGCTGTTGTGCATCCAGGAGTTGTTGGAGCGCAGCTGCCGGCGGCCGATCAGTTCGAAGGGGAAATCGTTTGCTGGTGCTTTTTTCCAGGTTTCTATATTTGCTTTCAGGCGAGTGATCTTTTGTACGAAAATATCCGGCGCCAGAAGAATCTTTTTATCGGGCGTGAACAGGCGTTCCGGCAGGCAGGGCTGCAAAGGCCCCAGGTCGATGCCGTGGGGTTCGGCCAGGAGTTGCTTTAAGCTCAGTTTATGAGGCCCGGCGCGCAGGGCGAAGTCGAGCATAGGCTGGGGTTGCATGCCGTTGCCGGGCTGGCCGCTGAGGCGTTCTGTCAGCGCCTGGAAAATCTGCCAGTCGTGGCGCTGTTCTGGTTCTTTTCCGAACAGGGGCGGGGAGTATTTGGCGGTGTTGTGTACAGCGAGGATATGGAAGATGATATCGTAGTGTTCCGTTTCCAGGCCGGTGGTGGGAGGCAGGATGATGTTGGCGTGGCGGGTCGTCTCGTTGATGTAGATGTCGATGGCGGCCATGAAATCCAGGCCGGCGAGGGCATTGTCCAACTGCCTGCCGTTGGGGGTGGAGAGCACCGGGTTGCCGGCCACCGTCACCATGGCGCGAATCTGCCCCTCGCCGGGGGTAAGCATTTCCTC
>JAGFJD010000010.1 GCA_024102975.1 Phaeodactylibacter sp. | reverse complement strand
CATCAATTCCACCAACCTACAGGAGCTGAGAAACCTCAGTACGGACGACTATTTCAACTTCAGCTACATCAAGCCGCCCAAAGGCCTAAACCTGGCGGCGCTGAAAGCCGTATTTGCCGGCCTGGGGCTGCCCGACCTAACCAACAACCTCAAAGACGAAGGTACTTTTGTAAAGCTGGCCACCGCAGCCGACGAAATGTCCAAACAAGCTGTCACCCTGAAAGCCCGGATCACCAACGGGCTGCAGTGCCGGGGCGTCGATGTCATTACAGAGTGGGACGCCAGCACCTACCGCACCCAGTTTGACCGCATGGCCGGCTTCTGCGACAAGCTGCGTAACTACACCTCCGAAGCCAAACTGAAGAATTTTCAGTACAGCAAGGAGGAAGTAGATAAAGTTTTTGCCCAAAAGCACCTCCTTAGCGAAGTCGCCCATAAGATCGAGCAGGCCGGAAAGTTCGAAAGCCACATCAACTACCTGCAGCAGTGCCTGCAATACCTTCCCCCGGACGGGCTGAAACAGGAGATCCAGGACGCCATCCATCAATTGGGCCCGGTATTGGGCGAAGGAAAAGAACGGGAGATTGCTCAATACGAAGCCTCATTACTGGCATTGAAAGAACGCTACGCCAACTACTACCTGGAAAAATACACCGAATACCGGATCAGCGAAAAGGACGAAACCGCCAGGCAGGCGCTCCTGCATTCCGAACAAAAGAAAGTGTGCGACATCCTGAAGGAAGCCGACTTCCTCTCCACTGCCCTCTACAAAACCTGGCTGGAAAAACTATTGAAGTTGCAGCCCGCCGCCCGGGTGAACAAAGAAGCGGTGCTTCGCACTCCCTATCACGATTTCAACCTGCTGGACCACCTCGGGAAGCCCAAGGTAACCGTTCAGGAACTAAAAACCGAACTCGGAGAGATCTTCGACGAATGGGAAACCGCCCTGAAAGAAACCCTGGAGGACCCCGCCGTCCGGCGAAATATGGACGCCATCGGCCCGGAGGATGTGGAGTTGCTGGAGAAATTCAAACAAGGCCAGCTTCCATTGAACGAACAGCGGGCGGTACAGGTCAGAGACATCCTCAATGATTTGCACCAGGGCCTGGACAAAATAGAACTGAGCACCGAGTCGCTGAAGCCTACCTTCAACAAGCCCCTGACGCCGGATGAAGCGGTGGAGGCTTTTAAAGCTTACATAGAGGAGGTTACCAGGGGGAAGGATAGGGATAAGGTCAGGATTATTTTGAAGTAGTATTTTGAATGAATAAGCTGCAATAGGTTTTGGGCATTTGGGAGGACATCCCCTTTAGGGGATTGAGGGGCTGGGGAGGCAATGCGCAAAACCTATTGCCGATGAAATTAAAAACATTTTTATGATCACCGTCCTCGGAAAAACCTTCAACACCGACGAAGAACGCCGCGAATACTTCCGCGCCGAACTGCGCCAACACTTGCCCGAACTCAAAAAAATGGAAGGCTTCCCCATCGGCGAAGACGAGGACATCATCGCCCTGTCCGACCCGCCCTACTACACGGCCTGCCCGAACCCTTGGCTGAACGACTTTATCGCGGAATGGGAGGCCGAGAAAAAGGAACTGGAACGGCAGGGCAAACGGCAGCCGGATTTTGAGGTGCAGGAGCCGTATGCGAGTGATGTGAGCGAGGGGAAGAACAACCCCATCTATAACGCCCACAGCTATCACACCAAGGTCCCGCATCCGGCCATTATGCGGTATATTCTGCATTATACACAGCCGGGGGATATTGTGTACGATGGCTTTGCCGGAACGGGGATGACAGGGGTGGCGGCGCAACTATGTGGCAAACCGGATGCGGAGACGAAATACAAAATTGAACAGGAATTTAAGCAACAAGGGCAGGAACAAATGGTTTGGGGGCATCGTAGAGCGATTTTGAGTGATCTCTCTCCGATTGCATCTTTTATCGCATGCAATTATAATACTCCTCTAGATGTTAGTGTATTCGAAGAGGAAGCCAGGCGCATTTTAACTGAGGTTAAAGAAGAATTTGGATGGATGTATGAGACTATCCATGCGAATGGCAAAACTGGGCAGATAAGATTTACAGTATGGAGTGAAGTATTTTCCTGTCCCGCTTGCGCTGGGGAAATAGTTTTTTTTAATGAAGCATTTGATGCAAAATCTAAACGTGTAAAGCAAAACTTTCCTTGTCCACATTGTACAACAAAGTTGTCAAAAACGAAGCTTGAAAAATTATTTGAGTCAAATTTCGATCCACTTTCTAATTCTGTTATTCGAGTCCCAAAAAGGCAACCAGTTTTAATTGAATATGAAATTGGTGGTGATCGCTATAAGAAGGTACCAGAAAAGTCAGATATAGAAATACTTAAAAGAATTGAAAATTTGGAGTATTCCTCAAAAATCCCAATAAAAGAAATACCTCCAATGCACATGACCCATGAGCGGGCTAGGATGGATCAAATGGGTGTAACTTATTTTCATCATTTTTTCTTAACACGTCCTAGGCAAATATTAGGTAGAATATGGGAAAAAGCACAAATGGTAAATGATGGAGGAAGATTACTTTTCTTTTTTGAACAGGCCATTTGGGGGTTGTCCCTTCTAAATAGATATAGACCTACGGGTTTTTCGCAGGTTAATCAGTATATGTCAGGTGTATATTATATTGCTTCCCAGCACGCTGAATGTAGTCCTTGGTATATCCTCGAAGGAAAACTGAATAGATTGATTAAAATTTTCAATTCTAGGAAGTTGTCAACAGGAAACGCTACAATAAATACAGGAACGGCGGCAAACATTTCTATTTTAGATGACAACGTTGATTACATCTTTACAGACCCCCCTTTTGGAGAAAATATATACTATGCAGACCTTAACTTTTTAATTGAAAGTTGGCATAAAGTTTTGACAAACGCTAAACCAGAAGCAATCGTTGATAGATATAAGAAAAAGACTCTTTCTGATTATCAAAATTTGATGAGAACATGTTTTGAAGAGTACTTTCGTGTTTTAAAGCCAGGCAGGTGGATGACGGTTGTTTTTTCCAATTCTAGTTCAGCAGTTTGGAACTCCATCCAGACAGCGCTTCAAAGGGCAGGTTTTGTTTTGGCAAACGTCTCAGCAATGGATAAAATTCAAGGTAGTTACCGTCAGGTTACTTCAACTACCGCCGTCAAACAAGACCTCGTCATCTCCTGCTACAAGCCCTCCTCCCAGTTCGACCAAAAATTCCGGCAGAACCAATACAATGACGTCGGCGTCTGGGACTTTGTCGAGGAGCACCTCCACCACCTGCCCGTCCACCTGCTGAAGGACAATTCCACCACCGCCATCATCGAGCGCAGCCCCAAGATCCTGTTTGACCGGCTGGTGGCCTTTTACGTGCAGCGCAGCCTGCCCGTGCCCATCGACGCCGCCAAATTCCAAAAAGGGCTGAAGGAGCGCTTTGTGGAACGCAACGGCATGTACTTCACCGCCGAGCAGGCCGCTGAGTATGACCGCAAGAAGGCCCAGGCGCCCAACTTCGTACAGGCAGCCCTCTTCGTCTCCTCCGAGCAGGACGGCGTGCTGTTCCTCAAAAACCTGCTGGAGCAGCAACCGCTTACCTATTCAGGCATCCACCCCCACTGGATGCAGGCCCTGGCCGGCCAGCGCAAGGGCGACATCATCCCCGAGCTGATGGACATCCTGCAGGAGAACTTCCTCAAAGACGCCCAGGGCCGCT
>JAGFJD010000652.1 GCA_024102975.1 Phaeodactylibacter sp. | reverse complement strand
AGCCGCTCTTTGCCCTTTTTCAGCCGGTCTTCCAGCAGGCCCGCCACGTCTTCCGCATCGTAGGCGTCGAAGGCTTCGGAGGTGTAATCCTTGACGGCCTTGTCCAGGCTTTTGAACAGGTCTTTGTAGTCGATGATGAAGCCGTACTCTTTGTCTTCCCCGTCCAGGCGGTTGACCCGGCAGATGGCCTGGAACAGGCCGTGGTCCTTCATGCTTTTGTCGATGTAGAGGTAGGTGGCGGCCGGGGCGTCAAATCCCGTCAGCAGCTTATCCACCACGATGAGCAGCTTCATCTGCGCCGGATCTTCTACAAATATCTTCTTGACTTCCTTTTCGAATTGCTCCGCCTTATTGACGGCTGTTTCGGGGTCTTCATGGAAGTACTGCCCCAGCATCTTCTTATAGATATCGTATTTGATGAGCTGCTCGGTGCGCCCTTCGCCGGTTTCTTCTCCTTTGATATCCCGGTGAGAAGGAGTGTATGAGGTGATGATGGCGCATTGCTTCAAGCCCGCATTCTGGAACAGCTCATAGTAGCGGCAGGCGTTGTACACGCTATCCGACACCAGCATGGCGTTGCCGCGCCCGTTGCGCAGGCGTTCTTTCTTCTCCATGTCCAGCATGATGTCCATGACGATCTTCTCCAGGCGGGACTTGGCGCTGAACAGCTTTTTGAGGTTGCCCCACCGCTGCTTCAGCTCGGCCTTGGCGTAGTCGGTCAGCCCCCTGGTCTTCAACTCAAACCACTCGTCAATCTTTTCCCGGGAGTTGAGCTTCTGCTCCACATCCCGGGCCTCGTAGCGCAGGTCGAGCACCACCTCGTCCTTCACCGCCTGGTCGTATTTGTAGGTGTGGATGTACTTCCCAAAGACCTCCAGGCTGCCCTTCTTGTCCTTTTTGAGCAGGGGCGTGCCGGTGAAGCCGATGAACAAGGCTTCGGGCAGCAATGCCTTCATACCCTGGTGCAGCTTGCCGCTCTGCGTACGGTGGCACTCGTCCACGAAAACGTAAATGTCGCCCTTCGCCCGGAAGTCGGTGGGCAGGTTGCTTTTCAGGCCGTCGAGGTAGTTGTCGACATCCTTTTCGCTGATCTCCTCTTTGCCGCCGAATTTGTGCACCAGCGAACAAAGCAGCCAGGGAGAGGTAGCGTTCAGCTTATTGACGAGGCCGTCTCCGCTTCCGGCGCGGTAGATCTTTTCGTCTACTCCCTTATATACTTTTTCGATCTGCTCATCCAGCTCGGTGCGGTCCGTAATGACCAGCACCCGGGCGTGGCCCACATGTTCCCGGATCCACTTGGTGAGCCATACCATGGTCAGGCTCTTGCCGCTGCCCTGGGTGTGCCAGAGGATGCCGCCCTCCCGCGTCCGGATGTGTTCCTGCGCCGCCTTGACGCCGAAGTACTGGTTGTGGCGGCAGATCTTCTTGACGCCCCGGTCATAGACGATAAAATCGTGGATCAGTTCCAGAAACCGCTCCCTGTTGAGCATCTGTATGATGTTCTTATCGAGGCGGTGCTCCACCGTAGCCGCCAGCTTCCGGATGGGTTCGTTGAGCCACAGCAGGTAAGTGTCGTTGGGGTTGTCTTTTTCGTTGGCCTCCTTCCAGCGCAGGTAGTACTTTTCTTTGGTCTCAATGGCGCCGTAGGCGAGCCCCTCGTGGTCGTTGCCGGCCATGACCAGCTGAACGGTGGAAAAAAAAGGTTGGATGAACTGGTTGGTCTGGTTGTCCAGGTTCTGCCGGATGCCCTCCAGGATGGAGACCGTGCTGCGCTTCAGCTCGATCACGCCCAGGGCGATGCCGTTAACGTACAGCACCAGGTCGGGCCGTTTGTCGCGGACACCTTTGACCGAAACCTCTTCGGCGACGGCGAAGTCGTTGCGCTCCGGGTTGTTCCAGTCGATCAGCCAGACGGTGGCCTTGTTCTTTCCAATCTCCGGCAGCACGTTGACGCCGTAGCGCAGCAGGGTATATACTTCCTGGTTGACGTAGTACGGCTTTTTGCCTTGGCCGTTGGCGGCCTGGTTGAGTTGGTGCAGGGCTTTGTTGATGAGGTTGTCGGTGTAGTGTTTTTTCAGGTAATCTCTCAGGATGTCTTCTTCAATGTTGCGGTTGCCGGCCCGCTTTTCCCAGTTGCCGAGGTAGCGGTAGCCGAGCTTTTGCTGGAAAAGCCGGATGACGCGGTTTTGGGTGAGGCGTTCGGGGTGGCCGACTTTGCTCATGAGGATAGTATGTTTAGATTGGCGCAGAGTTCCTGCAAGAAAGTTAGCAGTTCTTTTTCATCCTTTTTTATTAGGTAGGATTCATCACTATATTTTTCTGAAATTATCATATTCATATCAATCAGGCATTCTTTCACGGATGGTTCAATACCAGAATTTTCCCTGTTAAAAAACCGCAACTCAAACTTTTCCTGCCATGCATAACGAAAATCAATAGCATAATGTCTTCCATTTTGTTTCCAATTGTCTATGAATGCACACGGGAATTCTGACATACTCCGCACCTGATAATAATCGATGTTTTTAAAAGGATCAATATCTATTGAAATATTATTTTGGCGCTTTAGAGTGATGTAAAGCCAGTAAGATCGAAGCTCCGCATGGTAATGATTCATCCCAGATTCCCCTAGTATCCTTATGTTGTCTTTATCATACTGTTTGATTAACCGTTGGTTGCAAAACTGAATGACTTCGGGAAATTCGATGAAATATTTCCTCCAATCATTAATGAGACTGTTTTTCGACAAATCTTCCATTTCGGATATCTCCTGGCCAACAGTTAGTTTATCCAATAACTGTTTCATTATTGTTTTTAACTTTTCAGGAGTTCTGAAAATGGTCCTTCGCCAATCTTGAATTGTCTTTCCCGAAGGGGTAAACATCCTTACAAAGCTATGTTTACTATAAATTTCAATAAGATAATCTCCTTGGGAGAGCAAAGCCCGTTCAAAGGTGACATCATCTCTATCGGCTAGTTTGTAATCAAAAATAGCGGCACATTTCCTAGCGTAATCGTCAAACGCCTTGCCATTGATTGTTTTTTCACCCTCTACTGATGCCAACTCAAGCAGGAAATTAATTTGTCCCCTGAAGTATTTATGGTTCTCGACCTTCAAAAACGTTCTTTCCCATTCGGCATTATCTCGTATGAGTATCGCCTTTTCGCGCTCCTCTGCCACCTGAATCTCTGCAAACCCTATAAACTTGTTTTGCCCGTCTTCCAAATATTCATAAATATTCAAGCAGTCCGCTCCTATCTGCCCGATACCCTTTATCGCCCGGGTAAAGGTTTCGATGCTGTCGATCTGTGAGTTCTCCACCAGATTCCTTACTACCCGCATCCAACTGAACAGGCTTGACTCCTGTGGATCTATATTTTTTTCTTTACAGGCAAGAAGATATCGCATCAACCCATAAAAATGAACCTTATCCGGATATGACATGCCTCCGCCAATAAACCGCTTGAATAACGAAGTAGGTTTATGCTTTTCATCATATAAAAAATCGATGTTAGCTATCCAATTTTCCATGGGCTCCTGACCTGATACTTCTTTAGTCAATTGATCAAGAATAGTAAAAAGTTCTTTTAGGTTTTCTTCTGTGAAGACCTCTAATTCTCTATAGAAACTGTTCGGTACATATACATACTCATCTTGCCTTTTATTCGTAGCCAGCATGGAGGCTTTTCTCCTGTTTTCCCGAGCATCATCAGATGTCCCATCGGGTTTAAAGCTATCCTCACGCACCAGAAAAATCTGCGCCATATTCCGAAAGAAGTTCAAATAAGCACGGTCAACCGTATAATCATTTTCCGCTTTGTTGGCCCAGAATAAGTCGGTCCAAATGGTATCCAGCCTGACCTTCCAATTCTCAGGCTCAATGGTTATTTTTTCCTGATGAGCCTGATGAACATAATCGATCAGCCAGGCTTTAAATTTCTCAAATTCAGTAAGGGGTTTTCCCCTCGCATTCATCCTGATGTAGAGGTCATCGGTGAGCTGATGCTCTTTCAGGTCGGGAAAGGAGAAGGTGACTTTACTTCCTGTAGTCAATGATTCCCAGGCTGATTCGATCTGTGCCGGTTCTTCATTTTTAAATTGCTCATGGATCTCATCCAGCATTCGAAGCATGCCGGAAACCGTAGGGTCTTTTGACCAGTAGCTGAAGTACCAGGGGGCATCCTTGATTTGCCTGGATGGTATATCACCTTTACCAATCTCAACAGTTTTTTCAGATAGAGAAGCGCAGAAATCTTTAGAACTGGGGCGGACGCGATAGGTGAAATTTTTCAGCTTCGATAGTTCGTCGGTTTTCTTTAGCCGTTGCAAAAGATACCAGTGCAGGAGGTACAGGGTGGTAAGCCGCTGCTGGCCGTCGAGAGGGACAAAGCTGATTGCGTTTTGTCCATTACTATTAGAAGAGGAAGGTTCTATGGTGAAGTCCAATTTGAGGCCCAGGTCGTGGGAGTATGCCTTTGCTGCACTCAGCATGGCTTTGACCGCTTGTTGGCCGGAGGCCTGTTTGCTCGCGTGCTTTACTCCTTTCAATTTGCCGTAAACGAAGTTGAGGTGCAAGGCTTCTTTACCCTCACCGGTGAGGGCGCCCTTCAACCGTGCTACAAATCCCCTTCGAATATCCGCTGCCTTGGCATTATCCCGCCCCTGCGCATAATCGCGCTGAATGATGGGTATTTCAATGCGGTGCCTATTAATCAATTCCCAAAAGGTGGTTTCATTTTCTTGATCCATCGGCTTCCTCTTTTTCCGGTAAATAGGGTTGAAGTATCTTTTGTATGTGCGACAGGTAATCCTGCCGATCCTGGTAATTCCAGTAGTCCAGATGCTGTAAATCTTTGGAATAGTATTTCAGGAAAGCATAGCGGGTGCAAAGGGGGATGAACACCTTTTGTTTATCAACATAGCCCTTCTTGTCGATCTCGATGATCTCCCTGCGTTTTTCTTTGAAAGGCTTGTTGCCCAGTGCGCTATTGGTCGGGCCATCGAGTAAAGTAAGATTGTTTATGCTATGTTTCTCGAAAAAATCGGCTGTCTGGCTGTCAACCTCATCACGAAGGTTTGACTGTTCATCGGTCAATTCTGCCTGGTCATCCACATGTTTTAGCAATTCAGTCAATCCTTTTATTTTATCCTCAACTGAATTTCTTAATTCCGGATCATTACCTCCCCAAAACTCCAATAACCCTTCTAAATCTGTCACCCAGTTTTTTAGTTCTCCAGCGGTATGCAATTTTTGCGCATTCTGGGCATGAATATGCTCAAGGCTCCATTTTTGGGTTTTGAATTGGTCAAAGGGAAATCTAAATTGGGCTTCGCTGTTTTGATAGGTTTCGATATTGAAGAGCAACAAAATAGTTTTGGTTTCTTTTGGTGAGTGATAACTGAGATTGGCTAGGTCATACAGCAAAATTCCATCTTTATCTTTCTTTTGGAATTCATTACTGATCATCTTTTCAAGTGCTTTCTCAAAAGCCACCTTTCCTAAACCTTTACTTTCGGTGATGACCTCCCTTATTGTTTTAATTTTTCGGTCAATAATAAAGCCGATGAGATGATACAGTCTTCTGTCTTCAAACCATTCCCTGAGCGTTAGAAAGAGATCTTTTATCTCCTCCCATTTTCCGGAAAGGGAATCTTTCTTAGCCTTAGCATATTCCCGATAAGAATAGAGCTTGTCGTCTCCACGCTTAGGTTTACCTACGATCAACTCGAACAAAAAATCAATGCGGGTCGGATATTGGGTATTGTCCGTTTCATTGCTGATAAAATACCAAAAAGCATCGTCGTTCAGTTGCTGCTCGATTTGATCCCACTCCGTAGCCAGTTCAATCTGCCGCAGTTGCCGGACTTCAGGGTTTGCATCTTTTCGGGCATCCACAAACAGCGCCTTGATCAGTTCGGCATTGGTAAGCTCGGTCTTGCCGCTGTTGAGGTTGGTGAAAACTTCTATTGGGTTTTTGTGCCGGGTGTCTTTGTACCAGATGAAATGGGTATGGGTTTTCAGCTTTTCTGAGAAATCATTCCTATTAAATTGCTCATCTTCTCTCTTTTTCTTCTTAAGCCATCCTTCTATGGTAAGGAAAGCCACGAAGAAGTGATAGTTGTCAATTTTATCATATCTGGTGTGGCTTTGCCTTTTGAGAAATGCTCTCCACTTTTCGTTGATCGCGGAGGTCAGGGGCTTGACGGAAAGGTCATTTACTTCCTCGTCGGTTAACGCATATCCATTTAGATGGCTCTCAATCTCCTCCAAAAAATCAGCGCTTTGTCTGCGAGTTTGATACTGAATCGTGTACAGCGGCTTACCGATGATCTTCAAAATAAGGTAAATCGTTGTCAGGCGCTGTTGTCCGTCAATGACCTCATACTCTCTATCTACTTCCCGCTTTTTCACTACCAAAGGCTGTAAGCAATAAAGCGCTTCCATCGATGGATCAAAACTACAAATATCTTCCAGCAGGTCCAGAACCTGCTGCACTGTCCACCGGTATCCCCTCTGATAATCATTCACAAAGAAGTTTAGCCCTTGCAGATCAACTATGGGGCACATCTCAAAGTTAGTATTCGCAGTCATACCAACCTCTTTTTCCCCGTCAACAACTCCTGCATCATCCCCTCTTTCACCCGCCGGTACTTCGCCAACTGCGCCTCCAGCCGCCCGGCCTCCGCATCCATATCGGAAAGGGTGCGGGCGACGGCGCGCTGCTCGGCGAGGGGGATCATCGTTGAGTATACATGAGCCCAACGTTGTTGCCATTTGTAAGGCCGCTGGTAATGGGGAATCCTCAGTTGGCAATGACAGAGCATATCGAACACACTCTTCACCTCCACCCACAACTCGTCTGTTTTTGCTGCCTGGTTTGATAAATTTACCGTTATCATAATGTATATTTATATGCGAATCCAGAGCTATTTCTTTTTTTTTGCCTCAAACGCCAAGGCCTGGCCCGCCCTGTGGAATAATTAACAATTCCACAGGGCCCGTAGGGCCTAAATGTTGGTAGAAAAGAAACCTAAAGCGTAGTTTTAGGCCCAGAGGGCCGGAATGTCACCTTCGTATTCAGGCTCATTGTCCTTTTAGATTACGGCCCGCTGGGCCTTAGGCAACGGTATCTGCCTCTTTCTACCAATATTATGGCCCTCTGGGCCATTGCCTGGCCGTTTAGTCCTGGATTCGCATATTTATGTATATTTTTATCCTCGTGAGCAACTCTTACAACTCCAATCACTCGAACCCGATATTCACGTTGGAGAGCGCATAACATAGGAAATGTGTTCTCCTGCATATTCCCAGTTTATACTTACTTATTTTCCTGCTTTATCCTCCGATTAAGCTGCTGAACCGGCCCCTTAAACGCCTTAACCATCCTTTCCGACGCGTCGGCCATATAACCGATCATCCTGTCCCAATCCTCCCTTTCGTAGAGGGAAACGCCATCGAGTTGCGCCTTTATCCGGCAGGAGACTTTTTCGTCCATGCGTTCCCAGGCCAGCGCTTCGCCGAAGTCCTGCTCGATCTGCTGCTGCTTTTCCTGTATGAAATCGAAGCACCATTTATTTTCTTCCTTAGCCCCCCGGTTGAAATAAATTTCACTGCGGGCGTAGTTGCGGGATACTCCCAGGTTCAGGTTGACGCCACTCATGCCGATCCCGATCCCGATCCAACTGTCTTTGGAAGGGGAAATATTGGAAAACAGAGAATTCTTCTTATTGGCCTCTTTTAGAAAGGCCGCCCAAAACTCCAAGCGCAGATGGTGGCGCTGCTTCAGGTTTTCCTGAGTGGCAATTTCCTCCTGCGCCTTGGAGGCCATACTGATGGAATACTCCTGTGCATCCTGTACCGGCAGGATCTGGTCAAAATTCAAAAACAACTGCTCTCCCAACACATAAGGCGTGACCTTGAAGCACTGGATCCGAATGTTGAAGTTCATCAGCCAGAGCACCGTGGAAGTAACTTCCTTTCTGAATTTGGCGGCAATCATCATGATGCGCTGGGCATAACCCTGGTTGAGCTGTACTTCGGAAAAATCTTCCTTTTCCAGAAACTCCGCCAGGATGTCCTCTGCCGATTCATTGCTGCCGGTACTTTGCAGATGCTGCTGAAAGATGCTGCGGATGTCATCCTTGCTGAGGCTGCTGCAGTAAGAGGCGTACTTCAGCACCTGCCAGGTGACGTCCCGGCCACTGTCATCCAGCTTGTTTTCTATGATCACCAGGTTGCCCTGCTTATCCAGCGCCAGCAGGTCAAGCCGCTCTCTTGTGTCCTGAAAACCGTCGAATTCCTTTTGGATGATAAGCAACTCTTCCCCCAGGCAGGCCGGGTCTTTAGAGATCCACTCCTGTAAGTGCTCCCGCTCTTTAAAGCCCAGCTCTGAGAAAGTCTTTTCCTCCAGCCGGTTGATCCGGTTGTTATGTTTGTCGATGGTGTACATTATACCAACCTTTTTTTTCCCGTCAACAACTCCTGCATCATCCCCTCCTTCACCCGCCGGTACTTCGCCAGCTGCGCCTCCAGCCGCCCGATCTCCGCGTCCATGTCGGAAAGGGTGCGGGCGATGAATATTTGAGTGCTCTTCTCAGGAAAGGATATTTCAATGCTTTTCAAATCGTTTAGGGAGATTCCCATCACAGTACTTCCACTTGCTAAATCCGAAACTTTCTTAGCATTTTGTTGAAACCAGTAGTAAAGATAGTTGACCTCCAGGGCTTCATTTGGAAACAATGCTTTCAAGTCTTGATTAATGCAAACATCTACATTATATATGACGGCTTTCCCTACTGCCATTCTTGTGGAAATAATTAATACCCCACTTGGGATTAGGTTCGAAGCACTATTCGCTAATCCTTCTTCTGTGATATACTCTTGGGTATTAAAAGGGTCAAAATTTGAAAAATCTTTGACTGTAACCCATGGAATTTTGCCGTTCCAGTAATCTTCATTTGACCTGCTAGGAGTCCCTCCGCCAACAATTTTCACTAGTACATCTCCTAACTGTTTTGTTGTCCAATTTTCCTTCGGCCGCAGCAACTCCTGCATCGCCCCCTGCTTCACCGCCCGCTTCTTGCCGATCAGCCGCTCCAGGCTTTCGATCAGGACGTCCATATCGCTCAGGGCGGCGGCGATGGCGGCCTGCTCGGCGAGGGTGGGGGGAAGTGGGATTTGGATAGCTTTAATCTGCCCAAAATTTAACCCCTGCCGATTCCCTCCAGCTTGAAAGCTATCGATTTGATTTTGTCCGATACTCGAAAGAATAATCGAAGACAGGTATTTTGGATTCAGTTTTCCGGCACTGCCTCTGATGATGCATACGTGTTGGTTAACATTTCCATTTTCAACCCGTTGATCGGCGATGGCACAACGGCCGATAGAAGCCCCAGTGATGTTGAGTAAAACATCTCCTTCCTTAATTTCTGTAGAGTCAAATGACTTATGGGTTTCTTCATCAATAAAGGCAACTTCATCCAATAGCAACGATCCCCATCCAACATTTTGGCTTCGGAGAAAAACGCTTCCTTCACTTTTGTATACTCTAGACCCGCCTGTTGGGGTAATTCCACTTCCTATCTTTTCAGTGAGACTTCCAATATTCTTCACCTCCCAATCCACCGGTATCACCCCCACCTCCGTCTGCTGAAACCCTTCGGGAATGCGATCTGCTGCCATGGCTTGTAAGATTTCAAAGGAGTGAATGAGTGAGGGACTGAATGAGTGAATCCCGGCCCATATACCTTGTTTTTTGAATGTTAATTTTATTCATATAGTCATTGTTATTTCGCCAGCTTGCCTGGCCCGGATCAGGAGAGCGCCCGCTCATGCTTTCCGGAGGGTTATGGAGTACCCTCAAATATATTATGTTTTACGGGCCGGTACCCCATTTGTTCCAGATGCCCCTCCACCTTTTTCGCGAGGCTTTCCACCTCCTCTGCCAGCAGGGGCAATGGCGCCTCGTAGCGTTCCGCCAGCTCCCGTATGCGCTCGGCCAGGCGGTGGCTGATGGCGTCCATTTCGGTTTGGATGCGGGCGTGCAGGGCGACCATCC
>JAGFJD010000639.1 GCA_024102975.1 Phaeodactylibacter sp. | reverse complement strand
AGTTCAGCATGTTTCTGAAGATGTTGTAGTCGAACGCGATGCCGTGGCAACGCCAGATGGTGACGCCCATGGACCCCGGCTCGCCCAGCCCGTCGAACAGGTTGTCGAAAAACAGGCTCTTGTTGGGCTTTTCGTACAGCATGAACTCCACTGCCCGCTTGTTGCCGACAAAATCGGAGTGGGCGGCAAAAACCAGGCCGCCAAAGTAATCCCGGTTGTCCGGGTCGCCCAGCTTGCGGGTCGTTACGGCCGTGCCCGCGCCCTCCAGGGTGGCGTTCAGCAAAACCACCACTCCCGCCAGGTGGTCGCCGTAGTCGTTTACCGAAGCCTCATAGTCCGGCTGCTCTTCCCCCCGGTTGCCTTCCACCCAGATGCCGCCCCAGCGCTCCTCCTCGCACCAGGCGCGGATGGCGCCGTTCTGCACGACGAGCTTGCCGCCGCGCTTGACGTGGAAGCGCCTGCCAGGCCCCATCAGCACCAGGCAATTGACGTACAAGGTGGCGTTGGGCTCGACGATGACGTCCCCGCTCACCGTACGCGGGAAATCCCAGGTTTTTTCGGTGTTGGACGGTATGACAATGGGCGGCCCTGTACCTTCGCACTCGCCCCCGAAGACATACATGGGCAACTGGGAATTGAGCGCGAAGCGGTAGGCCGTTTCCCATTGGCAGGGGGTCAGGGCGTTAATCCTGTAGCCCTGCTGCATGATGTTGTTGCCAAAATTCCAGGTACAGTGGCCAACGGTTTCGCCCGTTTCGGGGCAAAACACCTGCGAAGGGTTAGGTTCTGGCTCGCAAGTGCCTTGAGAGGGGCACAAAGGGCCGCATTCCTGTTCCGGGTCCAGGTCGATGCCCTGGCACTGGTTCTGGCAATAGGACGAGTGGCCCAGGCTGAGGGAGTGCCCCACCTCGTGGTTGAGTATCCGGGCGTACCAGCCCATGTCGTCTTCCCAGCAGTCCAGCAAGCCATAAATTTCGATACTGCCGCCGGATAAAAACACGCCGCTATGGCACAACCTTCGGGTGCCGTCCGGGCGCGCATCCCGGCAGTGGATGTCGACTACCAGCCCGGCGTAGGCATCTGATTCGCTGGCCTGGCCGGGGTGGAACCAGATGCCCCCGTGCGGGTCTTCGGGGTTGGCAGGGTCGGTATAAATCTCGTACTGGAACCTGGCGGAAGGCACCAGGGGCGCCTGCGCGCCTCCGGGGCCGGGCCGTTCGTTTTGCGCCAGGTTGTTGAGCTCGGCGTTGGCCAGCGCAACCAACTGCTGGGCCACCATTTTGCCGGTTGCCACGTCGAAGTTGCTGCCGTCGGGGTTGGGGTGGAAGTGGATGTTCATCCGGATGGTAAAAGGCATGATTTCGTCGAAATCGGCAAAATCAATGTTGCAACCAGCCCCCTCCTGGCCGCTGTTTTCCAAAGGCAGGGGAGGCGCGGCGCCCCCGTAGCAGATGAGTTGCTGGGCAGAGTGCGCCAGGCTGTGCAGCAGCAGGGCGGCCGCGGCGGCGGCCCGCAGCGCGAGGGCGCGAGGGCGCGAGTGAATTTCAGCGTATGCATAAACGGTTATTTAGGTGAAGGAATAAACGACCCTCCCGGCTCCTGTGGCAGAGCCGGCGCCACGCATACGTATTATGGTTTGAACGCTAAGAGAGCGACAATGTACGCACAAAAAACCTGGAAAGCAATGGCCGGATGTCCGATGTTTGCAACATTAACTACAAAACAGCTGCCTGGAAAGGTTAGCGCCAAAACTTCAACGGATTTAACCCACCTCCAAACAGCGCTCATTCACCCCAGCTTATTCACCTCCCGAAACACTTCGTCCCGCGGTTCCCACAGCTCGACCTTATTGCCCTCCGGGTCCATGATCCAACCGAACTTGCCGTAGTCGTACTCCTCTGGTTCGCCGACAACCTCTACCCCTTCTTCCCGCAGCACGGCGAGCAGGGCATCGAGGTTGTCCACCCGGTAGTTGATCATGAAGGGGGAGGAACTGGGCGCATAATACTGGGTGCTTTCGGGCATGGCGCTCCATACCGTGTAGCCCGAGTCGCCCTCCTGCCCCCATTGGAGGACGATATAGCCGTCGGGGGTAGCGGGAAGGCCGAGGTGTTTCTGGTACCAGGCCTGCAGGGCCTTAGGATTTCTGGCTTTGAAAAAAATGCCGCCGATGCCGGTTACTCTTTTCATATTGTGGGTTTGAGTGAATTTTTAACACATAGATCACATAGGGGTTTTCACATAGGCCACAGTAGTTGCCGGCTTATACTGACGCACGGCTGGTTTTGTCGGCCACAGAACCGGCCGGGTCAGCATATACTGACCTCGCTGGTTTTTGTAAAGCAAAAACCAAGCGTGCGTCAGTATAATCATTGGGGCTGCTCCGTCTCCGAAAAGATGCCGGGTCAATGTCTCCCATGTTTGAGCTACTACACCACTCCACCCAGGGGCCATCACAACTCTTCCACAACCACATAAATATCCGAACCCAGGTAGGAATCATCCATCCGGTTGTACCAGTGGCGCATGCGGGGCAGCTTCATGCCGGCTATTTCCACCAGGCCGTCAAGGCGGAGGATCTCGCCGGCCCCTTCGGCGGCATAGCCGTAGCCGAGTAGTTGGTAGTCGTCGGGAGCAAAATAGATGAACCACTCCTCGCCGATGACGGGGTTGGTGAAGCGTGCGGCTATGCGGAGCGCCTCCTGGCCGCTGATAGAATCCTCTACTACTTCCGGCAATAATTGCACTTCCGGCACGTACAGGCTCATGGGCATACCGTTGAGCAGTTTGTAGAATGCCTGGTAGCCCTGGCTGCGCTCGCATTCCAGGCGGTGCAGGCGGATAGTGGCCGTATCCGCCGGATTGACCAGGATGCTATCCACCAGGCTGTAACAGCTGTCCCGGATGATGCCGCGGGTGACCAGCGTGTTGCCGTAGCGGCGGTTGATGCTGAACGTATTTTCCGTATTGTTGAGAAAAACCTCGCTCAGGCGCTCCGGGTTCTCGATGCGGGGTTCGTCGATGACGAAGCGGAGGGCTGCGCCGGGCCATTTGTCCTGCGGGTCGTGGAATTGGATGCTGCGCTGAAGGACTTCGCCGGCGGAGAGCGATGCCTGTTGCTCTTCGCTATCCGGTACGCCTGTACAGGAAAAAAGGCCGGCAAAGGACAAAAGGACAAAAAACAGTCGGGTGAATTGTATCATAAATGGAAAACGGTCGGGTTGAACAATCCATTATTTCATCGGCTGGCCGTCTAAGGTTGAACGGAAACTGCCGGGGCTGAGTACGATGTACAAAAGCCCAACCGGGCGCCCAACATTAGAGGGAGAGCCATTTCACCGACAAAATAATAGAAATAGCAGCTTATTCAAAGCTTTTTGCCGGTCAACATCCCCAATTCAACTCAATCTCGGGGTGCGGCAGCGAATATCGCTGATCAACCGTCATGAGGATGATCCGGTCTCCGGGTTCGCATTTCTTCAGGATGTCTTCCAACTGCGCTTCCCAAAGCGCTTTTTCCGAATACATCCAGATGGTATTGGTGCGGCCATTCTTAATCGCCACTTTGAATGCGATGTTTCTGGCTGGAGCGGCGCAGCCTTTATCGGACGATTTTACCGTAGCAACGGACAGCACTCCTTTCGTGCTCTTTTCATCCAGTTTGCATTTTCCCGTGGGAGAATATTCATCCACCAGTATATTTCCGTTGTACAGGATAGCTGCGCATTCGCTGTAATTGGGAGGCACAAGGGCATTTATAAAAAAATCGAGGGACTGGGCGCCGGAAGATAGCGAAACGGCAATAAAGAGCAGGGTGCATAGGAATGAATGTACGTGTTGCATAACTACTATTTTGTCAGGTTCATAAAAAAAATTGTCCCTGCAAAAATGAGCGGAATGCCTGGCAGAAGCCATAAATCTTTGTAAAACAATGTAAATGAAATGTAAAGCGGTTTTAGTTTTTTTGTTAATCGAAGTAAATTTGAGCCATGAAGCCAGTAATCTTCGCCATTTCCTGCCTGGGGTTATACGCCGGGTTAAGTTTCGTGAACTTCAAAGCAACGACTTCCGAATCGGACGAGAGGTTCGCCGACAAGGCCAACCTCGCCCTGCGGCAGGCCGGGCACCACTTGCTCAAACTGGCAGGCGACACAACGTCGGCCATCCCTCCGGTTCAAATGGCCGGCCCCGGCGAGTTCATCCTGAAACTGGAATCCCCCTTTAACTATGATACCTTGCCACAGCTGCTCCACCAGGCTTTTCTGTCTTATAATATCCAACGGGATTATCAGGTGGCCATTAAACGCTGTAAGGATAATATTTCCATCCTGGGCTATAATCAGGCTGCTTTTGCAAAGGGCGAAGTTCCCTGCGTTGGCCGGGAACAACAGCCTGAATGCAGCGACATTGTCCTCTCTTTTACGGCACCCTCCGAACCTTTAACCAGGATGCAGAGGCCGCCGCTTTTCTTTTTCCTTCTGTGCGTTCTGGCTGTGGCGATGACCGGCTTTTACCGCAAGAAAAACAAAAAGGCAGTGGGCGCCTCCTCCGTATCCGGTTCCGCCATATCACTGGGCAATTTTAGCTTTGATCCCCACAATCAAACCCTCCAGATGGGCGGGCAGCAACAACAGCTCACTTTCCGGGAGAGCAAGCTGCTACATTTTTTTGTAGTCAATGCCAACGAAGTAGTTACGCGGGACACGCTGGTCGCCGAGGTTTGGGGCGATGAAGGCGTCATTGTGGGGCGAAGCCTGGATGTGTTCATTTCCAGGCTGAGAAAATTGTTAAAAGGAGATAAAAGGGTGAAGATCAAAAATATCCACAGCGTCGGGTACCGCCTGGAGGTGACAGAAGGCTGACCGGGAGTATGTTGGGTCATTGGCAGCCTCTGAGCATAGTGGCCGTTATTGGTTATTCGACAGGGATTGCGCAATTGTAATTAGTTTGCCGCCAATAACTCAATAACCAATAACCCAAATAACCCCCCACTCCTCCTCAGTACTTCTCGCTCACCAGCACGAAAGCCGGCGGGACGTTGAGCGCCACGAAGTTTACGTCCACATTCCCGAAAACGGTCTCATACAGGTTCTTGGTAAGCAGGGAATAGTGCACCTGGATATAGAGCCCGCTTTTTTTAAGATACTGGTGGCAGGTTCTGACGATCCGGTAGCCCAGTTCTTTGGGCAAGGCGACAAAAGGGATGGCTGAGATAAAAAAATCCACCTCTTCTGCTCCGATCTGCGCCAGGTATTCGCCGAGTTTTTCCGCCGAGTCTTCGACGACGATCAGGCGTTTATCTTTGATCTTGCGCAGGCTTTCGCAGAACCGCGGATGGACTTCGAAGGCCAGCAGCCTGGCGTCCGGGTGCATGCTCCGGAGGATGTGTTTGGTGATGACGCCGTCGCCGGCACCCAGTTCCACGATCAGGCGGGCCTCCTGGAAGTTGACGTGCTTGATCATGCCCCTACACAAATGTTTGGAACTGCGGGCAACGGTGCCAACCGTTTTCAGGTTCTTCAGCCCCTCGCGCAGGAATTCAATGTTTTTCATATAAAGTTAGTTAGTGTCGCTTTTTATCGCCTCTGTCCGGGCAGTGCATAGAAGTGAGAAATGGCCTGCAAGCTACTCAAACGATAAATATGGGGTTGTATCGGGACTAAAAATACAAGCTTTTTGTCAGTTGGCGTAATGTTGAAGATCAGGAAAGTAAATTATGTGCCGCCGGGCCATCATCCGGTCGGCCCGCAGCCCATAGATATAAGGCACAACGAAGGCACTGGGCCGGCCGGCCCGGATCAGCTTCTGGCGGAGATCCTCCGCATCGGCATACCGGGTAAAGGCGCCCAGGGTATAGCGGTAATAAGCCAGGTTGGGTTCTTTCTCGATCATGGCGTCGGGGTACTCTTCGAGCAGGCTGCCTTTGCATTCCCCACTCAGAGAATAGACCTGGACTTTATAGAGCAGGTTTTTGTTGAGCACGTGGCCCGGTATGGCGGAGGAAAGGCCGGCTTCGAGGTCCGGTACGACCAGGCTCTCCGGTGCATTCTCCGGTTTTTTGAAAGAAAACTCCAGGCTGTAATGCCCGGAACGGAGCTGAAAGCCCCGGGCATCGCCACACCGCATGAATATCTGGTTGGCATTGACGCCCTGCTGCATGAGATAGCCGGCGGCGACCTCGGCTTGTTTAATGCCCTGAAACAGGCGCTGGGACAACGACATGCTGGCGGCATGGTAGGCGGTAATGACAAGGTGCAGGCCAGGGGTTTCTTTCATCAGGGCGGCAATTTTTTCAAGCTGCGCCCTCTGCTCATCATCCAGCACTCTGTAGGTAGCCTGGAAGTAAATAGGAGCAAAAGTGTTGGCGGAATTGCCTCCCTCCGCCGGCTGGCCCGCAGCACGGTTCCGGGCATCCGGGAGGCCGGTGGCCAGGTCGCTGCGGGAGGGGGAGATGGTCTCCTGTATCCGGGCAACCGGTTCGTCATAAGCCGGAGGAGGCGGGGCCACGACTTCCATTTCCGGCAAAAAGTAATTGAAGTAAGCGACATACAGGTCGCGCTGGCCATAGCTGTCTTTCCGGGAGGAAGAGAAATAGGCCGTAAACCCGTCTTTGGCGATGCGCAGGTAGGCATCGTCTCCGGCAGAGTTCACCGGGATGCCGATATTTTCCGGTTCCGTCCAACGTTGCGAACGGTCATTATACACCGATTTCAGCACGTCGAGCCCTCCCAGGCTGCGGCTGCTGTGGTTCGAACTAAAATAGAGCGTTTTGCCGTCGCGGGCCAGGAAAGGAGTCGTTTCATCGAACGGCGTATTGATCACCGGGCCCAGGTTCCGGGGCGCAGACCACCGGCCCTGGGAATACGTGGCGCAATAAAGGTCGAGCCCCCCGTAACCGCCGGGGCGGCGGCTTGAGAAATACAGCAGGGTGTCGTTGAAGAAAAAAGGTGTGCCGTCGCCCAGCGCCGGGTTCAGCGGCCCGAGGAAAGGATCGGAGGTAAAAGTCCGGTTTTCCACCTTCCTGAAAGTATCCACCAGAATCTGTCCTCGTTCCGGGGACGCTCCCTTGAAGTAGTACAGGGCGCTGCCGTCCTGATTGAAATCCAGCAGCACTTCGTGTTGGGGGCTGTTGAGCAGATGGTGCATCGCTTTGGGCGCTCGCCACCTGTTTGCGCCTTCCATTTCTGTAGAGAACATATCGCTGGAGTACTGCCCGAGCCGGCTATCCAGCCCGCCCTGGGCGTTGCGCATCCCCCCGATGTTGCCCGGCCGGATGGAGGAAAAGTACAGTTTGTTGCTGAAGTTCTGGCTTAGTATCGGCGCAAATTCATCGTATTCCGTGTTGACCTCCGGCCCCATATTTTCCACGACGGCTTCAGATGGCCTGTACTGCCATTCCATGCCCTTCTTACAGCGGCGCACTTCTTCCCAGACGGACTGGCGGTTCGGATGATTGGGTTTGAGTTGGCGAAGGTAATCTTTATAGGATTCGGCTGCTTTGTCGAACTGGTGCATGGCGTGGTAAATCTTGCCCTGGTATAGCCAGCATTCGGGGTATGGTCCTTTGTCGGACCGGATTTGCTCCTGGAAGGACTCCAGGGCCTGGTCGAGCCGGTTGAGGTTGTACAGGCAGACGGCCTTCAAAAAGCGGGCTTCCTGATCGGACCTGGCCAAATCCCGGGCGCTGTTGAGCACCGCGAGCGCATCAGCGTACCGCTGGTGAAAAAAGAATTCTTTGGCCTCCTGTTTTTTTTCAGCCTGTGCCAGGGCGGATGCCAGGCAGAAGAACGCCGCAAAAAAAAGTAAAAAATGTTTCATGGGCCCCTGCTTTGAAATAAAGTTTTCCCCCGATGCAAAGCCGCATCGGGGCAAAACTTGCCTGTTTATGTAGTTTTCTCCGGTGAAGCCCGGATGCCTGCCTTCCGGGCTATTTAAATTTCCTGTTTATGGTCGAAACTTTCCAGGTAGTCGCCGACGCGGCGCAGGAACGAGCCGCCGAGGAAGCCGTCCACTACGCGATGGTCATAGGAAAGGGACAGGAACATCATGTGCCGGACGGCGATCAAATCTCCGAATTCCGTTTCCACTACCGCCGGCTTTTTCCGGATGGCCCCTGCGGCCATGATAGCCGCCTGCGGCTGGTTGATGATGGGCGTGCCCATCACATTTCCGAAAGTGCCGACATTGGTCAGGGTGAACGTTCCGTCCTGTATCTCCTCCGGCCTGAGCTTGTTGTCCCGCGCCCGGCCTGCCAGGTCGTTTACCTTTTTGGTGAGGCCCAGCAGGTTGAGGTGGTCGGCATTGCGGATCACCGGAACGATCAGGTTGCCGCTGGGCAGGGCGGCGGCCATGCCAATGTTGATGTCCTTCTTCCGGATGATCTTCGTGCCTTCAACAGAGACGTTGATCATCGGGAAATCCCGGATGGCTTTTGCGATGGCTTCGATGAAGATCGGCGTAAAAGTGATCTTCTCGCCGTGCCGTTCCTGGAAAGATCGCTTAACCTTATTACGCCAGTTTACAATATTGGTTACATCAACCTCAACAAAAGAGGTAACGTGGGGGGATGTCTTCTTCGAATGGACCATGTGCTCGGCAATCAGCTTGCGCATGCGGTCCATCTCGATGATCTCCGTATTGCCGCCGGCGCCGGCCGGGGCATCGGCCACCGGCTGGGGCTGGGGCCGGGGTTCCGGCTTTTCCGGGGCCTGAGTTCTGGCCTGGGGCTGCGCAACGGGCCGGGGCGCAGCCGGCCGCTCTTCCACGTATGCGAGGATGTCCTTCTTGGTTACCCGCCCCTGCAGGCCGGAGCCTTCGATGCGGGCCAGCTCTTCCATGCTGATGTTTTCCTTTTCAGCAATTGTGCGCACTAATGGCGAGTAGAAACGGCCGGCCGGGCCGCTGCGCTCTACGTCGGCACCGGCGGGGACAGGTTCCGGTTCTTTGTGCCGGGGTTGGTCGACGCCGTTCTTCTGCCCGTTCCCGGGCGCGGCAGTACTGCCGGCAGTTGTTTCCCGGGCGTCCGGCTTCGGTTCGGGTGCCGCCTCTTCGCCTTCCGTGCCGATGATCGCGATGGGCTTGCCGATCTCGACGGTCTCATTCTCCTCGTAGAGCAGCTTCAGGATGGTGCCGCTCACCGGCGAAGGGACTTCGGAATCTACTTTGTCGGTAGCAATTTCCAGAATGGTTTCGTCCTCCTCCACGGTATCTCCGACTTTTTTTACCCATTTAAGGATGGTGGCTTCCATAATGCTCTCGCCCATCTTAGGCATGATCAGTTCTACTTGAGCCATAACTTTTTCTTTGATGGTTTAATTTGGTTCTTATCTGGCTGAACAGTTGGTGCAAAATTAGCCGAATTCCTCCGCTATTACAAATAACCCGCAGCATACTATTGTTCGAGGAACTGCCGCACAAAATTCAGGGCATGGGAGGCACTGTATTCAATGTTCTTCAGGCGGTCTTTGCCGGCGTATATCCTCCGGGTGAGCACCTTTTCCCGGTCGCCCACGGCCATCCAGATGGTGCCTACCGGTTTTTCCGGGCTTCCGCCGCCCGGCCCGGCAATGCCGGATACGGCGACAGCCACATCGGCTTCGAGCAATTCCAGGGCGCCTTTCACCATCTCTGCCACCGTTTGTTCGCTAACGGCACCGTAAGTTTCCAGTGTTTGCGGGTTGACCCGGAGCTGTTTCATCTTCACCTCATTGGAATAGGCGATGACGCTTCCTTTGAAATAGCTGGAAGAGCCGGGCACAGAGGTGATGAGGTGGGCCAGATAACCGCCGGTACAGCTTTCGGCAGTCACGAGTTTCTTGCCCTGCGCCTGGAGCAGGCGGCCGACAGCCGCTTCCAGGCGGTCGGTTTCGAAACCGAAGACGAGAGCCCCCAGGCGTTCCTGTACCTTTTGAGCGTAGGCATCCAGTTCCCGCTCCAGGGCTTCCCCGTCTGGCTGCGACCCCGAAAGGCGCAGGCGCACCTGGCCCAGGTTGGGGAGATAGGCCAGCTTGATGTGAGGCGGCAGTTCATCCTCCAGGCTTTCCAGGCGCTCGGCGATCTTCGATTCGCCTTCTCCGGCAGTGAGGATAGTCCGGTGGGCAATGGGAAACCCCGGGAAGAACCGCTTCAGCCGCGGGATGACCTCGTACTCCATGAGGTATTCCATCTCATAGGGCACCCCCGGCATGGAGACGACGATCTTCCCGTCCTTTTCGAACCACATGCCAGGGGCCGTGCCCATCTTATTGTGCAGCAGGGTGGCGCCAACAGGCATAAAGCACTGCCGCCGGTGGCCCTCCGTGGTGGTGCGCCCCAACCGCTCGAAGAAACGAAGGATCCGGTCGTAGGTGGGTTGGTGAAATTCCAGGGGCATCCCAAAAAATTGGGCAAGTGTCTTTTTAGTAATATCGTCTTTGGTCGGGCCCAGCCCGCCTGTCATCAGTACCGCGTCGGCCTGCCAGAGAGCGTCTGCCAGGGCGTGTTCGATGCCGGCTTCGTCGTCGCTCACCGAACAGATGCCGGTAATGCGGGCGCCGGCCAGGTTGAGTTGCCGGGCCATCCAGGAAGAATTGGTGTCTACGATCTGGCCGATGAGGATTTCATCGCCGACAGTCATGAGGTGTACTTTCATGGAGTGTTTAATTGTTATACTGACGCACGGCAGGTTTTGTCGACTACAAAACCCGCCGGGTCAGTATATACTGGCATCGCTGGTTTTGTTCCTGACAAAACCACGCGTTCGCCAGTATAGAATAGAAAAAGGCGGAAAGAGGAAAAGTTGCGGCCCGGTTCGATTTCTTTGAGAATTTGGCTTACTCCAAAACCATTTTCACTTCCTTCAGGTGGAAGGCCTCCTCCTCCCCGTCGTGCCGGATGAGCAACTGCCCGGATTCATTGACGCCGATGATCTCGCCGGCGAACCGCCCTCCCCCGGGCCGTTCGAATAACTTTTTTCGGCCCATTCCGTATAAATGCTGCCGGTATTCTTCCCCGAGGGCCTGCCGGTGGCCGTTCTTCAACTGCAGGTACCGCCGCTCCAGAGCCTGGCAGTATTCTTCGATGAGAGGAGGCAAGTCGAAGAAGCGCCCGGCCGCCAGGCTCAGGGATGTAGGGTTGGGGATCAGGGGAGAAAACTGTTGCTGATTGACGTTGACGCCCACTCCCACGACGCAGTTCTGGAACCCTTTATGGCTGAGAGTGGTTTGAATGAGGATGCCGGCCGCTTTTCCGTCCTCGATGTAGATGTCGTTGGGCCACTTGACTTTAACGGGTTTTTCTGTGTACCTTGTGATGAAATCCCTGACAGAGAGGGCTACTGCCTGGGTGAGCGCAAATTGCCGCCGGGGCAGCAGAAAAGAAGGGTAAAGGATAACGCTCAGCGTGATGTTTTGCCCATCCGCCGATTCCCAGGAACTGCCAATTTGTCCTCTTCCTGCAGTTTGGTGGACAGCGGATATGACAGTTCCTTCGCTTGGTTTACTTTTTGATAGAAGCTCAAAAGCATAAAGGTTGGTTGACGGCAGCGAAGGGAACCGGTGAAAAACCTTTCCGATAAAAAGGGTGTTTTCCTTACGCAAAAGAGATTTATTTGGTAATTTTATTTAGTAATCCTGAATACGTATTCATTCATTGACAAAACTAATAAAATCTGAGTTTGAATTCACAAGCTAAAGTCAGGCAGCGCAAGCTCCATACCGAGGAATTGAACGAATTGATCATTGAAAGCATCCAGGACATCAAAGGCAAGAAGATCGTCAAGCTCGACCTGCGCCGCCTGGAAGATGCGCCCACTGATTTCTTCATCATTTGCGAGGGAGATTCCACCACCCAGGTAAAAGCCATTTCCGACAACATACAAAAACGGGTAAAAGAGGAAGGTCGAGAACTTCCTTCCCACGTGGAAGGGGAACGCAATGCCCTCTGGATTTGCCTGGACTTCTTCACCACAGCCGTCCATGTATTTTACCGGGAAACCCGCTCCTTTTATGACCTGGAGCAACTCTGGAGTGACGCTCGCTTCACAGAATATGAATCTTTATAGTTTTTGGCCAAGTCTTGGCCGATATTTGGCAACGAAATAGCGCTTGCTGCGTTAGTATGGGTAACTTTTTGAAAAAATCATACTTGGTTAGAGTTTTGGGACAGATAAACTTCACCATTTTTGGCCTGTTTGCTCTTCTGCCAGGCTCTCCGGAAAATCTGGTCGCATCCCGAACGGTAACCAAGGAAGGGGCCGCCGCCAGGCAACGGACGGTAAAAAAGAGGAATTTTTAATGGAAAACACAAATAATAATAACGAGAATGGCAAGCCATCAGGGCCTAAGTTCAACTCGTATTGGATATACGGGATCATAGCTTTGTTCCTGCTGGCGTTGAACTTCTACAGCATGTCCGAGGGCACGCAGGATCAGGTCGATCGCAACCGGCTGGGTGACATGATCGTGCGGCAGGACGTAGAACGGCTGATCGTCGTCAATGAAAAACGAGCTTATATTTACATCAAGCCGAGCGCCCTGGATCAACGCAAAGACTACTACTCCGACGCTTCCAAAAGCAGCTTCGGCGGCAACCGCTACCACTACTGGCGGGAGATCGGCTCGGTGGAGTCCTTCGAGAAATGGTTGCAGGACATACAAGACGAAGCCGGCATCGACCGCGACGAGCAGATCAGCCCGAAATACGAGACCAAACAGAACTGGCTCACTCCCCTGCTCGGATGGGTGCTGCCTATCGTCATCGTCGTCGTGATCTGGATTTTTATCATGCGCCGCGTCAGCGGCGGTGCAGGCGGCGCCGGCGCCCAGATTTTCAATATCGGCAAATCCAAGGCCACTTTGTTCGATCAGAACAGCAAGGTATCCGTCACTTTCGAAGATGTCGCAGGCCTGGACGAGGCGAAGGAAGAGGTCATGGAAGTCGTGGATTTCCTCAAAAATCCCAAAAAGTATACCGCCCTGGGCGGCAAAATCCCCAAAGGGGTACTGCTGGTCGGCCCTCCGGGTACCGGCAAGACCCTGCTGGCCAAAGCAGTTGCCGGAGAGGCTGGCGTGCCCTTTTTCTCCATCTCGGGCTCTGACTTTGTGGAAATGTTCGTCGGCGTAGGAGCTTCCCGCGTCCGCGACCTCTTCAAGCAGGCGCGCGAAAAGGCGCCTTGCATCGTCTTCATCGACGAGATCGACGCCATCGGCCGCGCCCGCGGGCGCAACAGCTTTCAGGGAGGCAACGACGAACGGGAGAATACGCTCAACCAGCTCCTGGTCGAAATGGACGGCTTCAGCACCGACAAGGGGGTCATCCTCATGGCTGCCACCAACCGCCCGGATGTGCTGGATACAGCACTGCTCCGCCCCGGCCGCTTCGACCGGCAGATCGGCATCGACCGGCCTGACCTCAAAGGCAGAAAGGCCATCTTCGCCGTTCACCTCAAAAACATCAAGACCGGCCCGGAGGTAAATCCCGAAGTCCTCTCCGAAATGACGCCCGGTTTTGCCGGCGCCGACATCGCCAACATCTGCAACGAAGCCGCCCTCGTCGCCGCCCGCCGCAATAAAAAAGCGGTGGACATGGACGACTTCAACTACGCGCTCGACCGCGTCATCGGCGGCCTGGAAAAGAAAAACAAACTGATCTCTCCCGAAGAGAAGGAGATCATCGCCTACCACGAAGCCGGCCACGCCATCTGCGGCTGGTACCTGGAGCATGCCTCTCCGCTGGTAAAGGTGACCATCGTCCCCCGGGGCATAGGAACCCTGGGTTATGCCCAGTACCTGCCCAAAGAGGAATACATCACCCGGACCGAACAATTGCTGGACCGCATGTGCATGACTTTCGGCGGCCGGGCAGCGGAATCCATCGTCTTTGGGAAAATCTCTACCGGCGCACAGAACGACCTCGACCAGGTAACCAAGATGGCCTACAGCATGGTCACTATCTTCGGCATGAACGACAAGGTCGGACAGGTGTCCTTCTACGCCATGTCGCAGGACCAGTTCCAGCGCCCCTATTCGGATGATACGGCCACCCTGATCGACGACGAGGTGCGCAAAATGGTCGAATCCCAGTATATCAGAGCGAAAAAATTGCTGGAAGAACGGAGGGACGAGCTGGAGGTCCTCGCCCAGGCATTGCTGGAAAAAGAAGTCCTGCTCAAGTCCGATGTTGAGCGCCTGATCGGCTCCCGCCCGAAAGGCGAGGACGGAGAAGGGCGTAGAAATGGCCTTCCTCCGGTCCCCCCGGTTCAGCAAGAACCGGAAGAGCTGCCCGAAGCTCCCCGGGAAAAGATATGAACAAAGCAATTTTGCCCGGATCAGGATTAACAGGATATATATGCTATTACAGCAGAAGCCACTACCATCCTGTTAATCCTGTCAATCCTGTCTTTACAAAGGCAAGAGCCCCCTCCTGTTCTGTTAACCCTGTCAATCCTGTCTATCGATAACACACCACCCTTCTGGTTCATCAGGGCAAGCCCTGAAAGTGGTACGCTCGGTTCCTGTTCATCCTGTCTACAAGTCGCTACCCGGGTATTGTTTTACCCTTGTCCAAATTTCCGCCGCACCAGAGGATAGCTGAAAACAGCGCCCAGGATCAGCGCTACTCCCAGGTAGAATCCGGCAGAGAGCTCTTTGTGGTCTTTCAGGATAAACCAGGCCAGGACGATGCCGTAAACCGGTTCCAGGTTGATGGCGAGGTTGGAAGCGAATGCCGACAAGTGGCGAAGAGAGCGCAGGGCCAGCACATAGGCCAGCGTAGTGCAAAGCAGAGAGAGCACAATGAGGTACAGCCAGTCTGCCGGAGCCGGAAGGAGCGGCACCGGCCTTTCAGCGCGGAGCAGATAAACAGGCAGGATCAGGCTTAAAAAAAGCCAGGCGCTGCCCAATTCCAGAAACGTGATGCTCATTTCATCCGACCGCCCGACGAGCTTTTTGTTCAGCGTGGCAAACAGCGCGGCCAGCAGCGCAGCAGCCAGCCCCGCCAGTATGCCTGCATTCATAGTAGCGTCGGTGCTGCTGACAATGAGCGCCATGCCGGGAATGACGGCCAGGCCGAGCAGGATTTCGAACCAGCGTACCCGTTGCCGCATGATCAACGGCTCCAGGACCGACGTAAAAAAAGAGGCCGTCGCCATGCAGATCAGCGCAATGGACGCGTTGGCGAGCTTGATCGATCCGTAAAAAGCCAGCCAGTGAATGGCCACCAGCATGCCAATGCCCATGAATTGGAGGATCGTTGGCCAGGGTATCTGCCGCAGCGCCCGCCCGCCCCGGATAAGAAAAAGCAGGCTTGCGCTGGTGATCAAAACCCGCCACCAGACAATCGCCAGGGCAGATAGCTGAATCAAATCGCCCAGAATAGCCGTAAACCCAAAAAGGAAAACAGCAATGTGCAGCTCCAGGTAAGCCCTCTTTTCGTTGTCCATATAAATTGGTTTGGGCTGCAAAGCAAAAAAAATCAACAGACTTTCCTTATCTTTATGAATCGGAAAAATTATTGGATAAGCTCAGAGAAGCTGTTTACCAAAAGTTTTCATAACCTGCGGAACCCGTTCCGGCAAACAACTTAAAAACACAAAAGTATGTCCGTAAACGTAGGTGATAAAGCACCGTCTTTCTCGCTGTACTCCTCTGATAAGAAGGAAGTCTCCCTCAAAGATTACGAGGGAAAAAATGTCATTCTGCTGTTCTTCCCTATGGCCTTTACCAGCGTCTGCACGGAAGAACTCTGCTCCATGCGGGATAATATCGCCCTGTATAATGGATCAAACGCCGAGGTACTGGCCGTTTCCGTGGATTCTCCCTTTACATTGAACAAGTTTAAGGCCGAACAGCAACTCAATTTCCCCCTGCTTTCCGATTTCAACAAGGAAGTATCCCGGGCCTACGGAGCATTGTACGAAGAGTTTGTCCTTGGGCTGCGTGGGGTCTCCAAGCGCTCCGCCTTTGTCATCGACAAGAACGGCGTCGTCCGCTATGCCGAAGTACTGGACAATGCCGGCAACCTGCCTGATTTCGAGGCAGTGAAGGAAACTTTAAGCAATTTGAATTAGTTTGTTGAATATGACCCCTGGCCAACCCCTCGTGTGCAGTGCCCGGGTCATTAAATCAAAAGTCCGGAAATATGATGGAAGAGCTGTACAATCACGCGGTAGAAGAGCTGGAAGAAGTCGTCGTTGAAGACGAGGTTTCGGATATAGGCGAACAAGCGCAGCTGATCGTTTTTAACGATGACCACAATACCTTCGAATGGGTCATTCAATGCTTTCAGGAGGTGCTCCACCACACGCTGGAGCAGGCCGAACAGCTCTCCCTCATCATCCATTTCAAAGGCAAGGCCACCGTCAAGACAGCGCCCAAAAGCGTACTTAAACCCAAAAAAGACGCGCTGGTCGACCGGGGCTTGTCCGCTGTGATCGAAGAAAACTGATATACTCCTTTTGAGAATGCCCATCTTTTGGCTTTCTGAACAAAACCTCGTTTTTCCCAACCCCGAGCTTGCCGACCCCGAGGGCGTGCTTGCTATCGGCGGCGACCTTTCTCCCCAGCGCTTATTAAAAGCATACTCCATGGGGATTTTCCCGTGGTTCGGCCCCGGCGAACCCATCCTCTGGTGGTCGCCCGACCCCCGTTTCGTGCTCTTCCCCGACGAATTGAAAGTGGCCCGGAGCATGCGCCCCTATTTTAACCAGCGCAAGTTCGAAATCACCTTTGACCAACAGTTCGAAACCGTCATCCGGCAATGCGCCGCCCAGTACCGGCCCGGGCAGGGCGGCACCTGGATCACCAAAGGGATGATCAAAGGTTATGCCCACCTGCATGAAATGGGATACGCCCACTCTGTTGAGGTGTTGCAGGATGGCCATCTGGTGGGCGGCCTGTACGGCATCGCCCTGGGCCGGATCTTTTTCGGAGAATCGATGTTCGCCAAAGCCAGCAACGCCTCAAAATTTGGTTTCATTGCGCTCGTGCGCCAGTTGCGCCGGCGAGGCTTCCGGCTGATCGACTGCCAGCAGGAAACCAGCCACCTGGCCAGCCTCGGCGCCCGAAGTATCCCCCGCAAAAAATTCCTCGCATACCTGAAGGAAAACGAACAGGAAAGAACGCTGAAGGGCAACTGGGGAGGGTGGGGGCAGGAGGATGAAGAGCGGTAGCCTGCAACGCCAATCGTATCCGCCTGTTTATCCCGGCAACAATACAACAATCCAGCCCTATGGCCATATAACCAACATCCGATGCGCAGCACCCTGATCATAAGCTCTGTCCTTCTTCTCCTTTCCTTTACCTTCCGGGAGGATGCGCCCTATCCGCAGGATTATTTTTCCGCGCCGGCCAGAGGGCCATTGCGCCTGTCGGGCACCTTCGGCGAATTGCGGCCCGGCCACTTTCATTCGGGCGCCGACATCAAAGGCAATGTGGGGGATGTGCTCCTGGCGGCAGCGGCAGGTTACGTTTCGCGCATTTCGGTATCGCCGGGCGGTTACGGCAAGGCCGTTTATCTGTCGCATCCCAACGGCTACACTACTGTTTACGCCCACATGGACCGCTTCAGCCCGGAGCTGGAAGCTTTCGTGCGAAGCCATCAGTATTCGGAAGAGTCTTATGCCGTAGACCTGCACCCGGAACCCGGGTTGTTCCCCGTCGGGAAAGGAGCTGTGATCGGCACTATGGGCCTGACCGGCCACTCTTTCGGCCCACACCTGCATTTTGAGGTTCGGGACAGCACCGGAACCCTCGCCGTCAACCCCCTGAATTTCGGCCTGCCGGTTGCCGACCACCGCCCCCCGGTTATGCAGCGCCTGCGGCTGTATGCCATCGATGAACGAGGTATCTCTTCTTTGGTCCAGGAGCAGGCGTTTCGCATGGTACAGGACGGTTCCTTTCACCTGGCGCAGGGCGACACCCTCCGCACTGCTTTCCCCCAGGTGGGCCTGGGGTTGGAGGTGTTCGACCAGCAAGATGGGGCCAACAACCGCAACGGGATTTTCGAACTCAAGTTGTTCTGCCAGGATTCTCTGGCCTACCACTTCAACATGGAGCATTTCCGCCGGGAAGAAACGCGCTACCTCGACGCTCACCTGGATTACGAAGCGTTGCGGGAAAACGGCAGGTATGTCAACCGGTTGTACCTCATGCCCGGCAACGCCTTATCCAACTACCTGAAGAAAGGAGGCATGATCACGCTGGATACCGAAGAAGCGGTCGCCGTCCGCCTGGAAGCAGCCGATATAGCCGGAAATATCTCGACCCTGTCCTTCTGGCTGAAACGGATTCCCGGCAGAAAGCACATTCAACGCCCCTTCTACAATTACTGGCTGCCCCGGGAGGAAGCCAGCGTCATCCAAACCCCTTCCCTTTTCCTCCGCTTTCCGGAGAACAGCTTCTATGAGAGCCTCCATTTTTACTACGAACCCGTCCTGGAAGATTCGTATGGCGTCTACTCGTTGGTTCATCATATTCACTATCCCGGAACGCCGCTCCATCAGGCATTCGACATAGCTATCCGCCCTACTTTGCTGATCCCGGATCACCTCCGGGAAAAGGCTTTTGTCGGTTACTGCACAGACGGCGGCGCCGTTGTAAACTGCGGCGGATCGTGGAAGGACGGTTTTCTGCATGCCCGGGCGGCATCTTTCGGCGCCTACTGCATCCTGACAGACGACGAGCCTCCGGCCATCAAACCCCTCAGCTGGCAGGAAGACCTGAGCCGGGCCGCCTCCGTCGCTTTTCGGATAACCGACAACTTCCGCACAGCCGGCGACGTGCCCGGCCTGCAGTACCGGGGAACGGTCGACGGCCACTGGGTGTTATTTGAATATGATGCCAAACAGGGACGGCTGGAGTACTTTTTCGAGGATACCCTCGCCCGGGGCGAACACCAACTCAGGCTGGAAGTGAAGGATGCAATGGGCAATGTGGCGGTTTTTGAGAAAAGCTTCCGGCGATAAAAAACGGCGCCTCCATTTTTTTGTTTTCTAACCCAACATCAACCGCCTTTCCCTCGTCCTCCCTGAAAGGATTAACTAATAAGCCATGAAAACAATCCGCCTGTTAACCATGTCCGCCTTTTTTGCCTTATCGGTTTTCGCCTGCAACTGCGAGGACGACCCGGTTCCCGATTGCCAGGCCACTGACCCTTCTCCCGATTGCGTATGCTACCAGATATATGCCCCGGTATGCGGCTGCGACGGCGTGACTTACAGCAATGACTGCTACGCTGTTTGCAACGGCATTTTTGACTATGAACCCGGAGCCTGCGGAGATTGAACCTGTTAAAATCTGACAAACAAAAACCATAATTGTGATGAATAAAATAATCCCTTTGTTTTTGCTGGCTATTTCCTTCCTCTTTGTTCAATGCAACAACGAAGATGCGATTCAGGATCCCGCGCCCGCGCCGGGCATCAACTGCGAGGATAATGCCGAAGCCTGCCTGGTGAGTTCCTCCAACACGGAATTCGGCTTCAACCTGTTCCGGCAGTTGCACCAGGATGCGCCCGAGGATAACATTTTCATCTCTCCCCTGAGCGTAGCCACCGCCCTTTCCATGGCCGTAAACGGCGCCGAAGGCCAAACCCGCTCCGATATGATGGCCACGCTGGAACAAAACGGCATGAGCCTGGAGCAGGCGAATGAAGGCTTCAAACAATTGCTAGCCCTGCTGCCGGTCCTGGATCCGGAAGTGCAACTGCTGCTGGCCAACTCCATCTGGTACCGGCAGGGCTTCCCGGCCAAAGATGCCTTCCTGGCTGTCAACCGCGATTATTTCGGCAGCGAAGTGTCCGAACTCGACTTCGCCGACCCGCAGGCCCGGGTAGCCATCAACAGCTGGGTGAAAGACAATACCAATGGCCTGATCGAGTCGATCGTCGACGGGCCCATTGCTTCCAACGTGGTGATGTACCTCATCAATGCTGTCTACTTTAAGGGCGCCTGGCGCCATCCCTTCGACCCGGATTTCACCCATCCGGCTGAATTCATGCTGGAAAACGAAACCGTAGCTGAAGTAGACATGATGAACTGGGGCCAGGGATTCCTGCCCTACTTCGAAACTGAAGTCTTCCAGGCGATCGACCTGGCCTACGCCGATTCCGCTTTCACCATGAGCGTTTTCCTGCCCAAACCGGGCTATTCCGTCGATGACGTCGTCAGCGAAATGAACAATGCTAACTGGGCATCCTGGACGCAGTCATTCACCTATCAGGAGCTGTTCTTCTTCTTCCCGAAGTTCAGGATGCAATACGAAAAAAGCCTGGTCAAGGCATTGACGGATCTCGGCATGGGCATCGCTTTCGCTCCCGGCCTGGCGGATTTCACCGGCATCGCCGACGCCGCCCTGAATATTGACGAGGTCAAACACAAGGCAGTCATCGAAGTGAACGAAGAGGGCAGCGAAGCGGCAGCCGTCACTTCTGTAGTGATCGTTGAAACCTCTCTGCCCCAAATCCCGACGATGAACGTCAACAAACCCTTCATCTTCGCCATACGCGACGCCCAAACCAACGGCATCCTCTTCCTTGGCAAGATGATGGACCCTAATGCAGACTAGTGCGCCGGCCTTTATAAAGACAGGATGAACAGGATTTGCCGGAATGTGGGCCTGGAATTGCAAGTCCAGTCCAGTATACCCTGTCAATCCTGTTAATCCTGTCTGCCCTGACAATCCTGCCTGGGGTCAGAACCGGTAGGCCACCTTCCCCCTGATAAAGAACGGCACACCCGGCGTAAAGTGCAGTTCCTCCACGCTTTCACCTTCTCCTTTAAGCCTCGATTCCGTAGCGAACTGCGCCTCATTCCATTCCGCATCCAGCAGGTTCTCCCCGATAATGCTGAACGTCACATTTTTGATCGTATAATTGACGTTGCCGTCCACCACGAAATACCCCTCCGCCGTGATGCTGCCGTCCTCGTTGGCCGGGCGGTCCTTGATGTAACGATACCGGATTCCGCCGGAAAACCCGGAAGAAGGCTGAAAGGACAGCCCTCCGGTGGCGGTCAGGTCGGGTGCCAGGGGGATGTAATCCGCCCCTTCCGGCTCATCGATGGCCCGGGCGATGGTGTAGTTGACATCCGAATCAAAGAACAAGCTGTTGGTGACCTGATAGCGAATGCCAAAGTCCATGCCGTAGCGGCGGGTTTTGCCGCTGGGTTCCACGATGCCCTCATCGCCTACGTAGACAAATTCCTGCTCCAGGAACAGATACCAGAGGGCCGTGTTGAACCAGAGGCGGGGCAGGGGCTTCCACATGGCCCCCAGGTCGGCACCGTAGGCGGCGGGCAGGATTTCCCTGCCTTCCTGAGCAACTACTACGCGGGTATCGTTGGAGTGAAAGCCGATGCCGGATTTGAGGAAGAACTGCCAGTGGCGGTTCGGGTTGTAAATGAGGTTCAGCTTGGGGCTGACGAAGGCCTTGTTTTCCGACAGTGTGCTGTAGGCAGCGGCCAGCTTGTCGACATAGTCAAATTTGAAGTAATCCACCCGCAGGCCGGGATTGATCAGCACTTTGCCGAAATCCAGCTCTGCGCCGGCGAAGCCGTACACGTTGGATTCGTTGATGTCGCCCAAAGCAATGGCTTCAACGGTAGCCCTCCGGTTGAGGGTGCGCGAAAGCTCGTTGTCCTTGACCAGGTCGTAGCGCAGGCCGGCGCCGGCCCGCAGGCTGAGCCCTGCCCCGGCCAGCCGGTACTGCCGGTGGAGGACGCTTTCTATCCCGAAGATATTCCGGTTCTCCCTTTGCCGGATCTGGTCGCCGTTCTCGGGATCGTTCAGGAAGAAGGTGAAGTTGGAAAACAACTCAAAGTCGTACTGCGTGAAGTAGGCGCGGCTTTTGACGAACGCATTGCCGGAAAGCATTTTGGCATGGTGGATGGCCACGTTGGTCCGGCTGGTGGCGCCGCCTTCTGTATCGTCGATAGCGCCGAAGCGGCTGATAAGGCCCGAATCCACAGCTCTCTGCGGGATTTGCCCGGAAGCATCCCATTTGCTGGTGAAGTGAGAAGCCATAAAGGATAGTTTGTCGTTGTTGGGCAGGTTGGCCGTATACTTCGCCAGCAGATTCGCCCGGTTGAAGTTCTGAGATGACTCGAAAGGGCCATCGCTCAGCATGTACTCGGCAGCCAGATAGGCGCTCCTGCCGGGATCGCCGCTCAGAAGGTCAAACAAGCCCACCGTCCTCAGCGTGTTGAACTGCCCGTATTCCAGGGACAACAGGCTGGCATCCAGCTTTTCTCTGGTCTGGAAACCTACGTAACCGGCAGTGGTGAAGTTGCCCTGGCCCGCATAATACGGCCCTTTTCCGAAATCGATATTTTCAATCGTCTCCGGGATGAGGAAGTGCAGGTCGGCGTACCCCTGCCCGTGAGCGTGGGAAACCATGTTGACAGGAAGGCCGTCAACCGTGATATTGATGTCGGTGCCATGGTCGATGTCGAAGCCGCGCAGGAAAATCTGCTCGGCTTTGCCGCCGCCGGCATGCTGGGCGATGAACAGGCCCGGCACTTTGCGCAGGACTTCCTGGGAGGAGTTAACCGGGTTGGTTTCCAGGCCCACGGCAGAAATTTGGTTCAGGGTACTCATCTTGTTGGAGATGACGACCTGCTCCAGATTGATGGGCGCCTCTTTCATCACAACAGTAGTCGCCTGTTCGAAGTCCTTTTCCTGAAGGATCAGCCGCCGGGTTTCGAACCCTACAAAACTGATGTTGACCGTATCGCCGGGCCGGGCACCGGGGAGGCGGAAAATCCCCAGTTCGTTGGTATGGGTATGGTTGATCTGCGATTGCCCGATGACGTAGGCGTCCTGGATCGGCCGTCCGGCACCGTCGGTGACCCGGCCTTCAAACGGTTGGCTGATCAAATCGGCGCAGCTCAGGAACAGGATGGCGAAAATATAAATTGACCGTAACATGAATTTTTATTTGAGGGGAAAACAGGCAGGCCCATATCCGCTCCGGGTGCGAAGCCGGCAATATCCGGGGCACTGGTTGTATTTCCCATTTGGTGTTAAAATGGGAGTAGTGAACACTACTCTGCTTTCTGATCTTTACCTGAAGGGGCGTCAGGCGCGCCGGGGAGGAGGGGTGGGCACAGGGAGGAACAAAGCTGACGGCCAGAGAACGGGGCGCTCCGGCTTTTGTCCGGAAAAGCTCGCCGGGCAGGGTCCGCCCCGGATTATGACTGCGTGATCCGTCAGTTTTTTCTTTATCTTTTCAGCGTTGCCCTTTGCCGGGGCAGGTTCGCCAGCTATCTGGCCCAGTACTTCGCCGGCAACAGTCAACAGCTCATGCCCGTGTTCGGCAGGATCATCGGTATGGTTGTGAAAATGGTGGTGCTGGTGGCGATGTCCATGATCCAGGAAATGAGCGAGCACATGCAGCCCTTCCAGCAGGGGGAACTGGAAAGCCGCCGCAACGTAAAGAAGCAGGAAGCCGGCCGCCAGGAAAGGTTTATATTTTTTCAAAAGCATGAGCATACGCCGCAGTTAAATTAAAAAAGAACGGCCAATTCCGGAATATGCAGGGCGACAAACCGAAGCCTGCCCCTGCCCGGAAATGTATCCTTTTTCGCTTATATACGTCAAGAAATTGTATCCCGGATTTTCCTTTCAGCAATATTTGTAAATTAGTAGTTGCTCAACAAATAATAACCAATATGAGAAAGCCTGCTTTTTTTCTGTACCTGAAGATTCTGGCGCTGGGCGTTATCGCCCTCCACCTCCAATCCTGCGCCACCAACCCCGTAACCGGCAAGAGCCAGCTGATGCTGCTGAGCAAGGACCAGGAGATTGCCCTGGGAGAACAGTCCGACCCGGAGATCGTCGCCGCCTTCGGCCGGTATGACAATGAGGAAATACAAAACTTCATCAATGAGAAAGGGCAGCAGATGGCCCGCGTGTCGCACCGGCCGGAGCTGAAATACGAATTTAAAGTCCTGGACTCCCCCGTGGTCAACGCTTTTGCCCTGCCGGGCGGCTATGTATATTTCACCCGGGGCATCCTGGCGCATTTCAACAACGAGGCGGAATTCGCCGGCGTGCTGGGGCACGAGATCGGCCATATCACCGCCCGCCACTCCGCCCAGCAGTACAGCCGCCAGATTCTGGCACAGGTAGGCCTGGTTGCCGGCATGGTGTTGTCGGAAGATTTCCGCCAGTACGCCGGCCTGGCCCAGCAAGGCGTCGGCCTGCTCTTCCTGAAGTTCGGGCGGGACGACGAAAGCGAGTCCGACCGCCTCGGCGTCGAGTATTCCACCAAAATCGGCTACGACGCCCATCAGATGGCTGACTTTTTCGGCACCCTCAAGCGCCTCAGCGACCAGGGCGGCCAAAGCATCCCCACCTTCCTGTCGACCCATCCCGACCCGGCCGACCGCAACCGGAAGGTCGACCAGTTGGCGTCGCAGTGGCAGCAGAAAACTTCGGGAAGCCAGTATAATGTCAACCGAAACGAATACCTGCGGATGATCGACGGCCTGACCTACGGGGAGGATCCCCGGCAGGGCTATGTGGAAAGCGGGATCTTTTACCACCCGGAGCTGAAATTCCAGTACCCCATTCCTTCCGGCTGGCGGGTCAACAACATGCCTTCTCAGGTCCAGATGGCGCCGGAAGATGGAAAAGCGCTGATGCTGCTCGCCCTGGCTTCGGGCCAGGATCCCGCTCAGGCTGCCGACGCCATGCTGCAACAATATCAGCTGACCCAGATCAGCCGCAGCAACGAAACCGTAAACGGCCTGCGCGCCGTATCGGTGCTCGCCGAACAGGCCAACGAGCAAACGCAGGAAGTGGTCAGCATCCTGGCTTACCTGATCGAGTACGAAGGGCGGGTCTATCAATTCCTGGGCATGTCGTACAAGCAGGACTTCAATACCTACGCCGCCCGTTTCCGGCAAACCATGGAGGGCTTCCGAAAACTGACGGACCCCTCCAAAATAAACGTGAAGCCGGAACGCATCCGCATCCACCGGATCGACAAAGACACCAACCTGAGCGCAGCCCTGCAGGAGGCAGGCATACCCGGCAACCGGCACGAAGAACTGGCTATCCTCAATGGCATGGAACTCAACCAACCGCTCACCCGAGGAATGCTGATCAAAGTGGTGGAGAAGTAGCGTGGGAGTTGAAAGGGGGTGTACAGGGGGTGTACGGTGTACGAGGGTTCCGCCTCTGTCCATACATCCCTGGCCCTTGGGGTTCGGGGCAGGCCTGCACAACCCAGGCCCCATCCTGCCCAGCTTTAGACGGGCAGCCCCCCTGGTAGCTCAAAGGCCGATCCCCTGCGCTTTTGGTTTACTGAAATTTCCTTTACCTTTCGGGAAAATGAAAAATCTATGAAAAACATCCTTGGCAACAGCATTTTTCTGGCGCTGGCCTTTCTCCTGTTCACTGCGGGAAAGTGCAGCAAGAATAAATACGAATACACGGAAGGCTCAGTGATCGAAATGGTCAAAACGCCCTGTTTCGGTTCCTGCCCGGAATACAGCTTCAAGATCAGGGGCAACGGAGAAGCCGTGTACAATGGCAAACGCTTTGTAGAACTCGAAGGAGAGCACAAACGCACCTTCTCCGCCGATACGGTGAACTACCTGTTCAACACTTTCGTGGAGGCTGATCTATGGCAATACGAAAACGAGTACTTCGAACAGGTGACCGACCTGCCTACGACCTACCTTTCTTTTATACATGAAGGGAAAACCAAGCGGATCAAAATGTACTACGGCTACCCGGAAGAACTGGAAAACCTGGCCAACATGCTGCAGGAACTCGCCTTCAGCAAAGGGTGGCAGGGAGAGATGGAAGGGGAGAAGTAGTTGGGGCGTTGCCTGTTGATGGTTGTCTGTTGCGCCGAACAGACAACCATCAACGCACAACAAATAACCGGACGGACAGAAGCGGTCACAAAAAATGCCGCCGCCCTTTTTCCTGGTCAAACTTCTCTTTGTTGAAAGCCTCCGACTGCCCTTTGGGGATGCTGAGCGATCGCCACTCCCCGTCCCTGATCTGTTTGGCCAGGAATACCATCTGCCCGGCGTGGTAACTGTAGTGCCCCAACTGCCGGTTGATGGCTTCGAGGACGGTATGCCCTTCGTTGCGGATGTAAACGATGCGCGAAAGGTCGGCATCCGTCAGGGGGTCAATGGCGCGGAACAGGCACGCCCAGCCTTCCTCCCAGGCTGCCATGACCTGATCCCGGCTATCGAGGTTGTCTTCGAACTCGCCATCGCGGTTCCGCCAGGGTTTCTCGCCGTCGGAGGTGAGAAAGTCCGTCCAGCGGGAAAGCATATTGCCATGGAGGTGTTTGACGATGGTGGCCATATTATTGCTTTCAGGCGTCGGCCGGAACTTCATCTCCTCTTCCGTGAGCTGGGCCATGGCCTTTTCGCCCAGGCTTTTGTAGTAGCGGAACAAGCGGCGGACGCTATCCAGGTAGTTGAGCTGCTCCTGTCTCTCCATAGTTTTTGCCTCCAAGTTAAGCCTTATTGGAATGCCCGGCTATCGGAAAAGGGTCAAATGCAGCACGAGTGCGCCATCTGCCCCGCCCGCTCACCGCAGGAGGGAAATCTCGCCGCTCTGCTCCAGTACCTTTCCGTCCGCCTGTTCAATGCGGACATGGTAAACGTACAGCCCCACCGGAACTTGCCTGCCCTTGCTCTTTCCGTCCCAGCCCACGTCGATGCTGTTGCTCTCGAAAAGTTTGCCGCCGTAGCGGTCGTAGATCGCCAGGGTGTAGGCCGACGGGGTGCCGAACTGCAGGTAGGGGCGGAACTCGTCGTTGCGGCCGTCCTCGTTGGGAGAGAACGCGTTGGGGATATATACGCGCGCTTCCTGCTCGGCGCAGGCCACATTGGAACGGGAAGTAACGGCAACTACGGTAGAATCGCTAAGCAATACCTCGGCGACGGCTTCAACAAAATAGCAGGACCGCACCTGATCCGGGTTGGACAGGTCGAGGTTGTTGTCGGCAGCTTCCAGCGCGTTCGGCCCAAACTCGCTCAGCAATACAGGGCTGCCGCTCTCCAGGCGATAGAGGCGATAGCCCTGCAGGGCGCCCAGTGGGTTGAGGTACGGTGTCCAGCGGACAACATTGCTGCCGGCCCGGGCGCTGGCCCGAAGAAAAACGGTTCCGACGACGTTGGAAGAGGCCATCACGCCACAGGCGTCTGTGGTTTGTACCTGATAGTACAGGACGCCGCCGGAAGGGCCGGGGGCGCTATCCAGGTAGGTATTGTCCGCCATCAGAGGCACCGGGGGCGCGCCGCTCTCCACGGGGCTGAAGTCGCTGCTGTTCGATGACCGGAGGATGGCATAGTCGCTGATCTCTGCATTGGCGTTCCACACCCAGTCCAGCCGTACCTCATTATTTTCAGTGACGGTGGCATTGGTGATGGCCAGGCCCTTTACTGCCTGCACGACATCGAGGCTGAGGCAGGCCTCGTTCGATGCCGCCGCCACGCCGCTGGAGCGCTCCAGCGCCCGTACGGTGAAGCAATATTCTACCGCGTCATCGGCATTCTGGAAGCGATAAGCGGTAGCGGCACCGTCAAGGGTTGCCACTTTCTCAGGTTCCCCGCCGTTTTCGGATACCCATATTTCGTGGCTGCCGATGCCCTGCGGCCAGTTTTGGTACAGGTTCCAGCTCAGCCCGATGTTGCGTTCACAGGGATCGGACCCCTCGGTAGCCAGGAGGATGGTCGAATGGGGGTCGGCAATCAGGCTCTTGTTGCCGCAGGCGTCGATGGCTTCGATGTAGTAGGTTTCTGAAAGTTCGCCGGGGGTGGCCTCCGTGTCCAGGTAAAAGGCACCGTCAAAGACCGTATCCAGAACCATGGTTCCCTGCCCGGGGACGGTGCGCGAGATGATGTAGCCTACCACTTCCGGCGAAGGGCTGGTAACCCACGTTACCTCAACATTGGCACCGTTGACGGAAACGGCCTCCAGGCGGGCAGGCTGCGGGATGAGGTTGTCGAGCGTATCCGACTGCAGAACGGGCTGGCCGGGGCAGTCATAGTCGCTTTCCAGGTAATAATACCAGATGCCCATGCCGGCATTCTCATGGACAAACTGATCCTGTCCGGGGTCCGTAATAGTGGCCAGCGCCGAATAGGGGCCGCTTTCATTCTGGCTGGCGTAAATGATGTAAGCATTGAACGGCCCACAACTGTTGGCCGGCGTTTCCCATAATAAAGTATCGTTGCTGACACAGAGGAATGCCGGAGCGGCCACTTGCCCGAACAATGAATATCCGAGCGTGAAACTGAAAACGAGAGTTAGTGCAAGTTGCTTCATGCCTGTCGTTATTTTTTCTGAAAACAGCTTAAAAGCCGGTGCTTCTGCTGTCATCTGTTTGTTGTTGAATTCTCTTCCTGAACCTGGCCTCCAACCGGCTCATCGGATACCGTTGCTTCAGCAGGTAGGCCCACCCGAAATCGCCGGCTACTTTTTTCTCATAGTAGAAAAGCCCGATCCCCTCTGCAAAGACTTCCCGGCCGCTGTACTGATGTTCAAAAACGCCCTCTTTGTCGTACGCTACCAACTCACTGACATCGAATATCACGGCGTCCCGCTCCTGCCCTTCGTACACCACGGCGGTATCCTTCACATACCGGCGGTTCTTGATCAGGGTGATCGTCGCTTCCGGGTCTGACAAAGGAGTCCAGCGGACTTTGTAAAGGAAGACACCCGTAGAATCCCGGACCAGAAAAGGAAAAGCGTTGCCGGAAAGCACTTCCACCGGCACTTTGTGTTGCTTTCCGGTAGAATCTTTTTCGTAAAGGGAAAGGCTGTGCAAAAGCATACCGTTGCTCACTACCTCTTCCCGGGAAAGCTGCAGGGGGAGCAGCTCGTATTCGTAGTAGGTCCTGATCAGGAATATACCTTCCTCGGTGAAAAAAGAACGATAGTACCAGTAGGCAGGCGTCAGGGAGTCGATGTTCACCGGCTGGTATTCGTATACAAGGCCGTCCTTCAACTCCCGCAGGGGGAAGTAGTGGTTGCGGATGTCTCTGGCGCCGTCTCCCCGACAGGATGTCAGCGCGAGCAACAAAAAGAGGAAATACAACGTATGGAATATGTTCCGGGATTTTGACATTTTTCCGTTTTTGGGCTTTGGATGACGAGGTTCCTAACCCTGTTTTTGAACCTGCCTCCGTAAAATGAAAACGTATGTATCAACTTGTAATTATTTCATCCTGTTTATTTTGTAATGCCCGGGGCCCGAAATATTACAACAGCCGAAACTCCGGGGAGTTTCCCGTGCCCTTCATGCCATTATGGCACGAATAATATCGTGGTATGAAATATGTACCGGCTTAAATCGCCCGCAAATATATTATCTTTACGGTGCCTTACTTAGATAACATCGGAAATTTTTTTATATATGTTTAAAAGTATAACTGATTCGCTCAAAAAAGTCTTCGGCACTAAACAGGATAAGGATATCAACCTCTACATGCCTGTTGTCGAAGAAGTAAATGCGGTTTTCGAACAACTGAAAACCCTGACCAATGACGAGCTGCGCAATAAAACCGGGGAGTTCAGGGCTCGCATTGCCGAGCATCTTGCGGGGATCGACAAAGATATAAAAGACATCCACAGGGAAGCCAATGAGCAGGAGAACCTGCACGAAAAGGAAGAGCTCTTCCGCGAGATGGATAAACTTAAGGAAGAAAGGGACAAGCACCTGGAGGATGTGTTGAAGGAGATCCTGCCGGAGGCATTTGCCGTGGTTAAGGAAACAGCGCGCCGGTTCATGGAAAATCCATCGCTGGAAGTCACCGCAACGGACCATGACCGCGACCTGGCGGCTACGCCCGGCAAGTCCTACATTACCATCCAGGGCAATAAGGCCACCTGGAAAAACCAGTGGGTAGCTGCCGGCGGAGATATTACCTGGGATATGGTGCACTACGACGTCCAGCTCATCGGCGGCATGGTGCTTCACGACGGCAAGATCGCCGAGATGGCCACCGGTGAAGGCAAGACCCTGGTGGCAACCCTCCCGGCCTACCTCAACGGCCTGTCCGGCCAGGGGGTACACATCGTTACCGTCAACGACTACCTGGCCCGCCGCGACCAGGAATGGGTCGGTCCCATTTTCGAATTTCTCCTGCTGACCGTCGATTGTATCGACAAATACAAGCCTCACTCCAAAGAGCGTCGCCGTGCCTACAACTGTGACATCACCTACGGCACCAACAACGAATTCGGCTTCGACTACCTGCGGGACAATATGGTGCGCTCCACCGATGAACGTGTCCAGCACAAGTATCACTACGCCATGGTCGACGAGGTCGACTCCGTACTGATCGACGATGCGCGCACGCCGCTGATTATCTCCGGGCCGGTGCCTCAGGGCAGCGAAGACCAGGAGTACCTCGAGCTGCGGCCTTTTGTCGAGAAGCTGATCGGCGTTCAGCGCAAGCTGGCCACCGAGTACCTGGCTGACGCCCGGCGCCTGTTCAAAGAGGGCGAAACGGGCTACCAGGAAGGCCAGGCGGGCATGGCATTGCTGCGCGCCTACCGCGCCCTGCCCAAATACCGGCCGCTGATCAAATTCCTCAGCGAGGAAGGCGTGAAAGTTGAACTACAGAAGGCCGAGAACTTCTACATGCAGGAGCAGAATAAAAATATGCACATCGCCGATGAACCGCTCTACTTCATCATCGACGAGAAAAACCGCTCGGTAGAGCTGACCGAACGCGGTGCGGAATACCTCAGCCAGGGCGTCGCGGATGAGAACTTTTTCATCATGCCGGATATTGCCACCGAAATGGTGGAAATCCAGAACAATAAGGCGCTCGGCGAAAAAGAAAAGGAAGAAGCCAAGGTCAAACTGTCCCAGGATTTCTCGGTCAAGTCCAAGCGCCTGCATTCCATCAACCAGCTCCTCAAAGCCTATACGCTTTTCGAAAGAGACGAAGAATACGTCGTCATCGAAGGCCAGGTGAAGATCGTGGATGAGCAGACCGGCCGCATGATGGAAGGCCGCCGTTACTCGGACGGGCTGCACCAGGCTCTGGAAGCCAAGGAGAATGTCAAGGTTGGAGACATTACCCAGACCTACGCAACGGTCACGCTGCAGAACTACTTCCGGATGTACCACAAGCTGGCCGGCATGACCGGTACAGCAGAGACGGAAGCCAGCGAACTGTGGGAGATTTACAAGCTGGACGTGGTAGTCATCCCTACCAACCGGCCGATTGTCCGGGACGACCGGGAGGACCTCGTCTTCAAAACTGCCCGCGAAAAGTTCAACGCCGTCATCGAAGAGATCGTAGAACTGACTGAGCGGGGGCGCCCCGTCCTGGTAGGTACCACTTCAGTAGACATCTCTGAGAAGCTGAGCCGCATGCTCCAGCTGCGCAATATCGACCACAACGTGCTCAACGCCAAGCAACACCAGCGCGAGGCGGAGATCGTGGCCGAAGCCGGCAAGCCCGGCAAGGTAACCATCGCCACCAACATGGCGGGGCGGGGTACCGACATCAAGATCGGCAAGGAAGTCAAAGCTGCCGGGGGCCTGGCCATCGTCGGCACCGAACGGCACGACTCCCGCCGGGTTGACCGCCAGCTGCGCGGCCGCGCCGGCCGCCAGGGCGACCCCGGCAGCTCGCAGTTCTATGTCTCCCTCGAAGACAACCTCATGCGCCTGTTTCAGTCGGAGCGCATCGCCAAACTGATGGACCGCATGGGCCACGAAGAAGGGGAAGTGATCCAGCACCCCATGGTCACCAAATCCATCGAGCGGGCTCAGAAGAAAGTCGAGGAAAACAACTTCGGCATCCGCAAGCGCCTTCTGGAGTACGACGACGTGATGAACATCCAGCGGGAGGCCATCTACAAAAAGCGGGATAACGCGCTGGCCGGCGAACGCCTTTCCGTCGACCTCAACAATATGTTCCAATCGTTGACTGCCAGCCTTGTGGAAAACCACCGGGAAGGCGGCAACTTTGAGACCTTCCGCCGGGACTCCCTCAGCCTGCTTGGCCTCGACCCCCAGATCGACGCCATCGATTTCCAGGAAGGGCCTCTGGAAGAGATCATCGGCCGATACCAGCAGCAGTTCGAAGAGTACTACGGCCGCAAGATGACCCAGATCACCGATGTCCTGCTCCCCCACATCCGGGATGTACACGAAAACCAGGGCCAGCAGTACAAGCGCATTCTCATACCCTTCACCGACGGGCGCACCAACCCCATGGCCATCACCGCCGATATTGCCGAAGCGGTGCAGACCAACGGCAAATCCATCCGCCGGGATATAGAGAAGGCTGTTACCCTGTCTATCATCGACGAAAAATGGAAAGAGCACCTGCGCTCTATGGACGAGCTCAAGGACTCGGTGCAGGCCGCTTCCTTTGAACAGAAAGACCCGCTTGTGGTGTACAAAATGGAAGCCTATAACTTGTTCGAACAACTCATTTACGATATCAATGAGGAGGTGACGGCTTACCTGTCCAAGGGCACCATCGTTTTTGCCGACGGCCGCACGCTGGAAGAAGCACGCGAACAGCGTACAGACATGAGCAAGGTGCAGACCAACCGCACGGAGGAGGCCGCCCGGGCCGCTGCCGAAGGCGTGAGCCGCCGCCGCGCAAAACCGCAGACTTTCAAACGGGTGGAAAAGAAAGTGGGCCGCAACGACCCCTGCCCCTGTGGAAGCGGTAAGAAGTATAAGCATTGCCACGGCAGGGGATAGCTATCGGAAGGCCGGGCGCTTAATTTCCGAAACAGCGGGCGGCAATTACTTTTTTTGCCCTATATTGCAGCTTCTCGCGCCGCCCCCCCTGGCGTTTCTGATCACCAAAAAACTAAACCCGGCCAAAAAAATGAACCTGGCTAATTATATTGACCATACGATCCTGCGGGCGGATTGCCGGCTTCAGGATGTCGAAACACTGTGCAAGGAAGCCGTATTTCACGGGTACGCAGCCGTGTGCGTCCCTCCCTTCTACGTAGCGCAGGCCGCTGCCCTTCTCGAAGGGGAGAAGGTAAAGGTCTCAACTGTCGCCGGTTTCCCGATGGGGTACAACTCCACCCCGGCGAAGGTTGAGGAGATCAAACGGGCGATCGATGATGGCGCGGATGAAATTGACGCTGTGATCAATTTCTGCGCGGTTAAGAACAACAACTGGAATTTTGTCAGCAATGACATCGACAGCATGATCACCGCTGCCCACCTTAAGGGCAAAGCCATTAAAGTGATTTTCGAGATGGGGCTGCTCACAGAGCAAGAGGCCGGCCGGTTGTGCAGGATCGCCCTCGACGCCCAGGCCGATTTCCTAAAGGCCTGCACCGGATTCAACGGGCAGGAGGCTACCCTGGAAGCCGTGCAGCTGCTCAGAAGGCTGGCCGGGGAAAAGGCACGGATCGCTACCTTCGGGGGCATTCACAGCAAAGAAGACGCCAAACGTTTTGTGGAAGCCGGCGTTCACCGGGTTGGCATCCTGGCAGGAATTGCGGTAGTCGGTTAGCCCATTAGGAATAACTTTCCCGAATGTCGTATATTTACACCACGCAGGCCCTTCCGTCCGGCCCTTCGGAAAACCTGCCCTCGTTAACCATCAAAACAGCAATATGGCTCGCTTCTTATTTTTAGGGTGGTTCCTGGTATTTGGCCAAATCGCCGCCAATGCCCAGAATAACGTTTTTTACGAAGAGGACCGGCCGATCGGAGAAATGATGGACCGCTTTATCGAGATCAATAAATCCAGGAATTACGTGAGTGGCTGGCGGGTACAGGTACTGGCAACCCCCGACCGGCAAAGGCTGGAAAGCGTCAAGCAGTCTTTTCAATACCGCTACCCGTCTATTGCGGTAGATTGGGTGCATTCGGCGCCCTACTACAAGCTGCGCGCCGGCGCTTTTGCCACCAAGCTGGAAGCGCTGCGCCTCAAGTACATCCTGGAGCGGGATTACCCAGGTATCTATCTGGTCAGGGATGACGCCATACGCCCCCGTGAACTGATTGGCGGCAATTATTAGATAAAAAATTATCCGGGTCAGCAGACGACGGAACAGCAACAGATGGAGATGCGAAGAAGTCGGACAATGCGGCGGGAAGGAAACACCCCCATACTGGGCCATATCGACTACGTTACATTCAGCCTTTTTCTGGCGTTGACCGTCGTGGGATGGTTGATGGTCTTTTCTGTAGGGTTTGAAGAGTTCAGGAATATGGAGAGTGGAAGTTTCCTAAACACCTCTGCCGGAAAACAAGCGGTATGGATTGGCATTTGCGGCCTGATCTTCGCGTTCATCATGCTCTTCGACTGGAAATTCTGGCAGACATTCGCTTATCCCATTTATGCCGTATCCATCGGCTTGCTGGTTCTCGTACTTTTCGCCGGGACCAGCATCAAGGGCGCCACTTCCTGGTTTTCTTTCGGCGGATTCTCCTTTCAGCCTTCTGAAATAGCGAAGTTTGGCACCGCGCTGGCCCTTTCGGCCTTTCTCGGATCCTACAGTACCGACCTGAAAAAACCGCGTTCCCAGGCCATTTCCTTTGCCATCATCCTGACGCCTATCCTGTTGATCCTGGCCCAGCCCGACGCCGGCTCCGCGCTGGTCTTCCTGTCCTTCCTGCTGGTGTTGTTCCGGGAAGGGCTCAACCCTGCGTACTATATCGTAGCCGGCATTTTAGGGGCCTTACTCCTGGCCGGGCTGGTATTTTCTCCCCTGAACATAGCTCTTGCGCTTACGCTTCTGGCCTTGCTGATTATGGCCTTTAATCTCCGGACGAAAAAACGGGCCTACTGGCTGGCCGCCGTAGCGGCTGTAGCCGGCGCTGCCTACTATCTTGCCCAACTGGAATACCTGCCCCAGGTACTGGGCGCCTGCCTGCTTTTTGTTTTTGCACTGGGTTACGTCCTTTACCAACAACGCAATGGCCGCCTGTTCGCTAACCTGTTCTTCTTTTTGCTGGTTGGGTCCGGCCTGGCTTTTGCCGCCAATTATGGCTTCAACAATGTCCTGAAACCACACCAGCAAGACCGCATCAACGTCTGGCTGCAGCCTGATAAATGCGATGAACGGGGTTCGCTCTACAACCTGGTGCAATCCAAAACGGCCATCGGTTCCGGGGGGATGCAGGGAAAGGGCTTCCTCCACGGCACCATGACGAAGGGCAACTTCGTCCCGGAACAATCTACTGATTTCATCTTCTGTACCATAGGTGAAGAGCAGGGTTTCATCGGTGCTTTTGGCATCATCACCCTGTTCCTGCTGCTGCTCTTCCGGATTACCATTATCGCCGAGCGGCAGCGTTACAGCTTTTCCCGCCACTACGCCTACTGTGTAGCGGGCATCATTTTCCTCCACTTTTTCATCAACATCGGCATGACAATGGGCCTGATGCCGATCATTGGTATCCCGCTCCCCTTCATCAGTAAGGGAGGGTCATCCCTTCTGGGCTTTACTATCATGATCGCCGTCATGCTGAAATTGGACAAACACCGCTTCCGGATTTAATGCTACAATTCTCCATTACTCATAACGACCCCCTTTCCTCCGCCCGGTGCGGGCAGATCACGACCGATCATGGCCGGATAGAGACCCCCATTTTCATGCCGGTAGGCACCCTGGGCAGCGTAAAAGGCGTACAGCAACGCGACCTGGAGGAAGAAGTGCGGGCGCAGATCATCCTCGGCAATACTTATCACCTCTACCTCCGGCCCGGAACCGACATACTGCAAAAAGCCGGCGGCCTGCACCGGTTCAACGGCTGGAACCGCCCCATACTGACCGATAGCGGAGGCTATCAGGTCTACTCCCTGAGCCACCGCCGGAAGATTAATGAGGAGGGGGTGACTTTCCAGTCTCACATCGATGGGTCTGCTCATTTCTTCAGCCCGGAGATCGCCATTGATATCCAGCGTGCCATTGGCGCCGACATCATCATGGCCTTCGACGAGTGTACGCCCTACCCATGCGATTACAACTATGCCAAATCATCGATGGAACTGACCCACCGCTGGCTGGAACGCTGCTGCCGGCACTTCGACAGCACCGGCCCCCTCTACGGCTACCACCAGGCGCTGTTTCCTATCGTCCAGGGTAGTACCTTTAAAGACCTGCGCGTCGCATCGGCGGAGGCCGTTGCGGCATTCGGCCGGGAAGCCAACGCCATCGGCGGCCTGTCGGTGGGCGAGCCGGCAGAGGAAATGTATGAAATGACGGAACTCACCTGCAGCATCCTGCCCAGGGATAAGCCCCGATACCTCATGGGCGTCGGCACCCCTGAAAATATCCTGGAGTGTATAGCCCTGGGCATCGATATGTTCGACTGTGTGTTGCCCACCCGAAATGCCCGGCATGGCCTGTTGTATACAGCCCGGGGCACCATCAACATCAAAAATGCCAAATGGAAGGAAGATTTCAGCCCCATCGACGAAAATGGCCCCTGCCAGGCCAGCCGGTTTTACAGTAAAGCTTACCTTCGCCACCTCGTCCACAGTAAAGAGCTGCTGGGCGCGCAGATCGCCAGCCTGCACAACCTGAGCTTTTACCTCTGGCTGGTGGGCGAAGCCCGGCGCCATATCCGCGAAGGGGATTTCCTGAGCTGGAAAAACCAGATGGTCAAGGATTTGCAGGGAAGGTTGTGATTTTGTTAATTAGGCGCCGGCCCGCCACCATTTGGAAGCTCATAACGTTTATTACTCCTGACAGGAGGTCAATACTATGCTGAAAAAGCTCGATCAATATATTATCCGGAAATTCCTGAGTACTTTCTTCTTCACGGTTCTCATCTTTTCAATGATCTCCGGGATCATCGATTTCAGCGAAAAGGTGGAAAAATTCATTGAAGAACCCATCACGAAGAAAGAAATATACATCGATTATTTCCCCAACTTCCTGCTTTACATCGACGGGCTGCTCTGGCCGCTCTTCACCCTGATCGCCGTGATATTCTTCACCTCCCGCATGGCGTACAACTCCGAGATCATCTCCATCTTCAATGCCGGCGTCAGCTTCCCGCGCCTGATGCGCCCGTACCTGGTCGCCGCCACCTTCATCGCCGGGCTGCACCTGATCGGGAACCACTATTTCATTCCCAAGGGGAACAAGACCCGCCTGGATATCGTGCACACCTATATATGGCAGGACAATGACAAAGGCAAAACCCAGGATGTGCACATGTTCTTATCCCCGGATACCAAAGTATACATAAACTACTACCGGAAGCGGGACAGCACCGCCCGAAAGTTCCGCCTGGAAAAGTTCGAGAACAATGAGCTGGTCTCCCTGCTCAAGGCCAATTCCGCCGAATGGATCGGCCCGCCCAACAAGTGGAAGCTCCGAAACTATGAGATCCGGACCTTCAACGGCATGAAAGAAGAACTTATCATCGGCAACGGCAAAGAGATCGACACCACGCTGGCCCTGACCCCCGCCGACTTTGTGGACTATAAAGAACAGCAGACGATGATGACCACGCCGGAATTGAAGGAATATATCCGGAACCAAAAAGCGCGGGGCGTCGGCAATACCCAGAAATACGAGATAGAAGTCCATCGGCGAACCGCCGAACCTTTTACTATTTTCATACTGACCATCATCGGCATGTCTATCGCCGCCCGCAAGGTCCGGGGAGGGATCGGCCTGCACCTGGCCCTGGGCATCGGGGTCGGGGCACTTTTCATTTTCTTTTCCCGGTTTGCCATCGTTTTTGCAACCGGCCAGGCCATTCCCATCCTGCTGGGGATTTGGCTTCCCAATATCATCTTCAGTGCCGTAGCTGCCTGGCTGGTGAAAAACGCACAGAAATAACTTTCCTCCATTCCGGTTCGAATCTTCGCTATAGCCTTTATCCGAAGAAAGCTCTGAGCTGTTTAACATTCTCCTTTATACAGTTGAACAAACGGCCTTCCGGGGCTCTCCCTGCCCCCCAGGATGCTCTTTTGGTCGTCAAAAGTATGAATTCACGAATTCGAACTTCGACAAAATACCCAATTTTTCAATTTTTTTTGAAAGTACAAAAATTTAACACTTTGCCAAATCGTGCATTAATTCACTGTTTATCAGATAATTATGATCGTTATGTAAAATAATAGCCATAATTTTTGAATTTCCCCGCACAAAAAGAGTGTAAAAAATTGCATTTTGTTTAACTATTGCTTACCTTTGATTCAACAGAAGAGAAAAATTACTTCAAGTAAGTTAAACAGAAATAGCCATGTCCTCCACAGAATTCTATAGCCAGTTCAACCAGATGTCCAACTTGCTCAATTCGTTCGCATACAGCCTGACGAAAAACACCGAGGAAGCCAAGGACCTCTTCCAGGAAACGGCCTACCGTGCCCTGACGAACAGAGATAAGTTTCGCCCGGGTACGAATTTCAAGGCCTGGCTCTTCACGATCATGAAGAACATCTTCATCAATAACTACCGCAAGAAGACGAAGGCGAACACGATCATCGATTCCACAGAGAATCTGTTTTACATCAACTCCGGCAGCGTGGTGATTTCTAACAAGGCTGAATCCAATATCATGATGAAGGAACTGACCAAAATGATCGAAGGCCTGGACGACAGCATAAAGATACCTTTCCTTATGCACTACCACGGCTATAAGTACCAGGAGATTGCCGATCATCTGGATTTGCCCCTGGGTACGGTGAAGAGCCGTATCTTCTTTGCCCGCAAAGAGCTGAAGGATGTCATCAGTAAGCGTTATTCAAACATAAAGGAAGTCCGCGAGCGCGCCGGCGCTTAGCGAAGGATAATTTCTTGCGATAAGCAAGCCCGGGGCGAAGCAATCGCAAGGATTGCGATGCCTGGCTCGCTGATAGTTCACAATGAAAATTGAAGGCGGTTGCGGTTTTTTCCGCAACCGCCTTTTTTTATTTTTGCCTTCCTATGCAAAAGCGCAAGCAGTTATTTTTTCGGGAAAAACTAATGGCCTGGTTTGAACAAAGCCACCGGCATCTGCCGTGGAAAGGCGAAAAGGACCCCTACCTTATATGGCTGTCCGAGGTTATTTTGCAACAAACCCGGGTGGAACAGGGCCTGCCCTATTTCGAGCGTTTCCGGGCGCGCTATCCCACAATCCGGCACCTGGCAGAAGCACCGGAGGATGAGGTCATGAAATTGTGGGAAGGGCTGGGCTACTATTCCCGCGCCCGCAACCTGCACGCTGCGGCCCGCCATATCTCCCGGGAACTGGGCGGCCGCTTTCCGGACACCTACGAGGGCATTCGCCAACTGAAAGGAGTCGGCCCCTATACTGCCGCTGCCGTCGCCTCCTTCGCTTTCGGCTTGCCACACGCAGTAGTTGACGGCAATGTTTTCCGGGTACTCTCCCGGTTTTTTGGCATAGATACTCCGGTGGATACCACCGCCGGCAAAAAGGAATTCACAAGCCTCGCGGAGGAATTGCTGGACTCCCGCCAGCCCGGCCGGTACAATCAGGCAATCATGGACTTCGGCGCCACGCATTGCACCCCCAAAACACCGGCCTGCCCGGCTTGCCCACTGCGCCCGGCCTGCACCGCTATCCGGGCCGGGAAAACAGATGCTCTGCCCGTCAAAGATAAAAAGCAGGAAAAACGGCTCCGCTTTTTCCATTACCTCGTCATCACCCATGAGGGCAGGTATTTGCTCAACAAACGCACAGAAAAAGATATTTGGCAAAACCTCTATGAATTTCCCCTGCTGGAACTGCCCCATGCCTCCCGGGAGGAAGAGGAAATCCGGAGCAGCCTGCTCTGGCAACAGCTCCTGAGCGGCCAGCCGGCCGTTATCAGCCACATTTCCGGCGCCTACCAACAGCTGCTGACCCACCAGAAGATCATAGCGACCTTCTGGAAGGTGGCCCTCCCCCGGAACGCTTCCCTCAATCCCGGCCCCTTTTTAGCGGTAAGCCGGGAAAACTTGAGTAAATTTGCCTTTCCAAAGATCATCAACCGTTATCTGGGAGAATCCCGGCTTACACTTTTTTTGTAAAAACTTTTTGGAGTTATCTGCCTCCCCTTTTGGGGCAAAGCTTATAATTCGCTATATTTAAAGTTTATCTGATTAATTCCTTCACAACTCTTCTGAGAGATGGTAAACCGCGTAATATTGATTGGCAACCTGGGGCGCGACCCGGAAGTGCGCCGGCTGGAAAATGGGGCGGTAGTAGCAAAATTCCCCATTGCCACCAATGAAAATTATAAGGACAAAAACGGGACATGGCAGACCCAGACCGAATGGCATGACATCGTCGTTTGGCGCACCCTGGCAGAAAGGGCAGAGAGCACCCTCAAAAAAGGCATGGGCGTTTATGTCGAAGGCAAACTGACGCACCGCAACTGGCAGGACCAGGATGGCAATACCCGTTATACTACTGAAGTGGTAGCCAGTTATTTTCGCATCGTCAGCGGCGGGCGGCGCGATGAGCATTCCGACAGCTCCGGCGGATTTTCTGCGGCGCCTGAGGATGAAGTCAGTGCGGGTTCGTCAAAGCCCGCCGATGAAGAAGCCTCCAGCTCCTTAGCCGAAGAACCCGGCAATGCGGCGGATGATGACCTGCCTTTCTGACGGGATACTGCAGGAACGAATTTTGGTGTAACTAACCCCTTTGTTATTGGAACCAGAACCTGATAGTCCAGCTTACAGTTTTTTACCTGTTATCCTGCTTCTTCTTTCTCCTTCACTGGAGACTCTCCTGGGTATTCTGGGCATCATTTTCCTGTTGGCCTGTTCTGCCCTGATCTCAGGATCGGAAGTAGCTTTTTTTTCGCTGACGCCCAACGACTTCGAACGCCTCGAACAGGAAAACGGGAAAAACAGCCAACGCATCCTAGTGCTCAAGGATAAACCGCGCCGCCTGCTGGCTACGATACTGATCAGCAACAACTTCATCAATATTGCCATCGTCATCCTTTCGGAGTTCGTGCTGATGAGGATCATCCCTGCGGATACTTTTGAGCAGTGGGCAGCCCATATTACCAACCTGTGGGGGCAGCCCGACCCCAACCGGGTAGCTTACTGGTCCTGGCTGATCAGCTTTCTGATTACCATTGTGGGCGTCACATTCCTGCTCGTCCTGTTCGGGGAAGTGGCACCCAAAGTATATGCCAAGATCAACAACCTGCGCCTGGCCAAGCTCATGGCCCGCCCCATCACCTTGCTCCTGAACCTGCTCGGCCCGCTCAACAACGCCCTGGTCAATACCACCCGCATCATTGAACGGAGGCTGGCCACAACGACACCGGGAGGCAGCCTCGCCAGCCGTGAAGACATCGACGAGGCCATTGAATTGACAGTAAGCCAGGAAAAAGACGCCGCCCAGGATGTCGACATCCTCAAAAGCATAGTCAAATTCGGAGAGGTCACCGTCAAACAAATCATGAGCTCCCGGGTGGACGTGGTGGCCGTCGACTTCCGTATAGACTATCACGAACTGCTTAAAGTCGTCCAGGAATCGGGGTATTCCCGGATACCTGTTTATGAGAACGACTTCGACAACGTCACCGGCATCCTTTACGTTAAAGACCTGCTCGGCCATCTCAACGAAGGCAACGATTTCGAATGGCAGCAACTGATTCATACCGATGTTTACTACGTCCCGGAAGCCAAGAAGATCAACGACCTGCTCAAAGAGTTTCAGCAGGAACACCTCCACCTGGCCATCGTGGTCGATGAGTATGGCGGCAGTTCCGGGATCGTGACGCTGGAGGACATCATGGAGGAGATTATCGGCGAGATCAAGGACGAATTCGACGACGAGCTGGAAGTGGTGTTCAAAAAAATTGACGATTACAATTACCTTTTTGAAGGCAAAACCCTGCTCAACGATGTTTGCCGGATCGTTGGCGTAGATACCAATACCTTCGACGAAGCCAAAGGAGAAGCCGATTCCATGGCAGGCCTCATCCTTGAACTCACCGGCGTCATCCCCAAGCCCGACACCGAAATCCTCTACAATCAATTCCGCTTCAAGATCGTTTCCGTAAGCAGGCGGCGCATCGAGCAGATCCTTTTTATGCTGCCAAAGCCGTAGGGCCGGAGCATGAGGTTGCCGGCAGTTGTTGGTTAGTGGCAAAACCAGGAAACAGGCAGTTGTTTTGCAGTTACATTACCTCTGAACCAAAAATGACATGAAGATAAAATACTTCCCCATTCTGATGCTCTTCCTTCTCTTGTCGACCTCTTGTGGCGAAGGGCCCTCTTACACGCCCAAACCGCGGGCTTTCCCCAAAGTAGAATATCCGGAGCGAGGCTACCGCCGGTTCGATGCTGATTACTGCAGTTTCACTTTTGAATACCCGGCCTATGCCGAAATCCAGCAGGATACGCTCTTCTTCGACCAAAAACCTGCCCATCCCTGCTGGTTCGATGTTTTCATGCCGGCCTTCGACAGCCGCATTCATTGCAGCTATCACCCCATTACCGGGGAGAATTCTTTTGACAAGTTGAAAAACGACGCGTTCGAGCTGGTGGAATGGCACAACAAAAAAGCCAACTATATCCAGGAAATACCGATAAAAAAGGAGGGAAACGTAAACGGGTTTGCTTTTGTCATCGAAGGGCCGGCCGCTTCGCCTTTTCAGTTCTACCTCACCGACAGCACCGACAACTTTCTCAGGGGTGCCCTGTATTTCAATACCCAGGCCCGCCCTGATTCCTTGGCGCCCATTTACGAATTCGTAGAGGAAGACATCCTGCACATGATCGAAACTTTCCGGTGGGAGTGAAAGCCGGAGGAGCCCGGGAGGGTGAGGTAGCTGCATCGTTCCATGAATCCCGGTTGGATAAATCTTCGCTATCGTGCTTCCGGGTAAAAACCCGTGCAACCTTCTTAACCGGCCTTCGATATGTATCCCCCAACTCCGGTGTCATGGCATTTCGGCGCAATGGTTCTGCGGCCGAAATACCACGACACTGAAATGCCCTGACAACCAGGACAGAAAGTCGGGGCCTGCATATCGAAATTTGGGTCAGGACTTCGCCTCTTCCTTTTCTTCTTTCCTGGCCTTGCCGTTATCCTTGCCTTCCTCTTTCAGCGGCAGGCCGAGGATTTTGGCTTTGATCTTCTTTTCGATCTCGGAGGCCACTTCCGGGTTGTCCATCAGGAACTGCTTGGCGGCTTCGCGGCCCTGGGCGATCTTGGCATCTTCGTAGCTGTACCAGGCCCCGCTTTTCTGGATGATGTCGTGGTCGACGCCCAGGTCGACGATTTCCCCGGTTTTGGAGATACCCTCGCCGAACATGATGTCGAACTCCGCTACGCGGAAGGGGGGTGCGAGTTTGTTTTTGACGACTTTAACCTTGACGTGGTTGCCTACCACATTACCCTCTTTATCTTTGATGGCGGAGCCGGAGCGGCGGATGTCGAGGCGCATGGAAGCGTAGAACTTCAGGGCGTTGCCCCCTGTAGTCGTTTCCGGGTTGCCGAACATCACACCGATCTTTTCCCTCAGCTGGTTGATGAAAATACAGCAGCAGCCCGTCCGGCCGATAGTACCGGTCAGCTTACGCATCGCCTGTGACATGAGGCGGGCCTGGAGGCCCATCTTGGAGTCGCCCATCTCGCCCTCGATCTCGGAGCGGGGTACCAGGGCGGCCACTGAGTCGATAACGATGATGTCGATGGCGCCGGAGCGGATCAGGTTCTCCGAAATCTCCAGGGCCTGCTCGCCATTGTCGGGCTGAGAAATGAGCAGGTTCTCCGTGTCGACGCCCAGGGCTTTGGCGTAGGTGCGGTCAAAGGCATGCTCTGCGTCGATGAAGGCGGCGATGCCGCCCTGTTTCTGGCATTCGGCGATGGCGTGGATGGCCAGGGTGGTCTTACCGGAAGATTCCGGCCCGTAGATTTCGACTACCCTGCCGCGGGGCAGGCCATTGACGCCCAGGGCGATGTCGAGGCTCAGGGAGCCGGTAGGAATGGAATCCACTTCGACCACGCTGTCATCCCCCAGCCGCATGATGGTGCCTTTGCCGTAGGTTTTTTCGAGCCGGTCGACGGTCAGTTGAAGCGCTTTCAGTTTCGCTTCCCGGTCTTGTTTGTTGGTATCGGACATTTGAGGTGCTTTTGTTCAACTTTTTGTTTAATCGAGGTACAAATTTAAATTAATTGTTTGGTTAAAGCAAGTTTCCAACCACAATTTGTCAATCTCCGGAGTAAAATACGCAAAAAGAAAGCCCCTGGCAAAGCTTTTGCCAGGGGCTTTTCAAAAAGCACGGTTTAAATCAGGCGTGCTTCTCGAGGGCTGTTCTTTCGCTATACTTCAGAATGTCCTGGATCGTGCGCGAAGAGGGCCGGAAGGCGACCCTGGGCAACTGCTGATATGCCTGCTGGAGGCTCTTGTATTCCTCCCTGAGCCCCGGGCTTTCGCACAGCGCCTCGTCCATCGCCAGGCGTTCTGTAGCGCTTACCTCGTGGTAGAGGTATTGAATGAGATCGTTCGGTGTAAACTTTTGCTTCATACAGTGGATTTTGGTTAGCTAATTACCTTGAAAATTCACCTATAAAACTATAAACGCAGGGGGCTTATTGCCCTGGCTTTTAAAAAAAATTCCCGGAATTCCAGCATGGGAAGGAGAAAAATTTCGCAGCTTTCGGTACGCCCCCCATTCACTGCACCCGGTACCACGTCTGCGTCCGGTAGAGGCCCGTCCAGTGTTTGCCGCGGACTTTCAGCTCGTCGGCGTTGCCGTTCTCAAACCAGATGCTGCAGCCGTACTCGTTGCCGTTCTCCGGATCCATGATGGCTCCGCTTTTCCAGTAATCTTTATGTGGCTCCAGGCCCTCAATGACGTGCATGCCCATCAGGGGCTTGCCCTTCTTCTTGCCGGGACATTCTTCACAGATTTTATCCGGCGCGGAGATCAGCAACCTGGCGATCTTGCCGTAGAGCTTGCCGCCCTTTTCATAAATCTCCACATGGGATTTGGCCTCTCCGGTTTCGTCATCAATGGTTTTCCATACGCCAATGGGGGAGGGTTGGGCGAGGGCCGCCGTCGCAAGGGCCATCATGGCCAGGATAGGGATAAGGATTTTCATTTTCATCATAAAAGAGTTAGGTTATTTCAACTGGATGTCATTATTAGGCCTAAAATGGCTCAAAGTCCTCTCCCAGCTCTTCCGCCGGGTGCCAGAACAACTGGCCGAACTCCCGCACCCGGTTGTCCTCGATTGTTACCCCCTCCTGTTCCAGCAGTTCCTGCATCATCGTCGGCCGGGGCCAGTGGTTGCGGCCGCTGAGCTCGCCCTTCCGGTTGACGACCCGGTGGGCCGGCACGCCGTCATTGCTGAAGCTCTTGTTCAGCGCCCAGCCTACCATGCGGGCGGAGCCGAGCGCCAGGAAATCCGCTATTGCGCCATAGGTGCTTACCCGGCCGCGGGGGATGTGCCGTACCACGGCATAAACCAGGTCATAATACGTGGGTTCCGGCATTTTATTGTTTAATTTTGCGCGGTTTTTTCTGCTGATTGTCGTCCGCCGCCTGTTTGTGCCATGCCTTTCAGGCATGTGTGCCCGGCTGTGGCCCGGCACACAAAATAGGACAATTCGATATAACATTTGGTTTATGCTGAAGACAAAAGTAAAAGCGAGCTCGGTGACCAACCTGACCGACGCCCGCTATTTTGCCGCCTGGGAAATCGAGTGGCTCGGCTTCAATTTCGATGCCGGCTCCGGGGCCTATATCCAGCCCCAGGCGATGCAGGCTATCAAGGAATGGGTTGACGGCGTAAAGATCATCGGCGAGTTCGGGCTGCAGCCCCCGGAAGAAATCCTGTCGGCAGCCGATCTCCTGGAACTCGACGGGGTCCAGCTTGGGCAGTTTTCCGGCCTCGACACCCTGAAAGCCCTCCACGACAACGAGGCGCCCACCCTGCTCGAAGTCGTCGTCGAAGAAGCAGGCAGGCTCAAAGAGGCAACTGCCGGTTGGCCGGCAATGGCACCCTACGTGGAAGCCTTCCTCCTCAACTTCGATAAAAACGGGATCGGCTGGGACAGCCTCACCGGAACCCCGCTGGAATACCTGCAGGGCCTGTGCCGGGATTATCCCATCCTGATCAGCCTGGACTTCAACGCCGAAACGCTGGGAGAGGCCCTGGATATATTGCAACCCTACGGCATCAACGTACGGGGCGGCACCGAGGAAAAAGTGGGCTTCAAATCTTTCGACGAGCTGGACGAGCTGTTCGAAGCCCTGGAAACATTTGATTGATCTGTCGTTCACTGTCCAAAGCTCGTTCCTCACACCATGTTTTAGCATTGTAAATGCCTTATTTTCGCTCAAAAAAACACTCCATGAAAAAACACTTATCCGGATTAGTAGCGCTTTTCTTTTTAAGCCTTGCTCTCAACACCTTCGCTCAGGATTTTCTCGACACTCCTGCCCGCCAACAGGGCGAACCCCTGGAGATCCGGCACCTGGAAGCCGCCTTTGACAACTGGGCAGCACAGCGTGACCTTTCGCAGGAAAAAGGATGGAAGTGGTACGCCCGATGGCTGCACGAACAAACCGTCCGGGCCAATGAAGACGGCAGCTTCGGCAACCAGGAACCCCTCTTCCGGGCAGCCGCCGAAAAGGTGGCCCGCGAACAGGCCGGCGTCGCCGGGCGCAGCCCCGGGTGGATGCCTGCCGGGCCGGAAGACTACGCCACCATCGTCACCGAATACATCATCCGCGGCATGGGCCGCATCAACTGCATTACCTTCCACCCCACCGACGCCAACACCTTCTGGGTGGGCGTGGCCCAGGGCGGTATCTGGAAGACTACGAACAGCGGCCAAAGCTGGATGCCGCTCGACAACGGCCTGCCGATCCTGCGCATCAGCGACATCGCCGTCAACCCCAACAACCCGGATGAAATGTACGTGTCCGTCGGCGACTACGCCTACATCGGCGCCGGCCTCGACCTCGACGACCGCAAGCGCCACACCCATTACGGCATGGGCGTCTATAAAACCACCAACGGCGGCCAGAGCTGGCAGCCCACCGGCCTGACATTCGACCAGACCGGAAGGGATGGCTCCCTCACCCGCCGGGTCTTTGTACATCCCGAAGACGGCCGGCGCCTCGTTGCCGCCGGCCTGTTTGGCATCCGCACGTCCGAAGACGGGGGCGATACCTGGGCAGATATTTCCGGCGAAATGATCTGGGACATCGAACAAGACCCCTCCGACCCTGACGTATTGTACGCCTCCACGGCCTGGGTCCGCAACCTCGACGCCGGCACTGCCGGCATCTGGAAGTCCACCGACTTCGGCCAGAACTGGACGGAACTGAACACCAATATACCTCCCACCGGCCAGGTGCAACGCATCGAGCTGGCCATCTCTCCGTCCAACTCCAGCTACGTCTACGCCCTGGCCTGCAGCCGGAACCGCGATTTTTACGGCCTCTACCGCACTGCCGACGCCGGCGGCAGCTGGGAATTGCGCTCGACCGACCCTAATATCCTGCACTGGTATGGCGGCGGCGGCAACGGCGGCCAGGGAACCTATGACCTGGCCATCCTCGTCCATCCTGAAGACCCCAACCGCATTTACACCGGCGGCATTAACATCTGGGGTTCGGAGGACGGCGGCCAGAGCTGGCGCCCGGCCTCTTACTGGGTGGGCGGCGGAGGCCGGCAAAGCATCCACGCCGACCAGCACTTCCTCGCCTACAACCCGCTGGACGGCAAGTACTACGCCTGCAACGACGGCGGCGTCAGCCGGGCGGACGAGATCGTCCTCGGATCGGCAAATGCCGCCCAGGATATCGATAACTACTTCTTCGAAACCCAATGGGAAGACATCGCCGGCGGCATGCAGATCACCTCCTTCTATCGCCTCGGCCTCAGCCGCGCAACCCCCGGCGACCTCATCGCCGGCACCCAGGACAATTCCACCTGGCTGAAAAAAAGCGGAAACTGGACCGGCATCATTGGCGGCGATGGCATGGAGGGCCTGATCCACCCGGAAAACCCGGATATCCTCTACGGATCCTCCCAGTTTGGCAATATCGTCGGATCAGATGACGGAGGGAACAGCTTTTTTTCGGTCAGTGGCAATATCCCTGCCGGCAACAACGAACGCGAAGCCTGGACGACGCCCTTCATGCTCGAGCCCGGCAACCCCGATGTGCTCTACGTTGCCTATACGAACCTGTACAAATCCACCGACGGCGGCAGCTCGTTCCAGCGCATATCCGATTTTCCGGTCCCGGCCCTGCCCTCTTCCAGCTTTGCCGTATCCCCGGCCGATAAGGACTATATCTACCTGGCGCACCGCCTGTACCACTCTCTTGGCGAACCCAGCTACATGTGGCGCACCCGAAACGGGGGAAACAGCTGGGACAACATAACCGAGGGGCTTCCCGATGAGCTCTTCTTCACCTATGTCGCTGCCGACGACGACGACCCCAACCTGGTGTGGGTATCGGCCGGCGGCTTTTCGGATGGCAGGAAGGTCTACCGCTCGGCTGACGGCGGCGATACCTGGCAGAACATATCCTACAACCTGCCCAATATACCGGTCAATTGTATCGTACAGGACCCCAACTCAACGGTCAACAGCGTATATATCGGCACGGATATAGGCGTGTACTATCTTCATGGCGAAACGGACGAATGGGTGCTCTACAGCGAGGGGCTACCGAACGTGATCGTCAGTGAACTGGAAATCCTGCCAGGCGAGGGCAAAATCTACGCCGCAACTTTCGGGCGTGGCATCTGGGAAGGCGATACGGCCGACGAGTTGGTTGACGTGAATGCCCCCGGCTTTAAACCCCTGGCCGCACAGGTATCTCCCAACCCGAACGATGGCGTTTTCCGACTCGATATTGACGGCTTGCCTGCCGGTCAGGAGTTTGCTGTCGAGGTTGCCGACATCACCGGCCGGCGGGTGCTTCAGCGCCGGGAAACGGCGAGTGGAAGCCGGCTGACCCGCCAGTACGAACTTGAATTGCCCTATGGTTTGTACTTCCTGCGGGTGACGGTGGGTAAGCAGCGGGAAGTGGTGCGGTTTATTGTGGAGTAGGGCATTGCCGCTGATAATTTGAATATTCTTCTCCGGCCCCTAAGTATTGATAGACAGGATTAACAAGATTTTCAGGATAAATACGCTATCGTGGCGCAGGTTCCTGAATCTTGTTAATCTTGTCTGATTTCTTACAACCTTATGCCGCCTCCTTCCACATCAAAGGCATTCAATATCCCATCGTCGGTTCCTGCGGCGCAGGCAAACATCTACAGCATCACTCCATCCTACCGTTCCCTGCCCATTTCTATCCTTTCCATATAAACCCCGGGGCCGGCTTCTCAAACTTCGCCAATCTTTGTTACCTTAGTAGGTTTAAGCATACAATTTCATTCACATTTAAAAAATAATAACTCATGGAAAACCGCTACTCACGGCCAAATAGTGGAGGAACGAATACATTGCTGCGTCTCCTCGGCTTTATTTTTGCAATGATCCTTTTTATTGGAATGCTCGATAAGGCCGGCCTGAAGATCAGCCTCGAAGGCCGGGAGGGACAGGATTCCAGCCCACGTTACAAGGAAGCCTCTGTCGGCGGGGCTTATGCTGAAGAAAATGAGGAGCGCGAAACCATTTATGTCAGCCCTGATGAACAGAAGCAGGGCTACCGGGAAGGCTATCGGCCTCGTCCCTACGATGATTACAGCCAACAGGCACCTGCCCGCAGCTCCCGGCCGGCGCTCAACGCAGATGAGTTCATCCGGCGCTTTGCCGAGACGGCCACCGCCCAGGCCCTCAACAGGGGCGTGCCTGCCGGCATTTCTCTTGCCCTGGGGGTTACTCTGGCCGAAAAAGGAGAAAAGATAGAAAGCTGGCAGGATTTCATGGATAAGGTAGTAGTGCCCCTGTCCAGTATCAAGAGCAATGCCGCCCGCGACGGGCTGCAATCCTATTTCAAGTACTCGGCCAACAGCAGCCGCTGGCTGGAAGGCCTGGGCAGGCAAGGCGATTATTCGTATAATGCCCTCCGCCAGGCCATGCAGGAATACCGGCTGGAAAATTACGACGCGGAGGTGCGCACGGCTCTGGTGGAAGGCACGAAGGTGGCTCCGGAAATGGAACGCCAGGCCAGCTATGTGGCCGACGAGGTCAGCTCCCATCTCGTCCGGCAACGGATCGCCCAGGAAAAGGAAGTGGGCAGCCGCGGCGGCAATGAAAGGGTACAGGAGTGGAAAAGCTACTACAATGAAACGGTCGGCAGGGATGTCGCCAAGGAAATTGCCAAACGCAAGCTGAAAACCGGCCAGTACATTACCGAGGCAGACATGGGCCGCCTCATCGATGAGGCCAATGTGGAAACGGAAAAAGTGCTGAAAAACAATCTCTCCTTCCTGGGCAGGGATATCAACCGCAAACACCCCGACGCGCCGGAGATGCTGGACATCACCAAGCCCGGTAATGCTCAGGCCCGGCAGGAATTGTACCAAAAGAAAATCCGGGAGCAGGAATACGCCGGGAACCAGTAAATGAGCAGGCATGTTCCAGGTTTATCATTCCACCGGGCTCTGCCAGTATTATGTTTAGCGCCAAGCCAGGTGACATCTTTCGCCTTTTCACCGAACTTTACTTTTAAAGGCGAAAGGTGTCATCTGGCGAGATTTCACATGCTACTCTACATAAAGGAACCAGGGCTCCTAGCATGCCAGGCTCAAAGAGACGAGACCCGCAAAGCCGATAGCTATCAACTGGATAATAAAACTTTAACATACCCTTAATCTAAAATCAAGCCCCTCTTTTGGCAACAGATATAATAAAAATATTATATTTGCACCGCAACTTTGTATCCTGAATCATCCAGGCGGCCTAAGTTAAACACCCTGTTTACCAACGAAAAACCTGAAAAGGCCGGCCAACACAACCCGTACAACTCCAAAACAGGAAGCCCTCGTACGGCCACACACCCGCTTGAACTCCTCGTTACCGGTTCGTTTTACAATAAAAACAAATGCTACTACATTATTAAGCATTATGAAACAATTACTGATTTTCCCGGTATTATGCATCGCCCTGGCTGCTCAGCTGAGCGGGCAGGCAGAAATTTTCGACGGGCTTTTTGGAAAAGAAGAGCCGGCATTCCACGCATCTTTTACCCCTACTGCCGAAGAAGGGGTAGTAAAAATGTCCTTTCATTTCACCCATCCCAGCCTCGACAAGCTTGAAGTTTCCTTCTGGGCCAAAGACCTGGGCGCCAACCTGATGGGCAACGGAGAAAAACGGCTGGTCCAGGGCCTGGGGGAGTATGGCAACCGCCAGCAGGCAGAAATCGTCATCGACAACCTGAAGAGCCGCCACTTCTATACCATCGGCATTGACTACCGGGGGGGCAGTACGATATCCCGCAAGTTTTCCTCCCGGGTTTTGGAGGAAAGCTACCGCTATGAGTATCAGGCTCCAGCCCCTGTACAGGCCAGGGCTGAACAAGCGCCTGCCCGGCAACCCAAATCGCCAATGACGTCTCCGGCACCCCAGCCCTGCCAACCGCCCAGCCTCTTTGTGCAGGTAGAACCCGCCGGCTACTGCGGTGCCGACAACCGCCCGGCAATCCTCCTGCAATGTGCCAACTGCCAGGGCCAGCCCTGGGAATTCAGCGTGGAAGCCCGCAGTGAATTCGAGCAATGGCAGCCCCTGCGAACAGACGGAAAAAGACAACAGGCCCTGGGTGTCGCTCCCCGCACCGAACCGCTCTGTACGCTGGAGCCCGGCACCTACTATTTCAGGGTTCTGGCATGGGGGGAAAACTGCGACAGCCCGGTCGTCCAAACGATCGGCACATCGGTGCAAATTGCCGGCGAAGAGCCGGCGCCTGCATTATATCCAACACACACTCCACCGCAGCCGACAGCCTCCGTCCCTGCCTATTTGCCGGATACCTGCATCATCGAAAGCGAAGCTATACTGGAAGGGGACCTGATCTCGGGATTTATCGAACTGGACCCGGCTTCTCCCTGCTCTGCCTACCAGCCTTTTGCCAAGGTGCGCTACGTCCACCCCGGCTACCGGGATATAACGGTAGGCCAGGTAACGCTCGTACCGGGCGAGGACGCAGCCTTCAAGGTACGGCTCGACAAACAGGATCTCAGCCGGGGTATCCACCCGCTGCAGATAACTGTTTGCATTCGCCCCAGGGAGAGCAGTAAAGATATCCCCATCAGCTCTTTCTGGATTCGGGCGGAAGCGGTTGCCGGCAGTCCGGCACCGGAGCCAACCCGGCAAAAATCCGGATTGCAGGAAGAGGACCACCTGGCTAAATGGCAGGAAGCGCAAGGTGTCACTTATGGTTCGGAGCAGGAAGAATGGGGCATCGATAAGGAAGCCCGCCCTCCCGGCCTGCCCGGCTTCAGTACCGCCGGGCCCGATTGCAGCGAAATTGAAGGGCTGCAGCTGATCTATGTTCCGGACCGGCCGGGCCAGCCGCTCTACATTTCCTGGTCCAACCCTGGCTGCTGCCAGGAGCAGGAATGTGAATATTCCGTTTTGGCGGGCCCGGGCCCGGATGAGCTCAAACTGCTTGCCAAGGGCCGAAATTCGGGCGCAACAGTCCGGGAATCGATCCAGAACGCTGAAAAAGGCACCGCCTACTATGAGGTAGCAGTGCGCACCCCTGCCGGTGTCCGGAAAGCAGCCTATATACCCGGCCGGGGGCCGAAGTACGGCGCTGAAGAAGTGTCGGCTCACCAGAACCGGTACGAGCCTTCATTCAACGAGCCGCTTGTTGCCAACCAGGAAGCCGGACCGGCACCCGGCATACAACTCGGCGGCGGCCTGGCAGCAAGAGCCGGAGGGCCGGCACCCTCTTTTTCCGGCGCTCCTCAACGGCCCATCACCGATTTCGCGCCCTGCCGCATCTTCCGGGAAACGCACGTCATCGCCAATAAGCCTATCCAGGATGGCGACCGGGTCACTATCGAATATGATTTCAACGACAGGGCTTATTTGTACAGCCTTTATCACCAGCCGGATGGTTCTTCCGACTGGGTGATCGCCCCCGGCACTACAGAGTTTCAACAATCGCCGGCCTTTGAAATCCAGGCGCGGGCCCAGCATTCCGGCAAGTATCTGGTGCTGGCGATCAAGAAAGACAAAAGCTGGGGCTGTTTGTCTGCCCCGATAAGCGAACCTTTGGAGATACAGGTTCTGAGATAAGATCGTTCTGCCCATGCCGGATGCCGGCACGGGCAGAACCAAAAGAAACAAAACCTATTCTATGAGAAAACAACTACCCCTTCAACTGTGGTTGATGGCGGCAGCCTTTGCCCTGGGCATTGGCGGCCTTTCCGCCCAGGAACTGCTGGTACGCGGCACCGTCACCTCTGCTGAAACCGGCCAACCCTTGCACGAGGCCAGCGTTATGGCCAAAGGAACCGAAAAAAAAACGCTCACCGGCAAAGACGGCAGCTTCGAAATCAGCGTACAGCAGGGCTTTTTCACTCCTGCTCCACCGCCCATCCTGATCATCTCGATGGCCGGTTACGAAACGCTGGAACTGAAAGTTTTAGGTAAAAGTAAAGTAGAAGCAGAACTCAACGCCAGGTCATCCAAACTCTCTGACATCATCCTGGCCGGCACGGCCGCCGGCCAGGCCCAGCCGGCCATGAGCTATTCGGTTGGCGTCGTCGACGAAGAACTGCTGGGGCTGTCGGCGCCTCCCTACCTGGCGAACAGCCTCCAGGGCAAAGTGGCCGGCCTGCAGGCTAACCCCATTGGGGGGCAGCCGGGCCAGGACGGGTACCTCCAACTGCGGTCCGCCACCTCTCTGGCCAACGGCCAGCAACCGCTCATCATCGTGGATGGGATTTTTATGGATGACGGGAGCGCCCTTGCCGACATCAACCCCGACGATATCGAAAAGATAGAAGTGCTCAAAGGAGCAACGGCGGCGGCGCTCTACGGCTCCCAGGGCGCCAACGGCGTCGTGCAGTTGTTCACCCGCCGGGGGCGCGGCCTGGCAGTGGGGGACACCCGGGTCACTTATCGGGGTGAGGTGGGGTATTCGGACGTGCCCAACACCTACCCCGTCAACACGGCCACCAACCGGGAGGTTGAGGCCGCTTCGGGGCCACAGCCGGTACTGGGCAGCCTGACGGCTGATCAGGTTTACGACTCGCCCCTGCCCAATTTACAGGATTACCAGAAAGACATCCTTTTCCGCAAGGGCGCTTACCAGTCCAATTATCTCTCCGTACAGGGGCGGGCGGAGTCGACCAACTTCATGGTGTCGGCTCACCGGTTGCGGGATGAAGGGGCCCTCCAGGGCTTTGACGGATACACCCGCCACAACTTCCGCGCCAACCTGGAGCATCAGTTGAGCAACCGGTTCAGCCTCCAGGTAAGTTCTATGTACACCTCCTCCACACAGGACCTGCTGGAACCGGCCACCAACGGCGCCGGCAGCTTCCTGGCCAACAGCCTGCTGCTCACGCCTATGTTCGGCCTGGATGCCGGCAATGAAGAAGATGACAGCAACTACGACTGGGACATCGACAACACCGGCATGGGCGTAACCAACCCCCTGTACTGGCGGGAAAATTCCCGGCAGGCCCTCCTTCGCCGGCGCCTGATGGGCAGCGTGGGGGCCAGCTACCGCCCGAAGAAGTGGCTGACGCTGAGTTATGCCGCCTCGCTCAACCGCTCTTCCCAGGAGTACGAGCATTTTGTGAAAAAAGGGTTCCTGAGTTCCTCCCGCCCCGGGCTGTTCGGCGCCCAGGCCACCGCCGGGGAAGGGGGTAGCAACGGCGGCGCCATCCTCCAGTCGCAACGGGTGGACAGCTATTTCACCTCCATGGCCGACGCTACCCTGCAGAAAAAATTCTCCGGGTTCAACCTGGCGCTGCGGGGCGGTTTCCTGTACGAAGATTTCACCCTGGACTACGCCGAGGGCAGGGGCGAGAACCTGGCCTTCGAAGGGGTCCGCTCGCTCGACAACGCCCAGAGCAACGTCAAGGCTTCTTCTTTAATGGAAGAGGCAGTGGCCTACAGCACCTTCCTGGTCGGCGATGCCGATTATCAGAAAAAGTACATCTTCAGCGGTCTTTTCCGCCGGGAAGAATCGTCGCTCTTCGGGCCGGAGGAACGCTGGCAGAATTACTACCGCGTGGCCGGCGCTTACCGCCTGACCGAAGACATCAAAATGAAATTTTTCCAGGAACTCAAGCTGCGGGCGGCAATGGGCACGGCCGGCAACCGGCCGGCGTTCGGGCAGCGCTTTGAATCCATTGAACTCATCAATGGGGTAGTAGCGAAGAACACCCTGGGCAACGACTTCCTGAAGCCTTCCCGGACCACCGAAATGGAAGTGGGCATAGACGCTACCTTCCTCAAAGGGTTTACGCTGGAATTCAATTACGTCAAGTCTTCGACCGAGGACCTGATCCTGCTGATGCCCCTGTCCGGCTCTTCCAGTTTCAGCGGGCAATGGCAGAACGCCGGCAAGCTGGAAGCCACCATTTACGAAGGCGCCCTGCACACCGATTTTGCGCGCCTGTTTAAGGTGAAGAACAGCGATTTCCGCTGGGGCCTTACCACTACGTTCAACCGCATGGAACCGGTGGTGGCCCAGTTGGCCCTTCCTGCCTACACTACCGGCCCTGGCCTGGAGCAATCCAGCCTGTTCCGGGTGGAAGAAGGGTACTCGCCGGGAACTATGGCCGGCGAGGTTTTTGCCACTGACCTCGGCCAACTTCCGGATCAGCCCGACATCGACCCCGGTGATTATACGCTGAACGACCTGGGCTACGTCGTCCGCCGGGATCAGCTGGGTACGCCGGAAGAGCGCCCCTACCGGCTGATGGATGAGGATGGCAACCCCATCCTGGAACCCATCGGCGACATCAACCCCGATTTCCGGATGGGCTTTGCCAATATCATTGCCTACAAAGGGTTGAAATTGTATACGCTGTTCGACTGGAAAAAGGGCGGCTTGGTTTATAACCTTACCCGGCAGTACCTCTACGGCAATGGCCGCCACGGAGACCTCAGCAGCTATCCGGGCGTGGCTGCCGGCTTCTTCGAAGCAGATGGCCTGTACAACAACGGCGTGCCCAACAACCACTTTGTGGAAGATGGCAGCTTCTTCATGCTGAGGGAAGCCTCTCTGTCTTATACCCTGGAAAGCAGGCAATTGCAAAACCTCCTCGGCGGGTTCATAGAAAGCATTCAGTTCAGCCTGATCGGCCGTAATCTGTTTACGAAGACGAATTACTCCGGCTTTCATCCCGACGTGGCCGCAGCGCCGGCCCTGGATTATTACCTGTCGAACCGCTTCGCCGGGCAGCCGGGCAGCGAGGCCCGGACGCCCAAAGGAGACCCCGGCCTCTTCCTGGTGGATGCGTTCAATTATCCGCTGCGGCGTTCGTTCAGCTTCAGCCTGCAAATGACCTTCTAACCGGACGTACCACCTTCAGGTGGTGCGTTTAATAGACAAGATGAACAAGAACCGGACGTACCACCTTCAGGTGGTACGTTTAATAGACAAGACGAACAGAAACCGGACGTACCACCTTCAGGTGGTGCGTTTTCCAGACAGGATGAACAGCCCGGACGTACCACCTTCAGGTGGTGCGTTATCAGCAGACACGACAAACAGGATTTACCTCATGAAACAGCAACAGTTGAACAAGCAAACATTTCCCTGAAAGCCGGATTATTCAATCGAAAAAAAGAAAAAGACCAAGCCACATGAAAAAAGTCACACGCTACACACTTATATGTTCTCTGGCCCTGTTTGCGGCCGTGGGTTGTAAAGATATAGACACCCTCAACCTGAACGATCCCGGCCGGAACGGCCTTCTGGCTACCGGGAGCGACTTGTTTAAGGTGCTGGATGCCGGCTATGCGGCCTGGTGGCAGGGCGTTCACGGTCCGGCGCCCGCCATTGCCCTGTCGGTAGCGGCGGATGCGCTCACGCTGGGCCGGGAGGAGTTCGGTGCCCTTCGGATGAGCGCGGAGCCGCGGAAGGCTTACAACAACCGGATCGGCGAGGATGAAACATATAAACAGATCGCCGAAGGCCCCTGGTACGGCTGCCTCTCGGCAGCGGCGAGCGCCAACGACGTCATGGCGGCCATGAAGGACGGCATATCCATCGACAAAGGCGGCCCGCAGGACGAGTCGGCGCTGGCCGCCGCCCATTTCCTGCGGGGCGTCAGCTGGGGCTACCTGGGCCTGCTCTTCGACCGCGGGCTGATGGTGGACGAGGACGACGCGCCGAATGAGAAAGCCTCTTTTTCCGATTATCAGATTATGATTGGCGCCGCTGTCGGCGAACTGGAAGAAGCCATAACAATCGCGGAAGCCCTGGGGCCGGATTTTATCCACACCTCTTTCAATGGCCTGGCGCTGGACGCCGGCCAGTTCTCCCAGCTTTGCCACTCCTACGCCGCCCGTTTTCTCGCCCAGTGGCCGCGCACCATGGAAGAAAATGAGGACGTAGACTGGGTTGCCGTCCAGGCTCATGCCGAAAAAGGGCTGCAGTGGGATTTTGCCCCCCTGGCAGACGGCGGCCTCTGGCAGAGCTACCAGCAGTATGCCTTTGCCGAAACCGGCAGGGATCCGTTCTGGGCGCGGGTAGACCAGCGGCTGGTCGCCGCTCTCGACCGCAACCAACCGACGCGCTACCCGGAAGTGGAAGCTTTGGGCGAAGACCCGCTGCCCAACCCCACTGCCCAGTCCAACGACCAGCGCCTGGCCTCCGACTTTGTGTTCATCCCGTTCAACAGCTTCCCGGCAGAGGCCGGCGAGTGGCACTTCTCACACTATAAACACAACCGCAACCAAACCGCCCCGGACTTTGCCGGCGACGGGCATTCCGCCGGCCCCATGCCGGCCTTCCTGGCCGCCGATAACGAGCTGCTCAGGGCAGAGGCTATGCTCCGGCAGAACGATCTTGCCGATGCCGTTGCCGTGCTCAATGCCGGCCCCCGGGTGACAAGAGGCGGCCTGCCTGCCTTCTCGCCCGGTACATCCGAACAGGCGCTGGAGCAGGCCCTCCTCTACGAGCGGGCTATCGAGCTGCTCAATGCCGCCCCCATGGGCGCCTGGTTCGACCGCCGCCGCCTGGCGCCCCGCCTGGAGTATACGGAGTTGGATGCGCTGGGTGGGCTGCAGTATGGCACGCCCGCGCAGTTGCCGGTACCTGCCCGCGAGCTGGAAGTGCATGGGGAAGAGCCTTACAATTTTGGAGGGGCGCTGGATCCGTATGGGGTGGAGGCGGTGTATTGAGGGGAGGCTTGGGTGGAACCCTGGGGAGTGTACGGTGTGCGGTGCAGGGAAGTACGGAGAGCGGTATACGGGGCAAGGCAGAACCTGGGAGGTGGTGTGAGTTGTGTAAGCGGCAGGCTGATAAATTTATCAAATCCGGCTGCAAGGCAGTAAACCACCTGTGCTTTTTTCTCATTAATAAGGCACAAAATGCATGTCCGATGACCATCAAGCTCAAAACAAAAGTAAAAGGCAACTACAAAGAAGTGATGGTGCGCTTCGACCGCAAGCTCTTCGAAGCGCTGGCGCCCCGGCAGGGCGAGATGGAGATTGTGGAATTCACCGGTTCGAAAAAGGGCGACAGGGTGCATATCCGCTTTCTGAAGCCCCTGAAGGCGGAGTGGGTGAGCATCATTACCGATGACGGGATAAATGAACAGGAGGCCTACTTTGTCGACGAGGGGGTGCAACTGCCTTTCCCGCTTGCGTTCTGGCGGCACCGGCATGTCGTGCGCAAAATAACGCAGGATACTTCCTGCATTGTCGACGACATTACCTTCCGGGGGCCGAATACGCTGGCGACTTTGCTGTTGTACCCGGCTATTTTCCTGGGGTTTTATCCCAGGAAGAAGATTTACCGGAGGTATTTTGGAGTAGCGTGAACTCTTTTCTAATACGCCAGATGACACCTTTTCGCCTCCAAACTCCGGTGAAATGAGCCAATGTTCAGGGAGTTGGCGAAAAGATGTCACCTGGCACGGCGCTAAAAACATGCCGGAGCTTCAACCGCCCCACCATGTATTCTGGTCAATTCCCATGAATATCCGCCCCGCCGGAGGCCCTGGAACTTATCTTTTTCGCTCCTCCTTTATAATGGACGTCGCTGGCGCCGGAAGCTTCTATGTCGATCTCGCCGGTAGCGTAGACCCAGGCGTCGGAAGCGCCGCTGGCTTGGATTTTGCACTTGACGGCCTCCAGGTTTTTGGCGTTGAAGTCGGAACCGCCGGAGGACTCCACGATCAGTTCATTGACCTTTCCGGACAGGACGGCGTCGGAGCCGCCGGAGGTGTTGCAGTGCAGGGTTTCCGCTTCGATCCTCATTTTGGTGTCGGAGCCGCCGGAGCAGAACAGCTTCAGTTCTTTCAGTTTCAGTCCTTCCTCGGCAAAGACATCGGAGCCGCCGGAAGCGTGGAGTTCTCTGAGGTTTTCGAGCGTCACGAATACATCCATGGCCTTGGCGTTGCGGACGCTGCCCCGAACATCGAGGTAAAGCGTATTGCCATCCACCCGGGTGACGATCTGATCCAGGATGTTTTCATCGGCCTTGACGGTGAGGTCCGCCGGGCTGCCCTGGGTGATGTAGAGGTCAATGCCCTTCTGGACTTTGATGACGTCAAAACTGCTTACTTCCCTATTCTGTTCGACGACGTTGCCGTTGCCGGATGTCCGCTGGGCGGAAAGGGAGAATGAAAACAGCATGACGGCCAGCATCAGGGCACCGGCGCTGATCCATGATTTGTGGTTTTTCATGATCCTTGGTTTTGTGTAAGAAAAAAATCGCTGTATGTATCTGCCTGTAAAGATAAGGCTTTAGCAAAAAGGTTGCCTTTACCGGCGGCGGCGAACTATGGAGTTGGTTATCCTGTTATAAATATGTACCTTTGCAGAGTCAACCATTAGTTCCGTTGGGTTCAGTAGTCTTTTTCTTCCTACCTGAATAGTCATTTCAAGATTTTCCACCAGTCGTACTAATTGTTTGATTGCTCCCCGGGGCCCTGCTCTGGCACCTTTCGATGCTGCCACAGCAGCTTTTGCTCCTGTAGAGGTGATTTTATTTATTCTTTAAATTTTTGTTATGAACATTTTTATTGCAAGGCTCAGTTACGACACGAACAGCAACGACTTAGAACGCGTATTTGAGCAATTCGGAGAGGTATCCTCGTCAAAGGTGATCATGGATTACGACACCGGCAGGTCCAAAGGCTATGGATTTGTTGAAATGGACAACGACGAAGCGGCTTTGGATGCCATCCACGAACTCAACGAAACGGAACTCGACGGCAGGACCATCGTCGTCAAAAAAGCGCGCCCGCGAAACAGCCGCCCCTCCAACGACTACAGCCCCAGCGGTTACAACCGCTGGTAGGGAAAACAATTCCCTGTGATAAACAAATCCGGCCCCGGTAAAAGGGGCTGGATTTTTCAACCTCCCGGAAAAGGCTGGCGGGCCGATCCGGATTTCTATCAGAAAAAACCAAAACACTTACTTTTTTTATTAGCGAGTGGGCAGATAAAACCCCCTTTTTGCAAAGAAAGCTCTTCCACTCCATTCAAATTCAACACTATATGATAATAATCAATGTAAAGGACAACGAATCGATCGACCGGGCGCTGAAGCGCTATAAGCGGAAACACCGCAATATTGGGCTGATCCGGGAATTGCGCCGCCGGCAGCAGTTTACCAAGCCGTCAGTCAGGCGGCGAACCGAGGTGCTCAAAGCGATCTATAAGCAGGAAAAAGAGCATGCCGAAGCAAATGACTGAAAAAAACAGCTTCGATGCATGAAACAGGCCCTGCCCGGTATTTGACGGGCGGGGCCTGTTTAGTATTTCCACTAATTTTACTATTTTTGCGCCGTTTCAATCAAAAGAGGAATTTATGATCATTATTGAAATCAAAGATGGAGAATCCATCGACCGGGCGCTGAAGCGTTATAAGCGCAAACACCGCAACGTAGGGATTGTCAAGGAGCTTCGCCGCCGGCAGCAGTTCACCAAGCCGTCAGTAAAGCGCCGGAACGAAATGCTGAAAGCTCAGTACCTGCAGCAGAAAATCCAGGAGGAAGAAACGGATTAATTCCCCAGGCCCAATTTCTCCAGCCTGTAATATTGGAAAGTACGGTCGTCAGACATGACGACGAACAAGCCATTGGGGAAAGCCGCTCCAAGCCTGGCAGCGCTCACCTCGCAACCGTCTGTCTCCCAGGAAGAGAGAAGGATTTCCTTCACAAAGGGATGGAGATGCGGCTGGCCCTGTTGCCCCTTGCGGGGAAAAACGCGGAAGGCGTAGCCTTGCTGGTCGGATACGATGATGAACCCCCTGCCCTGCCCGGTGTCCAAAATGGCAATGCCTTCGCGGTCTCCGCTGAAGCCCTCCTTGCCAAAAAAGGCAAGTTCCTCGTTTCCTTTTTCCGGGGAAGCGTAGTACTTCCTTATGCCGGCCGCCTCATCGGAATAATAAACGTATCCCAGCTCATCATCCACCGCTACGGCTTCGATCTCCTGAAAGCCGCTGAATTTGCCGAACTTGCGCACCAGTTTTGTCTGTATGGCTTTGCGCTCTCCTCCGTCCAGAAGGATGTACTGCCATAAATATCCTTCCGGTGGGCCGCCCTTCCGGCTGACGATGGCCGATACTTCTCCGGACGGCGCCTTGTACAAGGCAATTCCCATCGGCTCCCGGTAACCGAAACCTCGTTCCCCTTCGAAAACAGAAATGCCGCCCCCGTCGAGCGGCTGCATATCCGGCACGGAAAAAATACGCAGCGCGCCCGCGTCGCGCTCAGTGACTGCCACGATGTCAACTTGTTTCCCGCCCAGTTGAATGCCGTATTCGACATCCACATTATTGGGGTAGCGCAGGCCGCGCACCGACTTTTCCGATATTATCCTGCCGTCCAGCCCAAATGCGTACAAGCCCCCCATTCTTTGTTTGTCGGTACCAAAAATGATGCTGCGCTCCGGATCGGCGCTGTTCCACCAGATGGCAGGGTCGTCAGAATCGTACGGCACCGGCTCGGTAACGACGTCAGCAGGGATGCGCCCGCCCTGGATGAAATCGCAGGAGGCCAGCAGGAGTATGAGGGCCAGTACAGCTGCTGCTGTTCGGAATTCGGTATTCGGCCGTTCGCAGGCACCGGAAAAAGGGCAGTTGGTTTTCAATAAACGGTGGTTTGTCAAACAGTCTTGTAAAATCTGGATTTTCATTTTTTGCGAAATAACCGGGCCTGGCAGCGCATTACAAACACATGAACAACGCCACTCCGGAGCTTGCCCGGAGGCCGCTTTTTTAGCCAAAAGGGTGGCCGCCAAACAAGCTCTGAGCCATGCCCATTCAATTGCTCCCGGCAGCAATAAAACAATATAACAATATAACAATTCAGCCCCTACCGCACCAGATTAATATCTCCCTCGTAAATCACCGAAATGCCATCGATGAACCCTACTTCCACAAAATAGGCGTAGACGCCCACCTGAGCCGGCTCGCCTTTGAAGTAGCCGTCCCATCCCAGCGCGGGGTCATTCGGCTGGAAGTTGTTGTTCTCGAAAACCAGCCCTCCCCACCGGTTGAAAACCTTAAGGGTGAGCACATCCCGCGCCCCCGGGCCGGTATAAACGGTAAAGTTGTCGTTGCGGCCGTCTTCGTTGGGAGAGAAGGCGTTGGGAATGTACACCGGCCGGTTTTTGAGCACGATGACCACCACATCGTCCGTAGCGGTACAGCCATTGAGATCCGTGACGGTAACGGTATAAGTGGTGGTATTGACCGGATTGGCGTCCGGCGACTGGCATTCGGTACAGGAGAGGGAATCCGGCGGCGACCAGGCGTAGGATACTGACAGGTCGTTGGGCCTGGCGCGCAGGCGGGCGGAGTAGCCCAGCTCTATGGTCTCATCGGGGCCGGCGTTGACGATCAGCTCGCCGGGCTGAGTGATGGTGGCGGTGAGGCTGTTGGTGCAGCCATTGGCATCCATGACCGTCACTTCATAAGTACCCGCTAAAAGCGCATTGAAAACAGGCTCAACCTGAAAAATCTGGTTCCCGACGCTGAATTCGTAAGGCGGCACGCCGCCGTCTCCCGATACGGCAATGGTGCCGGTCGGTTCTCCAAAGCAGAGGGCGTTGATGACGGTATCCAGCGAGATGAACAGCTCCGGCGGCTGGTTGAAACTGGTATCAGCAGCGGTGACACAACCGTTGGCGTCGGTCACCGTCACGGCATAACTGCCCGGCCCCAGGCCGCTGAGGGTAGCTGCCGACTGGCCGCCGGCCCATTGATAGGCGTATCCGCCAACCCCGCCGGTGGCGACTGCCGTGAGTTGCCCGTCGTTCTCCCCGAAACAGCTAATCCCCTGCAAGTCAAAGGAGGCCTGAAGCAGGGGCGGGTCTTCGAGGACGAATGTAAAACTGCCCCGGCAGAGGTTGGCGTCCTGAACGTCGACCATATAACTGCCGGCCGGAAGGTTGCTCAGCTCGTTTTCACCGACAAAGCCATTGCCATCGTTGAAATCGTAGAGGTAATCAGGCAGGCCGTTGGCGATGGCCACTGTGATCATCCCGTCGGAAAAGCCGGTGCAGGAGGGGTCGCTGATGCTGGCCACGTTGGGGTCGAGGATCAGTTCAAGTTCGCGGACGGGGATGGTGAGGGGCAGTTCGCAGCCGTTGTCATCCCGGATGGTTACCTGATAATCGCCCACGGGCAGGTTCTCCAGGCTGTTGTCGTTGCCAAAAGGCTGGCCCTGCCAGCTGTATTCATAAGGAGGAGAAGCGCCGCTGACCAGCAGGGTGACTGAGCCGTCGGCGCCGCCGTTGCAGGTTGGCATTCCGATGAGGGTATCCACTTCGAATTCCGGCGGCCCTCCGATAGTGGCCGTAAACTCAGTCTGGCAGGTAGAGGCATCGGTGATGGTTACGGTATAATCGCCGCGGTCCAGGCCCGCCAGGTCTTCTGTGGTTTGTCCGCCGCTCCAGCTGAAGGTATAGGGCGCATAGTCGCTGCTCACGCTCAGGTCGATCGAGCCGTCGGTGGAATTGGGGCAGGATAATGGAGCGGTGCTGGCGCTGACGTCGAAGTGCCCGTCGCAGCATTCCACGTACACGTTGCCGACGGCGGTGACGATACAGCCGTCGTCAGTTTCAATCTGCAGGACGATAGATTTCAGCCCCGGCCGCCCATAAACGACCTGGTGCGGGCCGGTGCCGGTCGTATTGCCCGGGTTGGCGGCCAGCCCGAAGGCCCACCTCCGGTCGGAGATGACCCCGTCGAACGTGCTGGCGTCGGTGAAGGTCACCGGCTCGCCGACACAGACGGTATCGGTGCTGATGGTGAAGTCGGCTACCGGGCCCCGGAAAGTGCCGGTTCCGCCGAATTCGATGGAAAAGCCGTCGCCCGAACCGCTGAAGTTGTTGATCACGAGGGCGTAGCTCCTGCCGGCTTCCATATCGATGGCCCGGACGAAGTTGTTGTTTCCGGGCTGGCAGCCGCAGGACTCGCTGATGTCGTTATCATTTATCGCCAGGCCGGTGGGGCCGGTGCAGGGCTCCCATACCGGGAAAGGATCGCCGATGTTCTCGCCGGAAGCCATACAGCGGAGCGGGTTTTTCACTGAGCAGTTGTTGACGCCGTTGGGCAGTTCATAGATGACGAAGTCCAGGTCGTCGGCGGGATTGAGCGGGCTGAGGGTAAACGTCAGGGTGCCGGATTCCTCGCAGGTCCATTTATACCAGGAGGAGTTGGCCTCGACAATATCGCAGCCGCAGCCTTCATTAAAGACCTCGTTGGGGTTGGCTCCTTCGCCCACGACGAAGTCGACGGTAAAGGGGTCTTTATCGCAGAGGACGACGCCGGTGGCACAATCTCCGGAAGGGGCAAGCGGTTGGTTGAAGTTATCGACACACAGCTTGAAAGTACCGGTATTTCCCAGCCTTCCGCTGACCTGAATGTAGTAGGTAGCGCCAATGCTGAGGTTGCTGGCAAAGACGCCGATGGTATTATTGCCGATCGGGTCGTTTCCGCATTCTACCTGAGTGAGGCTGCCGCAATCCCCGCTGTACAGGGCGAACTGTGGGTTGCCGAGGGTGCCGCCGGCGTTGATGTTGACGTCGCCCACGACAGTGATGTTCACCGTTGTCGCCTGGGCCGTGAAGGCAAACCACACGTCCAGGCTGTTGTTGGGGAAACAGGTCGGGTCAATGCCCGAATCGGTAGCGCCGACATTAGTGTAAGCTGCGGAGGCGGAACACCAGCTGCTGACGTCATCCAGAAATATGGCGCTGCCGCAGTTGTTGTTGGCGGGCTGCGCCAGAGCGACGGTTGCTGACAGTAACAGCGTAGCCGCCAGCGCGGCCCGGGCAAATTTGGGGGAAAGTATCCTTTTGGTCATAGCATGTACTTTTGTCATAGCTTTATTCGGCAAATTTCCCGGATTCAGGCGAGAGAAGAAAGCCGCTGGAATTTCTTTATATTTACTGCTTCAGAGAATCAGAGAACCAGAAAATTAGCCAACTCTTCCTAATATCGCTACACCTACGTGATTTTTAACAATTCTTTAGGAAGGACGTTGCCCGGCGGCGGCGCATTGGCAATTTGGCGACAAAAATGTCCATGAAGCAACATATTCCGAACACGATCACGTTGATCAATCTTTTTTTTGGCTGCTGTGCGCTGGCCTGCCTGTTCTATGGCCAGTTCGTCGCCGCTTTCTGGTGGGCCTTTGCGGCGGTTGCCGCCGACTACGCCGACGGGATGGCGGCACGCCTGCTGGGCGTGCAGTCAGGCATGGGGAAAGAGCTGGATTCGCTGGCGGATATGGTTTCCTTTGGGGTAGTGCCGGGAACAGTATACTATATGCTGCTGAGCAACTTCTTCTACCCGGAGGGTGCCGGCGGGCTGGTGTATGAGGCTGCGCCCGGTTTTCTGGTCGCCGTCTTTTCCGGCCTTCGCCTGGCCAAATTCAACCTGGACACCCGGCAGGCGGAAGGGTTTATCGGCTTGCCGACCCCCTCCTGTACGGTTTTCACGATAGGCCTGGCCCTGATTTATACTTTCAATTCCTTTGGCCTTCGGCCTCTGGTGGGCCACCCTGTTTTCTTGTATACGTGTGTCGCAGCGCTGTCCTTTCTGCTGGTTTCAGAGGTCCCTATGTTCAGCCTCAAATTCAAAGCTTTTACGTGGAAAGGCAACGAGACGAGGTTTATCTTTGCCGCAATCGCTCTGGCGATGCTTTTCCTCACCTGGGAGGCATCCTTCTCGATCGTCATCCTGCTGTATATCCTTTTCTCGGTTTTTCGATACCTGACAGGAAGAAGCGCTGCTCCATGAAGCTGAAAAAGATGCTGCCTATTGCTGCTGCCACAAAAAAAAGCAGATCGACAACTAAATTTTTGACCACCACCAAGCTATGCTGTTTCTCGTCCCCACTCCGATCGGCAACCTGGAAGACATAACGCTCCGGGCGCTGCGCATCCTGCGGGAGGCCGACGTCATCCTGGCGGAAGACACCCGCACCTCCAAAAAGCTGCTGGCCCATTATGAGATCGACACGCCCCTGCGTGCCTACCATGCCCACAACGAACACGCCATCGCCGGGCAGCTTGCCGCTCAGATGGAAGGCGGAGCCCGAATGGCCCTGATCACCGACGCCGGCACGCCGGGCGTTTCCGACCCCGGCTTCCTGCTGGCCCGCGAGTGCCGGCGCCGGAACATCCGGGTGGAGTGCCTGCCCGGAGCGACGGCCTTCCTGCCGGCCCTGGTCGCCTCCGGCCTGCCCAGCGACAAATTTTTCTTCGAAGGCTTCCTGCCCCACAAGAAGGGCAGGCAAACGAGGCTCGAATACCTGTCCGCCCTGCCGTATACGTTCATCCTGTACGAATCGCCCTACCGGCTGGTGAAATGCCTGGCCCAGTTGGCTGAAGCCTGTGGCCCGGAGCGCATGGCCTGCGTTGCCCGCGAACTGACCAAAATGCACGAGGAGGTGCGCACCGATACGCTGCAGGAGCTATGGAGCTACTACGATGCCCGGGAAAAGGTCAAAGGAGAAATTGTAGTGGTGGTGGCCGGGAAGGGCTAGTACATGAAAACTTAAATAAATGGTTGCTTAGGCGAAGTTATTTTGGACTTAATCAAGGAAGAAAAAACGAGCATAGCCGCAGCTACGTGAGTTTTTTCTGACGAAGAGTAAGTTCAAAAGAAC
>JAGFJD010000613.1 GCA_024102975.1 Phaeodactylibacter sp. | reverse complement strand
GATACCCCACCGAACAAGTAAACGCCTAATTATCAGCGCCGTATAGGCGTTTCACGGCCCTGGTGCCGAACAAATATCCCAACCCAACCCTGCTTTTTTCCCGCCAAATATTCCAACATCCTGAAGAATCCGGCTAACCCCTGGCCTCCTTCTGCGGCGATATTGACCTCGATTATTTTTCATGCTATTCACCAGAACACCTGATAAAAACCACGATCATGAAAAACCTGTCGGGAACAATCACTGCCCTGTTGCTTTGCCTGCCTTACTTTGCCCAGCCTGCCGGCAACCGAACGCTTAACCCGGGCCCGCAAAGCCATCCCCAACTTTCCGCAGGCCGGCATTTCGGCGTCATGGCCATAATACCGCAAAACCATAAAACCATAAAACCGGAGCCGGAGCCTGTAGTTAGAGCTTGTTCCGATATAGGCCAGACAGCATTGCCCATTATGGCCCCTCCCCCCTCTCCTTCCCCGCTCACCATCCGCGCCCCCTTTCGCCTGGCCGGGCGGCTGATTATCGTGCAGGCGGAGATAGACGGGCAAAAGGGCAATTTCATCTTAGACACCGGCGCCGAAAAACTGGTCATCAACGAAAGGCATTTCGGCAAAGGGTGGAGCAATGACAGATCACCCAAGGCAGGCGTACTGGGAAACATCGCAGAAGGGCATTCCTGCCTGTTAGTCAACCTGGCCTGGCAAGGCATGAGCTTTAAAAAAGTCAAAGCCGACGTCGTTGACCTGAGCCATCTCGAGGAGCAGAAAAACTTTCCGATACTGGGCCTGATCGGCTATGAAATAGTCAAAGATTATGAACTGCTGATCGATTTCCAGCAGCGGCAGATTGTGCTGACGCGCACGAATGAAACAGGCGAGCGGCTCGACAATCAGGCTGCGACAGCCCCTCCGGTGGACAGCCTTCCCTTCTCGCTGGCCCAGCATATAGCGGTGCTGGATGGAGACATCAACGGGCATGGCGTCGCTTTTGGCCTGGATTCCGGTGCAGAGTACAATTTGCTGAACCGCAAAGCGGGCCGCGAAGTGCTCAGAAATTTTGAGGCCCTGCAGCATGCGGCCATTCACGACGCCGGCGGCCGGGCGTCAACGGAGTTGCTCGCGGGCAGGTTATACCAGCTGAGCATCCAGAACCTCTCCTGCTCAGGCATGCCCACCGTGCTCATGAATATGGACAACATGAACCGGCTGTTGCAATCGCGCCTGGATGGCGTGCTGGGCGCCGAGTTCCTGGCCAACCGGCGGACCATCATCAACTACAAGAAAAAGAAACTGTATTTCCTGGAATGGGAGTGATTCGCTGATAAATTTGTACATTGAAAGAAAAACCCGATGCCCCTGAAAGTCCTTTTGCTGGCCTTTCTGGCGCCGGCGGCTGTTTTTGCTCAACAATTAACCGGCGCCACATCCCTCGTTGCCGAAACGCCGGGCTACCGGATCGAAGAATTCCGCCTGCCCGGCGGGCAGCCCGGCAACAATGTCACCAGCATCGTACAGGGGCCCAACGGCTTTTTGTGGTTTGGTTCGCATAAAGGTTTGCACCGCTATGACGGGCATGATTTCATCACGTATCAGGAGCTGGAAGGCGACACCCTGGACAACTCCGGCAGCCTGTCCTTTTCTTACGTCGAAAACCTCTACTGGGATCGTTTTGACAAACTCTGGGTATGCACTTATGGCGGCGGCTTGTTTTGTTTTGACCCGCAAACGGAGCAATTCAGGCGGTACAGGCACGACCCGGAAGATCCCTACTCCATCAGCCAGGACCGGGTGATGTGCGCCGCCGAGGATGCCGACGGCAACCTCTGGTTTGGCACAGAACTAAAGGGCGCCAACCGCTTCGACCGGAAAACCGGACAATTTAAACGTTACCTCCCCGACCCTGCCGACCCCGGAAGCCTGAGCTACCCGACCGTGAAAAACATCTATCTGGATAAACAGGGGACGCTTTGGGTCGCCACCGGCGCCGTCCCCTGGGGCCCCTACCACGGCGGGTTGAACCGGTATGACCCCGGCACCGATTCCTTTATCCGCTATACCTTTGATTATAGAGACTCCACCAGCCTATGGACCAACGCCGTACAGGGCCTGCTGGAAGACAGCCGCGGCAATTTCTGGGTAACCACGACGGCCGGCCTGCAGAAAATGGACCGCAAAGCCGGCACGTTCGAACACATGCACTACCACCCCCACAAGCCACATGCCCCCGGGGCCGCTGAACAGACGATGCCGGGCGCTTTTTCCCTCCTGGAAGACAAAAACGGCGGCTTATGGATAGGCACGGTTGGCATCAGGGATACCGTATCGCACCTGCTCCGGTACGACCCCAGGACGTCGACAGTGGAAAACCTGCCGTTCCCAACAGATGCCTGGCGCCTTTTTGAAAGCGAAGACGGGACAATATGGGTAGCGGGAGGAAAGGCTATGAAAATCACGCCCAAAGATCAACCTGTTGGCCTGCGGACGGATACTTTCCTCTTTGATGCATTTAAAAAGACAACGTTATACCGGGAACTTAGTGCCGGCTATTTAGAAGACCGATGGTTTGGCCCTTCCTCAATAGCCGTCAGTGCTAAGGATGGTACGTTGTGGACAAAAAACACCTATGGCGTGCTGACCAGGCAGAATACTTCTTTCTACCCCATCCTGGCCAGCTATAACAAAAGTACCGGGGAAACCAGGTTTTATCACCTGAGCGAATTGCAAATAATCCACCCGAATTCGGCGAGCAACTCAGATCTCTCCGACTTAGATATTTTTGAAAACGGCCTGGCAGTAAGCAAGGAGGGTAAAATATGGGGTACTTTTTTTTCCGCGTACAAAGGAATATTTTGTTTTGACCCCGGGTCCGGGAGCATTCAAACCTATCAGCACAACCCGCAGGATACCAATAGCCTGATAACAAATACGGTGGAAGTTATGATACTGGACAGCCGGGGAGAAATCTGGGCCGGGCATTTCCATAACGGGCTGAGCCGGTTTAACCCGGCCACCGGACAATGGACCCGTTACGGGGCGGGCGCCGGGGCGCAAAACAAGATAGGCGGCTATTTTCCGCAGGCTCTGGCGGAAGGGCCCGACGGCAGGGTATGGGTGGGCGGAGGCACGGTTGCCGAACGGCCCTTTATCACGGCGATCGACCCGGTTGCGAATACTACCCGGGATTACAAACTTCCCGAAACGGTGGCCGCCAAGGTGCGTTTTATCGCCGCCGATAAAGATAAGGTGGTGTTTGCCCTGGACTTTTATGGATTAGGCGTCCTGTTCTCCGGCAAACCTGGCCACCCCATACATTTTTACAACCTGAACAAGAACAACTTCCCCATCAATAACGCAGCCAGTATGGTATTCGACCGGCAAGGCTTGTTGTGGGTATCTTCCATCGAGGATGACGATTTCGCCCGTTTGGATATAGATCGCCAGGCCTGGTTTTCATTCCGCAATGACACGGGCCGGCCAACGCTTCCCGGAAGAGGCGCGCTCGGGCCGGACGGCCATATCCTTTTCGCCAATTCTACCGGTGGCTGGACAGAAATTGACCCCAATGCTTTTCCCCCGCCCTCAGGCTCTTCAAAAACGAGACTGGTTGACTTGTACATCAAAGAAGAAAGGCAGATACCCGGCAAAAGCCCGATCCTGCCCCAGCCGCTCCGGGCATTGAGCCGCCTGGATATTCCCCAGCGGGACATGCCGGTCAGTTTCCGGTTTTCCGGTTTCCACTTCCGCTCTCCCCGGGTAGTATACCATTACCGCCTGTACCCTTTCGAAACGAACTGGAAAATTGTGGAGGAAAACCCGGTAGCCAGTTATTCCTATATCCCGGCCGGAACTTACCAGTTTCAGGTAAAGGCCTACACCATCTATGGCCTGCTGGACGAGCAAGGCATTGACCTGACCGTCGTCCTCCATCCGCCCTGGTATAAAACGTGGTGGGCTTATTCCATTTTTGCGGCCGTTTTTCTCGCCCTGCTTACCGGTTTGTTCCTCTACCAGCGCCGCCGCTACCAGCTTCAGGCACGCCTCCAGGTCGAACAGGAACGAGCTGAACGGCTGAAAGAGCTGGACCAGTTCAAAAGCCGCTTTTACACCAACATCACCCACGAATTCCGCACGCCCCTCACCGTCATCAAAGGCATGGCGGGCCAGATCGAGGGGCAGGAAAAAATAAAAGTGTTGATCGAGCGCAACAGCGACCGCCTCCTGAGCATGGTCAACCAACTGCTCGACCTTTCCCGCCTCGAAAGCAACAGCCTGGCCATCAACTGGGTGCAGGGCGACGTCATCCCCTACCTGCAATACCTCACCGAATCCTGCCACTCCCTGGCCTACGACAAAAAAATCAACCTCGCCTTTTTCTCCAAAGAGGAAAGCCTGGTAATGGATCACGACCAAACCAAGCTGCAGCACATCCTCGTCAATTTATTGTCCAATGCCATCAAGTTTACGCCGGAATACGGCAGCGTTAAGGTAACCGCCGCTAAGGCGCTGGACGGCGACAGGCCTTT
>JAGFJD010000597.1 GCA_024102975.1 Phaeodactylibacter sp. | reverse complement strand
GACATTTTCTGGTCCGTTTAAAAGTGTAAGCGTGTAAAGGTGTAAAAGAAATTGGCTCCCAATCATTTACACGTTTACACTTTCACACCTTTACACAAGTAGCCCCCAAAATGTCCAGTGGTCTGGCCGGCTGCACTAGTGCGCCGTGTTCCCTCTTAGTACATTGGCAGACAGCGGCAAGCCTGGCTTGCCTGAGACTCCCAGCCACCAAGGTTCTTAACCTCAGCCTTAACCTCAGCCTTAACCTCAGCCTTAACCTTAACCTCAGCCGACCTCGGTTCGCTGAATGGCAACAAATCCAGGTCAACCCTCACGTTTAATAGTAATACCAAAAGTGTGCCAAAACCGGACGTACCACTTTCAAGTGGTGCGTTTTTACAGACAGGATGAACAGGATTTACCCCGGACGTACCACTTTCAAGTGGGGCATTTTTACAGACAGGACAGACAGGGCCAGGCAAAAAAAAAGCCCCCCTCCTGTTTGCCAGGAGAGAGGCCATCCCAAAAACCGATTTAAGTATAAACTTGAAAACGGTTCTTGTGAATCACATACAATCCAATCGCCTTATTTATTGTTGCGTAAACAACTTCGTGTTCATAGGGCTCCGCTGTTTCGGAAACCCAGGGCCGGCAGGTTAAATCCGCCGTTTGAAATTATACCTTATAGTACGGTGGTTCGAAATGATTGTTACAAAAAAGGAGCTAAAAAGATAGGACAAAAAAGTGGTTAAAACCCGGCCCTTCTCCCGGAGCAATCCGGGAGAAGGTTGCCCGGGAGATTCCCGGGAGCCAGGCCAAAAAAGTAACTACATCAAATATCTTTTGCTCAGAGCTTGTTTGGAACGATGGTTACTTTTTTTTGTAAAGGATATTTTCTCAACGTATGCCTGCATCTCCAATGCAGCTTGGTTTCGATTGTTTTCTCTTTATTTTATTCTCCAAATATCATGCCAATCCCGGACAGGATTTACCCTGTGAAGCAGGCGTAAAGGAGCATAGTGTTATTTCACAGGGTGAACAAGACGTACCGCCTTCGGGCTTGCCGGGTGGATAGAAGGGCGATGCGCACACCACTGGACAAAATGGTTTTGGACACAGAGCGCACTGAGGCCAGCACAGAGTACACGGAGTTTTTCCCATTGATAATCAGGTCTCTGTGTGGCTCTGTGCCTTCTCGGCGTACTCTGTGTCCAGAAAAATGTCTAGTAGTATGGGCGGTGCGCTTTATAGACAGGATTAACAGGATTACGGGATTAACAGGCTCTGCCGCCGTAGACAGGATTAACAGGACTAACAGGCATTGAGGACAAAGCGATGGCTCAATGCCCGGTGAAACACAAAAAAAGCCCCTCCCCAAAACGGAGAGAGGCCATCCCAAAAACCAATTGTTAAAGGACATCTAGAATTTTTTCATAGCTGGCATCTTTTCTTTGTGGCGGCCGAAGCTCAGAGCCACGGTCACCTCGTGAGAGCCGTCGTTGTATTTCTGGAAATTCCGGAGGAAAATGTCGTAGGAATAGTAGAATTCAAAGGTCGTCGACAGCCTGGTGCCCAGCAGGAGGCCGACGGAACCCAACGACCGGTAGGAAAGGCCGGTCGTGAGCGTTTCTTCCAGGAAGCTGGCCTTCAGGTTGATGTCGAGCTGAGAAGGCACGTCGCGGATATTGCGGACCAGGAGGGATGGCTCCAGGGCCAGGCCCTCCAGCTTGAGCTTGTGGGCGACGTAGAAGAGGTAATAGCTCAGCACGGATTCGTTGTTGCCCTGGCCGTTGATATTGGAAATGCGGGAACGGACCAGGTTGGTAAAGGCCAGGCCCACCTGCGTGTTCTCGTTAAAAGAACTGAAAAAGCCGATGGAGGCGTCGAACACGCCCCGGCCGTCCATGAAGTCCTCGATGACCTTGTCGGCTTCCTGGAAGAAAATATTGGCGGCAACGCCGTTATCCAGTCGTACCTGCTGGTATTCGGCGGAGAAGCCGGCCGACAACTTCACCACATCGCTGATCGGAAAGCGGAAGGCGTAGTTGAGGTGCGCCCGCAGGCGGTTCATCTGCGCCGCCGATTCGGTGAGCACGCCAAAGCCCATGCCGAAGTTATTGCCGAGCGGGCCGTTGTACTGAGCCGCGTAGGTGGTCGGCGCATCGGCGAAGCCCGTCCACTGGGCGCGGGCATTGAGCTGAAACTGGTGAACATCGCCAAACCCTGCCGCACTGGGGTTGATCAGCACCGGCGTTATGTTGTAGTGGCCGAAGATCGCTTCGTCCTGGGCCGTGGCCAGCCGGACGATGGCAAAGAAGGATATGAGTAAAAGTATTTTTTTCATAACAAATCGGTTGATGGTTTCCGAAAATTGGTTCATATAAAGCCGGCCCTGCTGCCGGGAACGGAGTTTTCCGCTGGTTACTTGTTATTGGTTATTCCCATGTTCCTGCCTGAAACCGTCAGTCACCAGAAATAACCAATAACTGCACACGTCGGGATGGCGTTAATAACTGCCCAGGAAGTTCGTTTAGTCCTCCCGAAGGATAGTCAGCGAGCCTTTCTGCTGGATCAGCTTCCCGTCGGGATCCTGATATTCCAGGATGTAGTAGTACGGCCCTTCCGGCAGCACCTGCCCGCCCTGGTCGGTGCCTTCCCAGGTATTGTCGTAATTGTCGGTTTCGAATACCGGCAGGCCCCAGCGGTTGTAAATCTCCAGGTGGTTGTCCGGATAATCGCCGACGCAGAAGATGATGAACTCGTCGTTGACGCCGTTGCCGTCCGGAGTGATCACCACGCGCTCTTCGAGGCAGGGGAAACGCCGGTCGTCGACGGTCAGGGAAGTGAGTTCGGAAGTACATTCGTTGGCATCCGTCACCTGCAGGAAGTACTCCCCGGGGCAAAGGTTAAGCACCAGGCTGCCGTTGGTCCCCGGCTCCACGTTGGCCCAGCTGTAGGTGAAGGGGGCGGTGCCGCCTTCGACAACGACAGCAGCCATGCCGTTGCACCCGTCCGAGGCCGGCTCCGCCTCAAACCGGACGGAAAGGGGCTCGGGATCGGCAATGGTATAAGTCGCCTCCGTACTGCAATTGTTGGCGTCAAAGACCGTGACGGTGTAGTCGCCGGCACCGAGGGAGGACAGGCGGTTGATTTGCCCGCCGTTGTCCCACTGGTAGAAGTAGTTGAAACCCTGTATGCCTCCGCTGGCAAACACGGTGATGCTGGCGTCCTGCCCGCCGCTGCAGGTGACCTCGCTGATGTTGGACGTCAGCTCCAGCGGTGCCGGGGCGTCAAGTTGCACCTCACTGCTGGCGGTGCAGCCGGCGGCGTCGATCACCATAAGCTGGTAGGCGCCGGGGGCGGCGTTCGACAGGGTAGCCTGTGTGCTTACCAGCACGTCGTTGAGCGTCCACTCGTAAGAGTAACCGCTGCTGCCGGTAGCCGAAGCCTGCGCCTGGCCATCCGCCGCGTCGGCGCAGCTCACGCCGAAGCCGTTGTAGTTGGACGTCACCTGGGCACCCACCTGCAACTGGGAGGAGGCGTTGATCGTCACCTGCTCAGTCAGCGTATTGCCGGAGAGCTCGGTCACCATCACAGTATAATCGCCGGGAAGCAGGCCGGTGGCGTCTTCTTCTTCGGAGACGACCGTCCCGCCGGCATCGGTCCAGACAAAAGTGTAGCCGGGCTCGCCTCCCGAAACGTCAATATCGGCTGTTCCAACCGCCTCGTCGGGACAGTCGGTGCCGGAGGTGGAAACGACATCAAGGGTAAATACAGTCAGCGCCACGGCGTCCAGCGTAAGGCTGCACCCGTTGGCGTCGGTGATGGTCGGTTGGTAATCATTGTCGCCGCAGGCGTTGTCGAGGGTCGCCCCGACATCCCCCGAACTCCAGTTGACCGTATAGCCGGCCGTGCCGCCGGAGATCGCCAGCTGGATCGAGCCGGAACAGCCGGGTTCTTCGGTATCGTGATGGATGCTCTGCACCACAGCAACCAGAGCCGGCGGGCTGCCCACCGAGAAGCTCTGGTTCAGCGTCTCGCCGAAACTGTCGGTGATGGCAATGGTGCCGCTGCCGGCGGGCAGGCTGCCCTGCGTGAAGCTCTGATCAGAGGTAGCAATAGTAAACGTTTCGCCGGTATCGTAGGTGATCACTGCGCTAAACGGAGGCAGCCCGCCCTGGATGTTCACCGTCAGGGCGCCGTCTTCCGTATCGGCGCAGCTGGTATTCTGGCTGTTGACTGCCGGAGGCTCGAAATCGGGGCGGAACACCATGTTGAAGCAGGTGTCTTTCGCGCATCCCACCTCGTCGGTAATGGTCACGCAGTACTCGCCCTCGCCCAGGCCGCTGAGGCTGGGGCCGGTAGCGCCGGTGCTCCAGTTGTAGGTGAGCGTGCCGGTGCCGCCGCCGGCGGCAGACAGGTCGATCGCACCGTTGGTATTCGCAGCATCTTCGGTCACCGGGGTATAGGAAGGCTGCAACACGATCTCGGGGGATTCCGCCACGTCGACCGAGGCAGCGACGTCGTTGCCGTTAGCGTCGGTGACGGTCACGCTATAGGTACCGCCGCTGAGGCCGGTGGCGATGGAATCCGTAACCGCCAGCCCGGCCCAGTCGTATGTAAACGGCCGCGAGCCGCCGGCCATCGTGATAGAAATGGAGCCGTTGGGGCCTCCACAGGCGTCGACAACGTCGATGTCGGCGATGATAATAGAAACCCGTACCTGAAAACAACCGGTAATGGTGCAATCATTATCGTCAGTCACCGTGACGCAGTAATCGCCCTCGACATCGAGGTTGTTCACCTCGGGAGTATTATAGGTCGCGCCGTCCGGGCCAAGCCAGCTGTAAGTATAAGGCATCGTTCCTCCTGTAACATTGGCGCGTACGCTGCCGTCAGCGCCCGATTCGATCGGAGACCCGGTAATGTCCGCATCCAATGGCTGGGCCGGCTCCCGGACGGTGAAGGACTCGCTGGCAAAGCAGCCGCCGTCGTCGTAGACCGTTACCGAATAATTGCCGCCGGACAGTCCGCCGGGGCAGGAACCGTTGGCCGAAGAAGAAGACCAGGCGTAGGTCACGCTGCCCTGCGCGCCAAAAACGGTCAGGCAGATGGAGCCGTTGGCCTCGTCGGCGCAGGCTACATCTCCTACCGTTGCGTCAATGGTCATATTGGAACCGGCGCCGGCCTGCACGAGGAACGAGCGGGTCTGCGTACAACCGTTAGCGTCGGTCACCGTCACTGTATAGGTGCCCATCGGCAGGTTCGTGATGGTGGAGTTGTTTCCGGGAGGGATGCCGGGCCAGGCGTAGGTATAGCCAGGCGTACCACCCGTCGCAGTAACCGTTATAGAACCATCCGAACCGCCCTGGCAGCTGGGGGCGGTACTGGTGCCTACGATAGTGATGGCAGATGCGGGTTGGTTGACGGTATAAGTTGCCGTTGTGGTCAGGGTCGAGTTCATGTCCGTAACGGTCACCGAGTAGGTGCCGGCCCTCAGCCCGGTAATGGGGTTGCCGGTATATGGCCCGCCCGGACCGGCCCAGCTGAGGGCATAAGGGCCGCCGGTGCCGCCGCTGACGGTGATGCCGATCGAGCCGTCGGCGCCGTTGATGCAGCTGACGTGATCGATCGCCGGCGAACCTATCGTCGGCGGCTGAATCTCGGAAATGGTAATGGTGCCTTCTTCGCCGTTGAACATGATGACCTCCTGGTTGCTGTCCGACACCTCAATCGGCGTGATGTC
>JAGFJD010000541.1 GCA_024102975.1 Phaeodactylibacter sp. | reverse complement strand
CTGCGGAAGAGCACGGGCAGTTCCAGCCGGTGATCCAGCGCGCCCAAAAGCTTTTTATGAAAGAAAACTATGACGCGTTATGGGAATACAGCTTTGTTCACCAATGGGGAATTCCGGACAGTAAGAGCGAGCCGCAGGTAGCCGAAGAGCAAGCGGCTTTTGCCCGGACTTTTGAATGGGCCAGGGGCTCGTCGCCTTTCCCGAAAAAGGAAGATGACCCGGAGTGGCAGGCGTTGCAGGAGGAATTCCGGGAGGAAAGAACTAACTGGTTAGATAGGATAGCGCCAAGGAGCGTCCCGCCAACGCAGCCCATCCGGGCGGAAAAGAAGCCCGGCCGGAACGAAAAGGTAGATGTGAAATATGCCGACGGCACGATAAAAAGGGGTATAAAGTATAAAAAGGTGCAGCGGGATGTGGAGGCGGGGAAGTGTGAGATTATTGAATGAGTTTACCGGACTTTGGACGTGCCGCTGTTTTAAGTCGGAAGTGCGAAGCCGGAAGTCGGAATGGGGCTCAAAACGGGCTCAAAACGCCTGCTTTTCCGCCTTCCGCCTTCCGATTTCCGCCTTCAACCCCGGACCGTCCAAAGTCCAGTGAAAGGGCCTCACTCCGGCGTTACTTCCGGGCTGCCATGGTCATTGTTTCACCAGCTTTTCGGTATATACCTGCTCGCCATCTCGCCAGGCCAGGAAATAAATACCGGCGGGCAACCTGTCTATATTGTACTGCATCACTTTTTCATTGGGTTCCGGCAGTGGAATAGCCCTCCCTTTAGTATCGGTAAGAGATAAGAGGGTTCCGGCTTTGGGCAATTGGCGCAACCGCAAATAAAAAGCCTCCTGTACTGGGTTGGGAAATATTTCAAACGGGATGCTCGGGGCCCGCTCCGTTGAAGAAGAGACCGTTGCATCCATAAAAACATGTGCAGTTGGGGAAAGCTGAAAATTGAAGTCAAACCCTCCGGCAAAAAGCACCTTTCGGCCGGCGCTAAGGCAGACGTGGTTGAACCGTGGAATTCCCATATCGTAGGTGTCCCAGGTGCCGGTTGCTGTGTTATAAATATCCACGATGGCAATTCCCGAAGAGAAACGCCACCCTTCCAGGTATCCTAAACCGCCTCCGGAAAAAAATACATTATCGCCCAGTGCGGCAGCTTGCACTGACCACCGGGGAACAGACAGCGAGTCAACCGACCAGTTTTGGGTGTCGAGATCGTATATGTCTACTACTTTGCTCACCTCATCGCCCGGTAAAATCCCTCCGGCAAAAAAAACCTTGCTGCCATTGCTGGCGCCGCCGCCATAAAAGGCCCTGGCCTGGGACAGCGTGCTGGTGGTCCAGGTATCTGTGTCCGAATCGTAAATATCTACAACATCCGTAACTTCTCCGTTGCCCAGATATCCCCCGGCAAAAAAAGCTTTACTGCCGGCAACGGCATGGGCCATGCCCCCCCTGGCAACCGATAGCTGCGCGGTTGTCCAGGTGTTGTTTTCCGTATCGTATATGTCTACTACGTCGTAAGCTGTCATTGGAACAGGAATCGTCGGACTTTGTGGGATTTCATGAATCGCAAAACCTCCTGCGAACAACACTTTCGTGCCTACGGCAACAGCAGACAGTTCCGTCCTGCCTGCAGAAAGTATTCCAATGTCGACTGCCCCGCTTTGGAGGTCAATAATATCAACCAGGTCGAAATTCTGGACCGTTTCAAAGAGGATGCCGCCTCCGCATAATAACTTCCCGCCGGCAACAGCACAGGCGATCTTGGCCCGCCCCTGTGCCAGGGAAAGCTCGCTCCAGCTTTCTTCCTGCGTATCGAACACGGTTACATCAGCAGTATATTGAAAGGAGTCATCAACACCACCAGCGATGTAAATCTTACCGTCGGCGGCAGCCCCTCCGGTTTGGATGCGGCCAGCGGGCATTTCCACTGTAGACCACTGGCCAAAAGCCAGAACAGGAAGAATCAGGAATAAGGTTTGAAGTGTTTTCATAAGTCAACTGTTTTTGTTTGAAAATGAGATTTCCAGCGAATCGATTTCGGGTAAAAGCATTCCCAGGGTCCTTCTTCCGTAATCTACAGGTATCCGGCACAAATGGGCAGGACATTTCTCCCAAAAACCAGGACATTTCTGTCAGGTTGGAATATATAGTCCCAAACCAGGTGGCATCCAATGCTTTCGGCTTTTGATGTTTGATTTGCCTGCCGCAGGCTGCAAAGCGGCGGCAGCTCTATAAGGGCACACCGCAAATCCAGCCTGACCCCCATCTGCTCAATCCTTTCCAGGCAGAAGCCAGGGCGTTTACAACCGCCTCATATCGCTCAGGATTAGCAAAAAGAGAGCTGTACAGGTTATCGAACTCCGTCCGCAGCAATCCCAGCGGGTGAAAACATATTTCATCAATATTCTGCACGGCCGTTTTCCCTCCTTCAACCTGGTCTAAATAGTGAGGGATGCCTCCCATGGTCATGTTCGGCACCTTTTCAACCGGGCCTTTTTGCCCTTTAGCCTCCTTTGAAATTCCGAAGTTGCTGCTCCATACTGCCATCTTTCAGGCCAACCATTTCAAAATCGATCCGGCCTTCGAAAAAAGTCCGGCCCAAACATTAATTTTGCAAACCCCCTGCAGTCGACTATATTTACCCCAAAACAAATGGAGTCCTACGGTTTCCTGTCGCTTTTGCCGCCGGTCATCGCCATTGCGCTGGCCATTCGCACCAAGCAGGTGCACATCTCCCTCCTGTTCGGCATCTGGCTGGGATGGGTCATCATCAGCGGGTTCAACCCCGTCCGGGGCAGTTTGGATACCATCCAGGCCCTGGTCGACGTATTCCAGGATGCGGGCAATACCCGGACGATCATGTTCTGCGCCCTGGTCGGCGCGCTCATCATTTTCGTGCAGCGCTCGGGCGGGGTGGAGGGCTTCATCCGCCACGTCAACCGCCTGCTGGAGCGGTACGAGCGGCGGCGCAGCGGCAGCAACCGCATCGTGATCCAGCTGCTGGCCTGGCTGACCGGCCTGCTCATCTTTGTAGAATCCAGCATCTCGGTGCTGACCGTCGGGGCCCTCTACCGGCCGGTGTTCGACGAGCTGAAGATCAGCCGCGAAAAGCTGGCCTATATCGCCGACTCCAGCTCGGCCCCCTCCAGTATCCTCATCCCGTTCAACGGCTGGGGCGCTTTTATCATGTCTTTGCTGGTGGCTGAAGGGTTTGCCGACCCCTTCGCGACCCTATTCCACGCCATTGCCTTCAATTTTTATCCGGCGCTGGCCCTGCTGCTGGTACTGGCCGTTATTTTCTTTAAAAAAGATTACGGCCCCATGGTTAAGGCGGAGCGCCGCGTCGCCGAGACCGGCAAACTGCTCAACGACGACGCCCAACCCATGGTTTCCGACGAGCTGACCGACGTGCAAACCGCCGATGGCATCACCCCCCGCGCCTACAACATGGTCATCCCCATCCTGATCATGGTGTTCATGATGCCGGTCATGCTGGCAGCCACCGGTTGGGAAGCCGCCATCGCGCAAAAGCCCGGCGCCTCAACCGTGAGGCTGGTATTTTTTGCCATCGGGCAGGGCTCCGGCTCCACGGCGGTGCTGATCGCCGTGCTGACCTCCATCCTTTTTGCCATGCTCTTCTACGGCCTGCAGGGCATCATGAAGATGAAAGAAATGGTGGACCTGACCCTCAAGGGCATTTCCGGCATGATGCCGCTGGCCCTGCTGATGATGCTGGCCTTCGCTATCGGCGCGGTCTGCAAGCAGATGGGCACCGGCCCCTACATCGCCGATGTGGCGAAGGCATGGCTGTCGCCTCACATGGTACCCTTCGTAGTCTTTCTGGTCAGCTGTTTTATCGCCTTTTCTACCGGCACTTCCTGGGGCACCTTCGCCATCATGATCTCCATCGCGGTGCCCATGGCCCGGGAGATGGGCGCCGATGTGTACATCACCATCGCCGCCGCTCTGGGCGGCGGGGTGTTCGGCGACCACTGCTCGCCCATCAGCGACACCACGATCCTGTCTTCCATGGCTTCCGCTACCGATCACATTGACCATGTGCGGACGCAATTGCCTTACGCTTTGACAGCCGGAGGTGGCGCGGCTTTGTTATATTTGCTCATAGGGTTGATGGGATAGGGAGCAGGGCTTTATGTATCCTGTTTTTAGTTGATGGTTGTTCGTTGTTTGTTCCCGGGGCAAAGCAAGCCCAAACAGGCAACCAACAACCAACAACCAATAACCAAAAACAACCATGGCACTAATCAAACCCGTAAAAGGCATCATGCCTCAATTTGGAAAAAACTGCTACCTGGCGGAGAACGCCACCATCGTCGGCGACGTCGTGATGGGCGACGACTGCAGCGTCTGGTTTCAGGCAGTCATTCGCGGGGACGTTCATTATATCCGCATGGGCAATAAAGTCAACGTGCAGGACGGGGCGGTTATCCACTGCACCTACCAGCGTGCGCCGACGAACATCGGCAACAACGTCTCCATCGGCCACCGGGCTATCGTGCATGGCTGCACCCTCGCCGATAATGTCCTGGTCGGCATGGGCGCCATCGTCATGGACCACGCGGTGGTGGAGGAGAACGTGCTGATCGGTGCGGGCGCGGTGGTGCTGGAGAACAGCCGGCTGGAGTCCGGCCACATCTACGCCGGAGTGCCGGCAAAAAAGGTGAAGGCCCTGAGCGCGGATGTTTTCCGGGACACCATCGGGCGGATTGCCAACAACTATATTATGTATGCGGATTGGTTCAGAGAGTAATCCTACTTCTGATAATTAATCGCCGCGTAGGATTCAACAGCACCGGCAAGGTAATCAATATCCTGTTCTTCATGCAGGGCGCTGAGCACGACCCGGGTTACGGGTTCGTCCTCCGGCGTAGGATAGGCGAACTGGGAGATGAGGCAGCCTTTTTCCCGGAGCCAGGGCGCCAGGCCGGCTTCCGGAGTGTAAAAAGCCGGATAATCGCCAAAGGATTGCAACAAATCCAGCCGCCGGGTGAGATGCTCGAAGCGGCGGATATTGGCCATGAGCTGCCGGTACGCCTCCTGATAAAGGCGTTTGGCGGCCAGCATGGCAAACAGGAAGGCAGGCGGGGGCGGAGAGGCCCCGCCGAAGAAGGGGCTGTGCCAGAGCGCATCGATCAGGGGCCGGCGCCCGAGGATCAGCCCGCCCGGAATCCCCATCGCCTTGCCCAGCGAACTGATCACTGCCAGCTCAACGTGTTCCGGCGCCTTCAGTTCCTGCCAGGTACCGGAACCTCCTGCCCCACAGATACCGAAGCCGTGTGAATCGTCCACCACCACTGTAATGGGGCGGTTTGCCGGCAAGCGCTCCAGCCACCCGAAGGCGTTTTTGCGGACCAGAAGCGGATCGACGGCGTTGGCGAAGATCGCCAGGGGCCCCTGCCCTTTGCCGGCGGTGAATAGCACGTGTTCTACCCAATCCTCAAAGGGCCCCTCGAAATACTCCCCTTCGCCCCAGAGCGCCGGATGGGTGCCGGGAGCGAAATGAAAGGCCGCTTTGCCCCGAAGGCGCTCCACCAGCAGGTGGCCTGCCAGAGAGCCCGAAGACACGACAAGCGCCGCCGGCGCCCCGGCAAACGCCGCCAGCCAGGCCTCCGCTTCTTCGAATACGGCAAAGCGGATGTTGCCCAGCCGGGAACCGCCGAAGTTGGCACCGTAGCGGGATAATCCCTCTTTTATCAAATCCCGGAATGCCTCGTTGCGCGACATGCCCAGATAGGAGGTGCCGCTGAAATACAGGAACTCCCGGCCGCTGACGTGGATACTCCGGCCGGGCATGGCTTCCAGTATGATATTGTCCTTTTCCATGGGATATTCCTCACGCTTTCAACCCGGCACCTGTGCCGTTCACCCCGGGGAAGCGCGCATGGCCATCCACGACCTCCACTCCGGTTGCCGGGTCATTGCTCAGGAGCAGCGCCCCGTCCATATCGACATAGTCGAGCAGGGGCAGTAACTGGGCGATGGCAGAGATGCCGACGGAGGATTCCGTCATGCACCCAACCATAACCCTGAGGCCGAGCCGCCGGGCGTGGTCCACCATGCGGCGGGCAGGCGTCAGTCCGCCGCATTTCATCAGTTTTACGTTCACGCCGTGGAAAAACCCGTAGCAGTAGGCCACATCGGCCTCGACGTGGCAGCTTTCGTCTGCAATTACCGGCAACACGCTTTCTTGGTGGACGCGCTTCATGCCTTCCCAGTCGCCGGCTTTCAGGGGCTGCTCGATGAACTCCACCCCCAGCTCTTTGAGGCGGGGCGCATTGGCGATGGTTTGCCCGGCCGTCCAGGCGGTGTTGGCATCGACACGAAAGGTGGCGTCCGTGTGTTTCCGCAGCGCCTCTATGATCTCGATGTCGTGATCTGTGCCCAGTTTTATTTTATATATGGGCCAGGGTTGTTCCTGCATTTTCTCAACCATCTTTTCAATACTGGCCAGGCCAATGGTAAAGTTGGACAAGGGCATCTTTTCCAGCTTCAGCCCCCAGATTTCGTAGACCGGCCTGCCCTGCAATTTGCCGTACAGGTCGTGCGCGGCCTGGTCCAGAGCACAGAGGACGAAAGGGTTGTCGGCCAGATGCCCGTGCATAGTTTCCCAGAATGCTTCCGGAGTCGACAGCGGCGTATTTTCAATTACCGGCTTCAGGGCTTCCAGCCTTTCCACCATTCCTTCGAGGGTAACGCCGTAGTAACGCGTCTCAGTGGCTTCTCCATAACCCGAATGGCCATCCAGGGAGAGTTCCACGATGAGGCTGGGCATCACGTCCCGGGATTCGTGGGAAATGGAAAAGGTGTGTTTGAGCTTTAACTGGTAGGTGTGAATTTTCAATTGCATGTTTATGTTTCAATTTTCTTGTTTCTTAAACAAAAAAGTTATATCTTGCCGTAAATGCTCTGCGCTCATGAAAACAAAGGTTACTAAAGATAAACTTTGGAAGGGAATTATTGAGGATTGTTTTGAGGACTTCTTCCGCTTTTTTTATCCAATCCGAAAATCCGTTTTCCATAGTCCTGGAAACGGCATGGGGCAGCCTGAAAGCTAAAAAAGGGATCGAACTCCTGGAATTAAAGAAAAGGGTCGCCAGGCGTTTATTTCAAAGTGGGCTAACCCGAAAAAAGGTGGAAAGCATATTGAACTTTATTCGTTTTTACGTTAAATTTAGCAGGCGGGAAAAAGAGAATGCGTTTAAATTTGAAGAGTTTATCTCTGAAATTGCTCAAAATAAAAGAACCATGCCAACAGGAGTCACTGAACGAGTAATAGAAGCATTGAAAGAAGAAGCCATTGAAAAAGGCATGAAGCAGGGCATGAAGCAGGGCATGAAGCAGGGCATAGAAAAGGGAATAAAGGAAAGCATTGCCCGTTTACTCAAAAGGGGATTCTCCCGGAGCAAGTATGCGACTTATTGGACGTAAACGCGGAAATGGTGGCTGAAGTGCAGCAAGATTTAATTAATGTTGCTGCGGTTGAAGAGGAGGAATAGGGTTTTTCCTTTACCGGACCGCAGCTTCCAGTAAAGTCAGGCGCTGCCCCTCTACGTCCAACTCCGCTTCAATGCCCACCGGCAACGTACATTGGTCGTCGATATGGCCGAAGGATAGGCCATAAATAGCCGGAATTCCCAGTTCCTCCGTCCGGTCGCGGATCGTCTCTTCGAGTGACAAGGACAACTCTCCTTCCCTGGGCTGGCAATCTGCAAAAATCCCCATGGCAATGCCAGCCGCCTGGTTCAAGCCCCAGGCTTGCCGCAGTTGCGTCAGCATGCGGTCGATGCGGTAGGGTTTCTCGCCGATGTCTTCCGTAAAAACCAGTTTACCTTTTGCGTCCGGCAGGTATTCTGTGCCGGCCAGGGCTGCCAGCAAGGATAGGTTGCCGCCGATCAGAACCCCTTTGGCTTTACCCGTTTTTATCGTATAAGTCCGGTAAGCCCCATCCTCTTTTTCCAGGTTGTCTTCCGAAAGCGGTATCGCATACGGCGCTTTTCCTTCCATCACCACCGCCCGGAACTGGGTTTCGGTATAGGTCGTCAACTCGGAAGCGCCTACTGGCCCATGAAAACCTACCAGTCCGGTTTTGTGATAGATCGCATTCAAAAGGGCGGTGACATCGCTGTATCCAATCAGCGCTTTGGGGTTCCTGCCGATCAGTTTGTAGTCGATAAAAGGCAACAGGCGGGAACAACCGTAACCACCCCGGGCGCACCAGATGCCGGCCACGCTGTCGTCCGAGAACATAAGGTGTAAGTCGTCGAGCCGTTGCTGGTCTGTTCCGGCGTTGAAGCCGCGCTGAGCACGGATGTGTTTGCCCATCTTTACTTTGAAGCCCAGCTTAAGAGCATTGTTGACGGCTTTCTCCAGGCTTTCGTCCGAAATGTAACTGCCGGGAGTGATCATGCCAATGGTGTCTCCCGGCTGAAGGCGGCGGGGGAACAGGCGCTTCCTGCGGGAAAAGGGCCGGGCGGCGGCCAATACCGGGAATGTTAGCGCAAGGGATGCGGCAAAGGATCTGCGGTCCATGAAATGCGTTTTACGGGAAAAATAAGAAATCTATTCGGTAGTATTCCTAAAATCACTTTCCTCCGGCAGTATCCAATCGGAATGACGGAAAAACTGCCACTCTTCCCGGGCCAGGTCGACAGTGGGGTCAATGTACGCACAATACTCCCGAAAGTTGAGCTGTGCCCGTATATCGGCGAACACCTCCACGTCCTTGCCCTGCTCCCAGTAGGCATCCTTTAAATGATGAGCAAACTGCAGGATCATGTCGGGATGCGTATACAGATTGCGCAACTGCTTTTTCTCCAGCCAATCCACCGGGTCGACTTCCGTTTCCTCGCCGGTGGCTTTATCGCGGACGGTGAACGTGCCGTACCCTTGCTTCGACCGCAACATCATGCGCCAGGAATAGCGGTGCCCCTCTTCCGTCCAGGCCACATCGCCCGGAAAGAGGTGGTGACGCAGCGGCACGAGCAGGTGAAAAAGCACAACCAGAAGTAAAGCAGCGGCAATAGCACCACGCCACCGGGCAGCCTGCTGCCAGAGCGGCACTTGTGGGACGGAACGGCCGGCAACCCTTTCCTCCCACCAATCGCCGGCCCTTTTAAGCCAGAAAATCCGGCTTCGGAACTTCCGGTACAGCCGCCGTGGAAAATCCGGTTGAAAGAACAAAGCCGTCAGAGCGACCGACAGAAAGGGGAAAATGCCGATATTGAAGACCAGGTGATTCATCAGGTGAAAAAACAGGACAGCGGCGAAGGCCCAGGGGCGGGTTTTCCGGAAAAGGAGAAAAAAAACAACCGTCAGGTCGAGCAGCAGGCCCCCGTAGGCCATGAAGTAAGCCATCCAGCCCTGCCCCAGCAGCGGGCCGATCACCGGGGCATTGCTCTTCTGTTCCAGCCACTGTTTCAGGGGAATGGCGTTCAGCCAATCCGCATTAAGCTTGGCGATGCCCCCGTAGAAATACACCACGCCCATCATAAACTGCAACAGGAACAAACACCAGAAGGGGGCCGTATCGGATTTCAGGCCCGGCCGCCGGAGTACGTCCGCCGAAAACTGACGGTGGGCCGGCAGAAAGGGCATTACAAAACTGACCCAGCAGAAAAGATAGCCATGATTGAGGTAATGCGACTTCTCCAGCAGGAACGTATAGGTGAACCCCAGGGCAAAGAGCAGGCTGCTGAAGCGATACCACTTGCCCAGCATCACCAGGATTGCCAGCCCGCACAACAGTAAAAAGAAGAGGGAGAGGAAGGGTTCAGGCAGGGGGTGTACCCACTCGAAGCCATAATAGCGAAACCGGAATTTCTCCGGATCATAGGCATCCACCATCCAGTGGTAATAGATATAGGTATTCAGGACATCGGCAAAGCCCAGGATGCCGAAAACGACGCGGAAGAAGACAAGAGAGGCGATATCTACAGGTTGGAAGAGGCGTTGGATCATGAGATCGGGCTAAAACTTTAACGAGAGGGGCCGGGGATGCGGTTCTCAGTTCCTGAACCGCTTTATCCGCTTCCGCTTCCTCTTTTTCTTCTTAGGCTTCTCCGGCACCGGAGTAAAAGCCTTCATATCTTCTTTGATCTTGTTGGCTACGGCCTGCGCCAGCCGCACCGGCACGGCGTTGCCGATCATCTTGTACGCCGCTGCCAGGTTTTTGTAGTAAAAAATAAAATCATCGGGAAAGGCCTGGATGCGGGCGCACTCCCGGACGCTGAGGCGGCGGTAGAGGTGCTCCTTGCCCGGCACGAACTGTTTGCGGTCCTTATCTGCCGTTTCCATCTTCGGTGCCTGCGGATGGAGCGGAGCATGGCGCCCGCCCGCCTGAATGGTGTAGGATAGTTCATCCCAACCCCGGACCCGGTTCCTGGACATGTACATGCTGGAAAAATCGCCGATGAAGTACTCGTGGTTGGGCACCGGGCATTCCCCGTTGGTGTAATTGCCCTTTTTGGCCGGTATAGCGCTGTCTGCCAAATCTCCGATGGCAGAGCGCAGCGTGAGCTTCATGTCTATGGGCGGAGGAAATTTGAATTTAGTGTTCAGGTCGCGGCGGTAACCGACAAAAAACACCCGTTTGCGATCCTGCGGAACGAGGTAGTCGGAAGCGTTAAGGAGTTGGAAAGAAAGTTTATAGCCGGCCTTTTTGAACAGTTTTTTAATGCTGCTCAGCGCGTCTTCGTTGCGGGGCAACAACATCCCGGCGACGTTTTCTGCCAGGAAAAATTTGGGTTGCTTGGCTTCCAGTATCCGTATGAAATCGAAAAACAGCTGACCCCGCTTGTCATCGATCCCCCGCAGCTTGCCCGCAGCGCTCCAGCTCTGGCAGGGCGGCCCGCCAATCATGCCGTCCACATCCGGAATATCTGCAGGGTCAATATCGGTGATGCTGCGCCGGTCCAGCCTGGTGTCCGGGTGGTTTTTCTCGTAGGTCTCCCACACGTCACTATCGTACTCGTTGGCCCAAACAACGTCAAAACCGGCCCGGGCAAAGCCCAGGTCCAGCCCGCCTGCTCCTGCAAAAAAAGAGGCCACCTTCATAAATTATGCTTTGACAACATGGAAACTATGCCCTATACGGTATATTTTAAATTTAAGCAACCGTAATATGCACAAAAATAATCGAAATGGCCAAGCGATGGGAAAAAAAAATCACGGTTTCCTGGTTACAGGGCTTCATTGTTTCATGGCTGCCGGAAACAAGGAACCCGTGAACCTGTGAAACAATGAACCCATCGAGCCTTCCTCACGCCCCATCCCGCAGCAACATCGCCGGATCTGCCATATACCACTGCTCGCGATCGCGGGTATATCCAAAAGTGGCATGGGGCAGGAGCCGGTTCAGCGCCCTGGAAACCTGCTGTTGTTTTTTGGCCGAAAGCCCTACGGTCACTTCATCCCCATCCATCAGCTTGAAATACATCGTACAGCTGCTGCCCAACTGCAGCCCGAAAGGAAGGCGTTCTGTGACGATAGCGTAAACCCAGACAATATGCTCCGGCCGGTTTTCCAGCAAATACATCAGGCGCCCGCCCCTCGTCCTGTTTTCTTTGAGGAGTTGGAACGTAAACCGAATCCCCAGGGCGGCGCAAATCAGGCCAAAAAGTACGAGGATAATTTGCTCCCCGAAGGAAAGATATACAAAGGCCCCGCCAAAAGCCAGGAGCAGCAGGGAGGCAATCAGCTTCAGGCGCCACTCCCGCCGGATGGCTCTTCCCAGTATCTCAATGGATGGGTACTTTTGTAAATTCTTCCGGCTCAAAACAACACGCTATGTTTTAAACAACTCAAACAATTTGTTGTTTTTATTGAAAAAAGTTCTTACTTTTGTTGATCTTGTGGAAAAAATGCCGGCGGTTTATTGCATTTTTCCCGCATTTTTGTTGAAAATTACGCTGTTTGCCCGCGAAACACTAATGAGGCTTTGCAGGTATAACAACACATGCCGCCATTTGCTGAGCTACAGGGTAATTTTCTGCCCGAACGACAATAAACAATTTACATGTCACAAGTAACCTATACCGAAGAGAACATACGGTCTTTAGACTGGAAAGAACACATCCGCATGCGCCCGGGCATGTACATTGGCAAACTGGGAGACGGCTCCGCACCCGACGATGGAATCTATATCCTGCTCAAAGAAGTGATCGACAATTCCATCGATGAATATTTCATGGGCCACGGCAAGGCCATTGACATCGGGATGGACGACGGCCAGCTCTCCATCCGGGATTACGGGCGGGGCATACCCCTCGGCAAAGTGGTGGATTGCGTATCCAAGATCAACACCGGCGGGAAATACGACTCCAAAGCCTTCAAAAAATCGGTCGGCCTCAATGGGGTGGGCACTAAAGCCGTGAATGCCCTGTCGGAATACTTCCGGGTCCAGGCCGTCCGGGAGGGGAAAATCAAGATCGCCGAGTTCGAACGGGGGGAGATCACCAAAGATCACAAAGTCAAAAAATCCGACGAACCCAACGGAACGCTGGTCGTTTTCCGGCCCGACACGGAAATATTCAAGAAATACCGCTTCCGGACGGACTACATGGAAAGCCAGTTGTGGAATTACGCTTACCTCAACGCCGGGTTGAAGATCAACTTCAACGGTAAAACCCTGGTTTCCAAAAACGGCCTGCTCGACCTGCTGGAGCGCAAAGCGAGCAACGAAAACCTCCGCTACCCCATCATTCACATGAAGGGGGAGGATATAGAGATCGCGCTTTCCCACGGCAACCACTACGGCGAACAATACCATACCTTCGTCAACGGACAGAACACGACCCAGGGAGGCACCCACCTGAATTCCCTGCGGGAGGCTATCGTGAAAACGGTACAGGAGCACTACAACAAAAGCTATGACCGGCGCGACATCCTCGGCTCTATCGTCGCCGCCATCAGCATCCGCATCGAAGAGCCGGTCTTCGAATCGCAGA
>JAGFJD010000515.1 GCA_024102975.1 Phaeodactylibacter sp. | reverse complement strand
TGGCTTGTTGAATCAAAATGAAATATGAAAACAATACTGTTTTACTGTGCTGCAATAGGTTTTGTGCATTTTGGGTGGATTTCCCCTTTAGGAGATTCGAGGGGGGGTGCTGGTAATGCGCGGCCTGTCCCGTACGCGGAGTGTCGGGAAAATCTGTCCTCCTTGAATAGAACGGCAACAACCATATCTTGTGCGGGGCTGGGGCTGGGGCCACTGCACCAATGGCCCCGTAAAACCGTTAAGCCATTTACTTCCGGCCTCCCTGCGCCATCTGACCACGACTTCCACGTCAGCAAGTGCCTGGTGGAGTACAACGAGGGCGAGCAGGCCCTGCAGGTGAGCCTGCACCTGTTCATTGACGACCTGGAGGAAGCCCTGCGGCGGCAGGGCGCTGATGACCTCTTCCTCTGCACCCCAAAGGAGCACAAGCAGGCCGAACAGCACGTCTACCGCTACCTGCAGCAGCATTTCCGGTTCGTTGTCAATGGCAGCCCGCGGGACTACACCTTCATCGGCAAGGAAGTGTCGGAAGACCTGATGGCGGTATGGTGCTACCTGGAAATCGCCGGCGTTTCCAGCCTGAAAACCTTACAGGTCAGCAACGACCTGCTGATGGAGGTGTTTGACGACCAGAAAAACCTGGCGAGCATCAACGGCCCGGGCGGCAAACAGGGACTGATGCTCTTCCAGAAAGGGGACACGGTGAAGAAGGTACAATATTAATCGGACGCGCCACCTTCAGGTGGTGCGTTTATTTATAGACAGGATGAACAGGAATGACAGGATTCCGCAGCTCTGATCTGGCCACCTCCCCCCTCATTGACCGCCGTAGCCAAAGGCGAAGGTGGTTCGGGGAGATCAAGTGGGGCTGGCAGGCCAGGTATTGCAGGCTCCGTTTTAGCCACCTCCCCCCTTCGGGGGGATCGAGGGGGGCTAAAGAGCCTAAACCACCCCGCACTCCGACTGTTATATTGGTTGACAAACCGAACCAATGAGCCGAATGCTGAAAAAAATATTCATTTTGCCCATCCGGTTTTACCAGATGGCCATATCCCCGATGCTGGGGCCCACCTGCCGGTTCAAGCCCACCTGTTCGCACTACATGGTCGGCGCCATTGAAGAATGGGGGGTAATTAAAGGCGTATGGCTGGGGCTGAAGCGCATCTTCAAATGCCACCCCTGGGGGCCGCACGGCTACGACCCGGTGCCGGAAAATCCTGAAAAAAAATCAAAAGCAGTATAATGATGTTAAGAAGGCCAAGACGAAACCGGCGCAGCGCCGCCATCCGCGGGCTGGCGCAGGAAACCCACCTGGGGCCGGAGCACCTGGTGCAACCCCTCTTCCTCGTCGACGGAAAAGGGGTCCGGGATGAGATTTCCTCCCTGCCGGGAAGCTTCCGGTTGTCCACCGACGAAGCCCTGCGGGAGATCGAAAGTTGTATGGAGCTGGGCGTAAAAAGCTTCATCGCCTTTCCAAAAGTCGCCGATGCGCTGAAAGATAAACGGGCTACCCACAGCTACAGCAGCGACAACTTCTACCTGAAGGCCGCCCGGCAGATCAAGGCCCGCTTCCCGGAAGCCTGCCTCATCAGCGATGTCGCTATGGACCCCTACAGCTCCGACGGGCACGACGGCTTTGTCTATAACGGAGAGGTCGTCAATGACGAAACCCTGCACATCCTGCAGAAAATGGCCCTGGCCCAGGCGGAAGCCGGCTTCGACATCCTCGGCCCTTCCGATATGATGGACGGGCGGGTGGAGGCCATCCGCATCGCTCTGGACGAGGAGGGCTACAACAACACCGGCATCATGTCGTACACGGCCAAGTACGCCAGCGCCTTCTACGGGCCCTTCCGCGACGCCCTGGACAGCGCCCCGAAAGCGAGCGGGGAAGACATCCCCAGGGATAAAAAAACGTACCAGATGAACCCGGCCAACCGCCGGGAGGCCCTCATCGAAGGCGAACTGGATACCATGGAGGGCGCCGACTTCCTCATGGTCAAACCCGCCCTCAATTACCTGGACGTGATCCTGCTCATGAAGCAAAGCTTCGAACTGCCGATCGCCGCCTATCACGTCAGCGGGGAATGCGCCATGCTGCTGGCCGCCTGCCGCAACGGCTGGCTCGACTACGAACAGGCCATGCCCGAAACCCTGCTCAGCATCCGCCGCGCCGGCGCAGATGTGATCATCACCTACTTCGCCAAGGATTTTGGGGAAATGGTGGCAGGGTAGGGGGGAGAGGGGGAGAGGGGGAGACAGGGAGAGGGGGAGACAGGGAGAGGGGGAGACAGGGAGAGGGGGAGAGGGGGAGTTAGCGTACAGATGCATGACAACCTTCTATATGCCCTATGCGGCAAAACACCCCCGGCTCCCGCCTGTGCGGCCTACTGTGAAAACGCCTGTGTGGCCTATGCGATAAAAACCCCTCGGCCCCCGCCAATATGCCACACTACTGGACAAAATGGTTTTGGACACAGAGAGCACTGAGGCTAACACAGAGTGCACAGAGTTCTTTCCATTGATAATCAAGCCTCTGTGTGGCTCTGTGCCTTCTCAGCGTACTCTGTGTCCAGAAAAATGTCTAGTAGTATGCCAATATGCCCTATGCGGCAAAAAGCCCCCGGCGCCCGGACTACGCGCCCGCCACCGCACCCCGGGCCTCCAGGCCGATATGAACCTATGTTCCGAGAGATTGCTATTTTCCCACTTTTTTCTCCTTTTTATTTTTGTTTTTTCAATGCAAAGGATGGAACTTTGGGGCCGTGCCAAAAAAAGCCGGCGAATTTTGATTGGCAAGTTTTATTTTCCCGGATCAGGCGTCCGCCCTATTTAATCCTGATGTTTCTTAAATTTTTTAGCATAAGCGGCGCGAAAACCCCCACAGTTTAATATTTATTTTGTAGGGCCCGTTAATTTTGTGTTAATATAAAAAAAAAAAGGACGTTTATATTCGCAATTTCGACTAATAGCCATTATATTTACGGCATCTTAATATTTCACGCTTCTACATCATCTTTTTTATAACCAAAACGCTAGTCTATAGAAAGTAACTTCTACACTAAATAATTGCTTACATAAGATCCCATAACGCAAACATTATTTAGTTATGCAAGTTACGCCGCTTAATGACCAGCAGCTTATTGGCCGTTATCTGGAGGGTGATGAACGCGCCTTCGAAGAATTGCTGAACCGCCATCAGCAGAAGATTTATACCTCCATCTACCTCTTCGTCAAAGATCAAAGCCTGGCCGAAGACATCTTCCAGGAAGTTTTTATAAAAATCATCGACACCCTGCGCAAGGGCAAATACAACCACGAAGGCAAATTCCTGCAGTGGGCCCTCCGCATTTCCTACAACATGTGCGTGGACTACTTCCGCCGCGCCAAGCGCCGCCCCAAGGTTTCCCCCACCGAGACCTTCGACATTTTCGACGTGCTCCAGGTGACGGATGACAACGCCGAACAGCGCATCATCCGCAGCCAGACTCACGACAAGGTGCGGGCGCTGGTGGACATGCTGCCGCCCGAGCAGCGCGAGGTCGTTATCCTCCGCCACTACGCCGACATGAGTTTCAAGGAAATTGCCAAGCTGACCCGCGTGAGCATCAACACCGCCCTGGGCCGCATGCGCTACGCCCTGATCAATATCCGCAAAATGGTCGAGGAAAGAGATATCGTACTACAGTAAAAGCAAGGAAGGGCGGCAGCGCGGCTCCTCCGGCCGCAGCTCCCCGTTCCGGAAGTTCATATCCCCCTGACGCCCCCCTGGGGCAATGCATTCTCCTAACACCTGTTATTCCCATATCACCATCGGCCGAAGCAGCAGAAATGCCGCTTTGGCCGGTTTTTTTATCCCCTCTAAAACCCTACCTTCGCTTTCTTGTTCCAATACAATGCAGGCCATGCCTGTACATCCCTGACGAAAAGCAGCCCCGAGAGCCCTTCCTTTACGGCCGGCGCCTTTTCGTCAAGAAAAAAAACTATTCATGCCGAAGAAAGACGAAGTCGTACTGGAAAAGCCCGGCGGGGAACGGTTCAGAGACACCATCTTCATCAAGGAGGCCCGGGCCAACAACCTCCGGAATGTCAGCCTGAACATCCCCAAAAACCGCCTGGTTGTCGTGACCGGCGTCTCGGGCTCCGGAAAGTCATCCATCACCATGGATACCCTCTACGCCGAGGGCCAACGCCGTTACGTGGAAAGCTTGTCTTCCTACGCCCGCCAGTTTCTCATGCGGATGAAAAAACCGGACGTCGATTACATCAAAGGCATCTGCCCCGCTATCGCCATCGAGCAGAAGGTCAGCACCAGCAACGCCCGCTCCACCGTCGGAACGCTCACCGAAGTCTACGACTACCTCCGCATCCTCTACGCCCGCATCGGGCAGACCATCTCCCCGGTTTCCGGCAACCGGGTCAAAAAACACGAGGTGTCCGACGTGACTGACTATATCCACCAGTTTGAAGAGGGCGACAAGGTGCAGCTGTTCACCCCGCTGCCCTACAAGTACAAAGACCGCGTCCTGAAACAGGAACTGGAACTGCTGCTCCAAAAGGGCTACACCCGCATGCAGGCGAACGGAAAGCTGCAAAATATCCAGGATGTGCTGGAAGAAGGGCCCGCTTTCCTGAAGAAAAAACTGGCCGAAGTCAAAGCGGAAGGCATCCGCATCCTGATCGACCGATTTGTGGTCAAACACGACGATGAGGAAAACAGCAAGCGCATCGCCGACTCCGTGCAAACGGCCTTCTACGAATCAGAGGGAGAATGCATCGTAGAGATCATGGGCAAGGAAGAAAAAGAATTCAACAACCGGTTCGAGCTGGACGGCATGGCCTTCCCCGAACCGAGCCCCCAGCTGTTCAACTTCAACAACCCCTATGGCGCCTGCCCGACCTGCGAAGGGTTTAGCAAGGTGATGGGGATCGACGAAGACAAGGTTGTCCCGGACAAGACGAAATCCGTCTACGAAGGGGCCGTCGCCTGCTGGAAAGGCGAAAAGTACGGCTTGTGGCTGGACCGCCTGCTGGAAACGGCCCACAAATTCGACTTTCCGGTCCACCGCCCCTACCAGGACCTCGCCAAAGAGCAGCGGCGCCTGCTCTGGAAAGGCAACGAGCACTTCTGGGGCATCGACGATTTCTTCGCCGAACTCGAAGAGAAGACCTATAAAATCCAGAACCGGGTCATGCTGGCCCGGTACCGCGGGCGGACGACCTGCCACGCCTGCGAGGGCGGCCGCCTGCGCAGGGAAGCCACCTACGTGAAGATCGACGGCAGCGCCATCACCGAGCTGGTGGAACTGCCTGTGGACGAGTTGCTGGAGTTTTTCAATACCCTCGAGCTGAGCGAATTCGACGCCAAGGTGGCCCGCCGGCTTCTGATCGAGATCACCAACCGCCTGCAGTTCATGTGCGACGTGGGGCTGGGCTATCTCACCCTAAGCCGCATCTCGGCTACCCTCAGCGGTGGGGAGACCCAGCGCATCAACCTGACCCGCACCCTGGGCAGCAACCTGACCAGCTCCATGTATATCCTCGACGAGCCCAGCGTCGGCCTGCACCCCCGGGATACCAGCCGGCTGGTGCGCGTACTGAAATCCCTGCGCGACCTGGGCAACACCGTCATCGTCGTCGAACACGAAGAGGACATCATCAAAAATGCCGACTACCTGATCGACATCGGCCCGGCGGCCGGCATCCACGGCGGGGAGGTCGTCTTCGCCGGGCCCTACGAAACCATCTACGACGAGGCGGCCGACAGCCTGACGGCAAAGTACATGAGCGGCAGGATGGCCATACCGGTGCCCCGGCAGAGAAGGAAAAGCAACAATTTCCTGGAGATACAGGGCGCCCGACAGCACAACCTGCAGAACATCGACGTCCGGATACCCCTCCATGCCATGACGGCAATCACCGGGGTTTCCGGCTCCGGCAAGACCACCCTGGTCAAATCCATCCTCTATCCGGCCCTGAAGAAACACCTGGGCGAGAGCTACTCCCGCGCGCCCGGCCAGTTCGGGAACCTGGGAGGCAGCCTCTCCCTGCTCACCCAGGTGGAAATGGTCAACCAGAACCCCATCGGCAAATCCTCCCGCTCCAACCCGGTGACCTACGTCAAGGCCTACGACAGCATCCGCAAGCTGATGTCCGACCAGCAACTGTCCCGCATTCACGGCTTCAAGCCCAAACACTTCTCCTTCAACGTCGACGGCGGCCGCTGCGACACCTGCAAGGGCGAGGGCGAGCAGGTGATCGAAATGCAGTTCCTGGCCGACGTGCGCCTGGAATGCGAGGAGTGCGGCGGCAAACGCTTCAAACCGGAAGTGCTGGATGTGCAATATAAAGGCAAGAATATACACGACATCCTGGAGCTGAGCGTAGAGGAAGCGCTCGAATTCTTCTCGGACGAGAAGGACGTCGTCAGCAAACTGCAGCCGCTTTCCGACGTCGGCCTGGGTTACGTCCACCTCGGGCAGTCCTCCAGCACCTTGTCCGGCGGCGAGGCCCAGCGCGTCAAGCTGGCCTCCTTCCTCACCCGCGAGCGTTCCAACGAACACATCCTCTTCATCTTCGACGAGCCGACCACCGGCCTGCACTTCCACGACATCCGCAAGCTGCTCGACGCCATGAACGCCCTGGTGGAGAACGGCCACACCGTGCTCATCGTCGAACACAACATGGAAGTGATCAAAAGCGCCGACTGGGTGGTCGACCTGGGGCCAGGCGGCGGCAAGGACGGCGGGAACCTGGTGTTCCAGGGCACGCCGGAGGAACTGGCGAAGGTGGAGGAGTCGTATACGGGGCAGTATCTGAAAGAAAAACTGCGGGTGTAAAGGAAACCTTACTCCGCTTGGAATATTTCACGGGGAGACTTTTCTGCCCGGATGAGCCTGTCCTTTACTTGAAGAATGACTTCCTTTTCGGTATGAATCATTGAGGATAAATTCAGAGTCTAAAAACAGTGGGGTAAATTGCTTGTTTTTCTGGTCGGGCCGGGTGCTTTTTTTTTGCGACAGATAAAATTCGTAACTATTTACCACATAGGCCACATCAGGCAGTTCACATAGGCCACAGTAGCCGCAGCCTATGTGCTCTACTGTGAAAACGCTTGGTTAAACAAAAGACCTAAGAGTATGTTTGGAGGTGGTGCTTTGGAAGCGAAAATGCCAGATTTGGGGTTCTCACAAGGTTCATTTTTTGGTGCATAGCCTAGCTACGGACCAAAAAATAACCGCCGTGAGGTTCCAAAAT
>JAGFJD010000508.1 GCA_024102975.1 Phaeodactylibacter sp. | reverse complement strand
CTCTGCCAGGGTAGTGTCCAATGCGTAATGGCCCTTTCCGCGGTATGCGACGGGGCTTAAAGGCTGCCCATGTTTATTCAGCAACCAAACGACAGCATGGCTGACAATATCGTCATCCATCAGGGTGATCAAGCCGTTGGGGTCCTGTGTATGCCTTATTTCCAGGGCCACTCCGCCAGGATGCAGGCTTCCGTTGATGATTAGCCTGTCCTCGCTCAGGAAGGCCCATAAGCTATCGGGCTGATAACCTAATGATTGATATATGACAAGCACTGTGTCTTGACAGGGAAGTGGAAGCATGTAGAACCCTTGGCTGTTCGTAGTGGTTCCCCGTGCGAGCCCGGGGGCATAGACATAAGCCCCAATGATGGCTTCGCCTGTACTCCCTTCTTTAATGAAACCGAACAAATGGCATGCCTGGGCTGCTGCCTTTCGGGTCCCTGACAGGATGAAGAGCAAAAAAAACAAACCCATTTTTGAGTAGCGTATAGCTCTGTTCAATGTGCGTAGATTTGTTGGTCTTAACTGCAAGCGCAGTAGCAAGGAGTGCTAAAAAAATCATGCAGCATAGGAATATTTTTTTTAATTTTTTCTAAGAGGCAAAACCACCTTTACAACCTGCTGCCCTGCCGGGGTTTTCAGGTGGCAGAAGTAAACGCCTGCCGGCACCTCGCCTGGCATCCATTCCCAAACATGCATGCCCGCCGGGTAATGCCCTTCAGCAAGTTGGGCTACCAGCCTTCCGTTGATGTCTTTGACGGCAAGTTGGAAGCGCCCTGCCTGTTCCAGGTTGACAGACAGCGTTAACCGCTCATGGATAAGGGTGGGCCAGGCTTGCAACTCAGCCCTGGTTTCATCCGAAGCGAAAAAGGTGGATGTCAGGGTTTCTCCTTCTGTGAACTGGTAAGTGGCATTAGCCGCCAGTTGCCCGTATTCCTCTACCAGCCCGTTGGGCCAGCGCACCACCATGCGGTCAATCGCTTCGGCATCGCCCAGCCCGAAGTGGAGGACAAAACTGTTCTGGGAAGCATAGGATGCCCCGGCGGTGACCTCGTCGATCATCTTTTTCCCTCCGGCCTCGATTTCCACCCGGGCGCCGATGGCCGCCCGGTTGCTCTGGGTGCCTGTAAGTTTTATTTTAACCCAGTTGTTGTTGTTGTCGGTCAGGTTCAGGAAGAGTTGGTTGTTATCATTGTTGCCGCTGTTGGCCAAAAAAATGTCTGCCATCCCGTCGTCGTTGAAGTCTGCCGAAGCGGCGCCGTAGCCGCCGTACATGCTGGCCAGGGGCGAGCCGTGGCTGACAACCTGAAAGGTTTGGTTGCCTAGGTTGCGGTACAACAGGTTGGGGTAAGGGGAGAAATAACTGTCATTGCTGACATATATATCCTGCAGGCCGTCGTTGTCGCAATCCAGCCAAAGCGTGCCCCAGCCCATGCCAAGGTCGTCCACGCCGGCCTCGGCAGCCATTTCGGTGAAGGTGCCGTCGCCGTTGTTGAGCAGCAGGGCGTTCTCATAGAGGTTGGTGATGTATATGTCCAGGAACCCGTCGTTGTTCAGGTCGCCGACATCGACTCCCATTCCCTGGCCGGCGTAGTTGGCGTTGGACTGGGCGGAGACATTGGTAAAAGGGCCGGAACCGTTATTCCGGTAAAGGATGTTGGGTTGGTTGGCGTCGTGGGTGAGGTACAGGTCGAGGTCGCCGTCGTTGTCGTAGTCGAAGAAGAGGGACCCCATAGCCACGCCGAAGTCCTGGGTGTTCGTCGCTTCGGTAACATCGGTGAAGGTGTTGTCGCCGTTGTTCCGGTACATGTAGTTGTAGGCGGTCATATTGGCGACGTAAAGGTCGATGAATCCGTCCCGGTCGATATCGCCGAACAGGACGGCACGGGTTCGGTAGAGGGAATTGACGCCGGCGCTTTCGCTGATGTCGGAGAAGGTACCGTCGCCATTGTTGAGGAAGAGGATGTTGGCCTCGTCCCGGTTGCCGAGGTACAGGTCGAGGTCGCCGTCGTTGTCAATATCTCCCCAAACGCTGCAGGTGGTCGTGCCGGCATGGGCTACCCCTGCCTGGGCCGCCACGTCGGTGAAGGTCCCGTCGCCATTGTTGCGGTATAGCAGGTTGGGCAAAATATGCCGGGATACGTAGATGTCGTCCCGGCCGTCATTGTCGTAATCGCCGATGGCGACGCCGTAGTTTTTGCCGGGATTGTTGACTCCGGCCAGGGCGGAGGCGTCCTGGAAGTGAACCTGGGCAGGGGCGGGGGATGCCGCAGCCGCAAAGCCCAGGAGGAAAAGAGCCTTTTTCATGATCAGATCAGGATTTTATCGTTCGCCAAAGTTAAGCACGCGGAAAGAAAAAATGACCAGCCCAGGTCGAAAAGTAGTGGGAAAGATGACGCCTTTTTCAAAATCCTGGCCGCTCGGCTCCGGCTGGCCATCCTGCATCATTCCTACAACCCTTCCTCCTCAATCTCCGCTTTCAAATCCCGGTTGATGGCAATGCTGGCGTTCAGCTCAAAGCCGACCAGCAGGATGAGGGAGTTGAGCTGTATCCACAGCATCAGGGCGATGATGGCGCCGATGGAGCCATAAAGCTCGTTGTAGGTGTTGAATTCGTTGACGTATGCCGAAAAGGCCAGAGAGGTGATGATGCAGAGCACCGTAGCCAGGGTGGCGCCGGGAGAAAAAATCTGGAACCGCCGGATGGCGGACGCGCCGTACCGGTATATGATGGCGATGCCAAAATAAAAAAGAAGCAGGATGGCCAGCCAGCGCAGAACCTGGATCATTGCGCCGGTGAACGCATCCCAGTGGACCAGTTCGTAGAACAGGCCCAGCAGGAACTCTCCAAGGATAATCAGGATCACCGCGCCCATGAGCAGGGCGCCCAGCAGCAAGGTCAGGCCGGTAGCGATGAGCCGCTTGCGGATTTCTCCCCGCTTCTTAAAGGTTTTCTGGTACGATTTTTCGAACCCCTGCATCAGGGCCAGCATGCCGTTGGAGGCAAAGTAAATGGCGAGGATGAAGCCGAAAGACAGCAGCCCGAAGCGGGGGTTGTTCGTGATGTCGTCGACAAAGGCGAAGAGGCGCTCCCCCGCTACGCCGGGCAGTATGCGCTGGATTTCGCTGCGCAGGTAAAGGTCGAAGTTCTCTCCTTCCGGCAGGTAGTCGATCAGCGCCCACTTGAAAATGGGGATAAGGGTGAAAAAGCCGATCAGGGAAGGGAAAATCGACAGGAAAAAACTGAAGGCGATGGCATTTGCCCGGGTAAAGAGGTCGTAGCGCTGGGATTCGTGGTATAGAAATACCGTCACGTCGTAAATCGGCACCTTAAAAAAGCCGGGCAGAGAGTGCTCTTTCGTCCACCGTACGGTATTCTTCACCAGGGGGTGGTTGAGAAAATAATCCTGTATCGCTTGCAGGTCAATCTTTTTCAAAATGCGGCTTCAGTTTTTCCACTAAAAAATCGGGGGCGGGGATGGTGCGTTGCGTGTCGATTTTGACAAAACACAATTTTACCGTCCCTCCGTTCACCAGTTTTCCCGCTTCGTTGAATAACTCCATATGGAAAACAATATACTGGCCGGGTAGTTCTCGCAGGGTCGTCCGGATCGTGATGAGCTCGTCGTACAGAGCGGGCCGGACGTAACGGACGTTCAGGCTCATCACCGGCATGATGATGCCGTGCTCCGCCTCCAGCGCCTTGTAGGTAAGGCCCAGCGACCGGATGAGCTCTACCCGCCCGATCTCATAATACTGGGCGTAGTTGCCGTAGTAGAGGTATCCCATCTGGTCGGTCTCTCCGTAGCGCACGCGTTTTTGGAACTCGTGGGTGTACATGTATTATAGGTTGTTCGCTGTTTTTACCCGGAAGAGCATAGCGAAGACGGGCGCTGTTCGCTGTTCGCGGCTGGCAGCTCACAAAGCGAGCAGCGAATCGCGAACGGCGAACCGCAGCCCCTCCTACAAATCCTCCCGCTCGATCGGGCAGGTCATACAATGCGAGCCGCCCCGGGCCCGCGACAGTTCGTTGGAGGGCAGCAGGATAATGGTGTCGTTGACCTCCTCCGGCTTGATGATGCCGTCCTTAAAAGCGGCCAGCAATTCCCGGGCGTGGGCGGTGCGGTACCCTGCTTTCTCGAAAGCCCGTTCCGTCATGGGGTTGCGGTCGTAGGTGAGGGCAACGCCGGGCTTGATGGCCACCAGGTTGCAGCCGTCCGTCCATTGCTCCCGTTCCTGGTAGGGGGATTCCCCGTCGCCGCTCCAGATGAACTTCATTTTTGAATTGATCTCCGACACGATGAAGTCCTTGACGGTAGGGTAGTGGCGCTCCACGCCATCCTGCCCGTAAACCGTCACGTACGAACCCAGCCCGTCTTTCACGATGGGCTTGTAAGCGACTATGTGGTTGCGGTTGACCTGGGTGAATACCGTGTCGATGTGCATGAAGCTCCGGTCGTTGGGGATATTGACCTGCACGACGTGTTTGATCACCCCTTTTTGGAGCAGGACGTCCTTCAGCGATTTCACCGCGTACTCGGTCGTGCGCTCGCTGCAGCCGATGAGCAGGTACTCCTTGTTGAGCACCATCATGTCGCCGCCTTCGATGGAGATCATCTCGCCCCGGCGCGAGGGGGGGAACTCGTCCACCCGGTTCAGGTTGATGATGCGCCCGCTGTCCCGCAGTTCCCGGAAAATGGGGTGCGCCCAGATGATGAAGCGGGTCAGGTAGTTTTCCCGGAAGCGGGCCTCCTTGGCCGGCTTGGTGATCACGACGTGGTCGTTGACCGTCACCGCGATGTCCCGCGTGAAGATGAAGTTCGGGATGGGGTCGAACAGGAAATAGTCTTCTTCCGGGTAGTAGCCGTTGACCAGGACCTTGGCGAGCAGCTCGTCCGGCATTTCGAGCAACATGTCCAGGTAGGTGGTGGGCAGCTCTTCGTAATCGACGATTTTGCCCAGCATCTCCTGCTTGCTCTCCTCGTCGTGGCGCAGGGCTTCGCGCAGCAGGTTGGTGGTGCCCAGGACGTTCTCGTTGCCGACGAAGGCGCGCAGCACGTTGGTGAAAATGTCATGCTCTTCCTGCATGCGGGGCAGGTAGACGATGTCGTCGAACAGCAGTTCTTCTGCTCTTTTGGGGGAGATGCGGGCGATGCCTTCGTCCGGGCGGTGGACAATGACCCGCCGGAGTTTCCCGATCTCGGAGGAAACGTGTACTTGATTGGCCATATCTGATTGTTATTAGGGCTAAACGGTAACTACTTTTTCCACTTCGTATATGGAGTTGATCTTTCCGGCAAAGATGCAATAAAATCGTGGATTTTCATTGAGAACGGAGATCTCTGTAGGCCGCCCGTCGTCTATGTAGTTGGCCTTCAGTTTGGATTTGATGGTGTACATGGAGGTGAAGTAATGGAACTCTACCTCATCTGCAAAATAATGCTTGATCTGGCCGATCATCTTGCGGTAGTTGGAACGGGGCCGGGCCGGGCAGGGGCTGCAGATGGAGGGGAAGTCCGGCCGGCATTCCGGGTTCAGGGCCTGGCAGTCGAACGTGGGCAGGTTGTCATAGGAGACTTTGTGGTGGGTATAAGCCACAGAGGACAGAGAGAGCATTTCCGACAGGCCGTAGGGCATGATCGAGCCGAACTGCCCGTCCATCACCGTCAGGCCTATGTTTTTTACCTGCGGGGAAGTCACGAAGGCCATTTCGGATATCTCGTGCATCAGGTCGATATCCCGCAGGCCAAACAGGCGGTTGATGGCGTTGCTGCCGGCGTAGGTAGCGTTGATCACCTGCCGGGCTTCAACTTCCTGCTGCCGGCCGCTTTCCAGGTTGCGCAGTTCTATGGCCCACACATCGCCCCTGGCTTCGGCCCGTCCTACCTGGCTGTACAGTTGCACCTCTATGTTGCCGGCATGCGCTTTCAGCTGCTGCCGGTAGTGCTCGGCGATGAGGATGGGGTCGAAAGTGTATTCTACCGTAGAATAGAGGGCTTCCAGCCGGTGATAGTTGAACAGCGGATGCCGCAGCACCGGCTCGCATTTGATCTCGATGAATTCACAGAACCGCTCGAACTGAAGGTGGTCTGTAAAGGACCCGAACCGGTCGATGGCGTAGTACTTCTCGAATTCGAAGTTGATAAACTGCTGGTGGTCAGCAGTGAAGCGCGCTTTGTTGTCGTCCGACATGAGGGCGGTAGCTACGCTGCGGGGGTAGTGGTACCCGCTGTGCAGCCGGGCCTGGTTGACGATGGAGGCTTTCTTCAGCAATTCTTTTTCCTTCTCCACAATACAGGTGCGCAGGCCGGATTTCGACAGGTAGAGCGCCGCGTAGATGCCGAAAATGCCGCCGCCGACGATCAGAAAATCATACTTTTCTCTTGCGCTCCTCATTCCGTTAGCTTCTTTAAGCTATCATACAAATCCTGGTAGCCGTAAGTTCTGAGGGCTTCGAAAAAACTCATGCTGTCTTCCAGTTGCTCCGGCCTGGAAACCCCCAGCAGGATGCCCTCCATATCCGGGCTGTGACAGGCGAAGGCCAGGCCGCAGTGGTTGAAGCTGGAAACCGGCGGGCGGCCGCCCCGCTGGTTGGCCTCCTTAAGGATGGCCTGCAGTTTTTCTGTCAGGGGGTGTTCTTCCGCTACGTTTCCGCCCCTGGCCCGGAGGGAACTGTCCGCACGATACTGGCCCGGGTCGAGCTTTACGCCGCCGGCGTTGATGCCGTAGGCAATGAACCCGGCGCGCCCGTGAAAAGCCTGGTAGCGGGAGTAGTCCGACTGAAGGATATTGTGCTTGGCCTGTATGCGGAAATCCAGGCTGAATTCCTGGTTAAGGCGGGCGTAAATCCCGGGGTGTTTTATGCCGGAAAGGCCGGTCCGCAGGCCCTGCTCCCGGGCGATGGCCAGCGCCTCCAGGCTTTCCCGGATGCCCTTTTCTTCCTGCCGGTTGTCCCAGTGGATCATGAAAGTATCCAGGTTGGGCCCGAATTCGCTGCGGTATTCGTCCAGCAACATAAGCAGGAAGCTTTTGGCCAGGTTGTTCTCCGGCGTCCGCAGGTTGTTGACGCTGCCCACCTTCATCATCACTTTAAGGTCTTGTACCTCGTGGGCCTTTATCCACTCCAGCAGGATGTTTTCCGCCTTGCGGAAGTCCTCCGGTTTTTTGTTGATGGGATAGTTGGTGGCGCCGTCCACCTCCCGGAAGCCGGCCCGGTAGAAACGGTCCAGCAGATCGAAACAGGTGGCGCGGGGCACCGTCCACCCCCACATTGCCGTGCCGAGGAGGAGAGTGGGAGAGGGGGAGGATGGCTGGATGGTTGAATGGTTAGATGGTTGCATTGTTCTGAGGGTCGATTGCTTGATTGTTGAATGGTTGTTGGCGCATTGCAGGGACTGTTCAAAAAACTGTGTCAACCGCCCCCCCTCACCCCAACCGCAACAACCGGTAAATCTCTTTCTTCTCCATCTCCCGCACCTCGCCCGCCTTCATGTCCCGGATTTCCAGCCGTTCGATTTTTGACCGGATGAGGCGCAGGACCGGAAAGCCCACTTTGGCGCACATGCGCCGCACCTGCCGGTTTTTGCCTTCCTTCAGCTCCAGCTCGATCCAGGAATCCGGTACAGTTTTGCGTACCCGGATGGGCGGGTCGCGCTCGGGGACGGAAGGCGGCGCGGGCAGGAGGAGCGCCTGGGCGGGCAGGGTGGTATATTCCTTTTTCCCGACGCGGATTTTGACGCCCTTCCTTAGTTGTTTCATGTCCTCCGCCTGCGGCTCGCCCTCCACCTGCACCAGGTAAGTGCGGCTGTGGGCGAACGACGGGTCGAGCAGGAAGTGGTTCAGCCGCTTGTCGTTGGTGATGATCAGCAGCCCCTCGCTGTCCTGATCCAGCCGCCCGACGGGATACACGTCCTTCGGAAACTGGAACAGCTCCCCCAGCGTGTGGTGGCTGGGATGCTCCTTGGTAAACTGGCTGAGCGTCCCGTAAGGCTTGTATGCAATAAAATACTTTTCCATTCCACTTTACATTTCCATCCATTTCCATCCATTTCCACCACATTTCCATCCATTTCCACGTATTTCCACTGTATTTCCACCGTATTTCCCCCATCAATCACACATTAAACCGAAAATGCATTACATCCCCGTCCTGCACCACGTACTCCTTGCCCTCCACGCCCATCTTCCCGGCTTCCTTGACGGCGTTTTCGGAGCCGTACTTCACATAATCGTCGAACTTGATCACCTCTGCCCGGATGAAGCCTTTTTCAAAGTCGGTATGGATCACCCCGGCGGCGGCGGGCGCTTTCCAGCCCCGGCGGATCGTCCAGGCACGCACTTCTTTTTCGCCGGCGGTGAAGTAGGTGATGAGGTCCAGCAGGTGGTAGCTGGCGTGGATGAGCTTGTTGACGCCCGGCTCTTCCAGCCCCATGGCTTCCAGGAATTCCTCCCGTTCCTCCCAGCTGTCCAGCTGGGCGATCTCCGCTTCGATGCCGGCGCTGATCCAGATGATCTCGGCATTTTCGCCGGCCACCGCCTGGCTGAATGCCTGGGTGAACCGGTTGCCGTCGTGGACGGAATCTTCGTCGACATTGAGGACGTACAGCACCGGCTTGGCCGTCAGCAGGAACATGTCCCTGGCCAGGGCTTTCTCGTCTTCGTCCAGTTCCAGCAACCGTGCCGGGACACCCTGTTCCAGTTTTTCTTTGATGTGCTCGGTCACCGCTACGGCCTTCAGGTCTTCCTTTTTGGCGCTCTTGGCCTGTTTGCGGAGGCGCTCCAGGCGTTTCTCCACGGTCTCCAGGTCTTTGAACAGCAGCTCCATGTCGATCACCTCCCGGTCGCGCACCGGGTCCACCTCCCCGTCGACATGCACCACGTTGGGGTCTTCGAAGCAGCGGACGACGTGCACGATGGCGTCGACCTCCCGGATGTTGGCCAGGAACTGGTTGCCCAGCCCTTCGCCCTTGCTGGCGCCCTTGATCAGCCCGGCGATGTCCAGGATTTCGATGGTGGTGGGCACCACGCTCCTGGGCTGTACCAGTTCCGCCAGCTTGTCCAGCCGCTTGTCCGGCACCGTGATCACCCCGATGTTGGGGTCCTTGGTCGCAAAGGGGTAGTTGGCCGCCAGCGCTTTGGCGGAGGTCAATGCATTGAAAAGGGTAGACTTCCCGACGTTCGGCAGGCCTACGATGCCACACTTCAGTCCCATATATTATTGATGTTTTTTCGTAAATCAAAGTTGATGCATCGGGCAGGTTTGCATCCTGTCAATCCTGAAAATCCCGTTCATCCTGTCCTTTTTTTCGCGGCGCAAAGATAAAAGAATTCAGATGAAGAGGAACATAAGTGTGAAATTAGCTGCTTTGGCAGGAAGGCCGGAACTTTGATGCCAGGCTGAATTGGGGCAGAAAATTCACTTTTCGAAGGATATTGAATTGTTTATCCGAAAATAAATTTTACTCAGTTAAAATTTTCTCGTTATTATAAAAATAAACAAAATTCCCATAAACGCTGCCTGCCAAAAACTGCTTCCGGCGCCTCACCGAGCCGCCAGGAACCTGTAAGTTCAACCATCTACCCTTCAATTTGTATTCTTTAGAAATCACGAACACCTGATATGAATTTCCTGGCCCACTTTTTCCTCTCCTGCGAACGCGAGGAGTTGCTGATCGGCAACTTCCTGGCCGATTACCTCAGCAACAAACAGGTGAGGCAATACCCCGAGCCCATACAGGAAGGCGTGCGCCTGCACCGCGCCATAGACACCTATACCGACAACCACCCCGAGGTGCTGAAGGGCGTCCGCCGCCTGTACGAGCGGCACGGCAAATACGCGCCGGTGATCGTGGATGTGTATTACGACTACCTGCTGTCGGTCAACTGGCAACGATATTCGGACAAGCCGCTGGCGGAATTCACCCGGGATGTATACCGGACGCTGGAAGAAAACATGGGCCTCATGCCGCCCGGCCTCCAACAACACCTCCCCCTGATGATCGCCGACGACTGGCTGCGCTCCTATGGCTCCCACAACGGCCTGGCCATCGCTTTCCGCCGCATGAAGGCGCGGGTGAGCCGCCCGGAATGCCTTGACGGAGTGCTGGAAAGCCTCGTCCTGCATTTTGAGGAGCTGAACGAGGAGTTCAATGTTTTTTTTCCGGAGGTGATGGAGTACGTGCGGTGTGCGTGTTTGTAAGAGGAGGAGGCGCTGTGTCAGTATAAAGACGGATAAATAAATTTGCTATAGCAAAACAAGTTATAACTTGTCGTGATACACTTATCCGGGGGTTGGAGAGGGCGGGGAAGCCAGTGTTTGTGGGGGGGAGGAACTCGTTTTTGGAGGGAGACTTTTTTTGATACACTTTTTGCCAGATTTTAGGGTGGGTTACCGCTGTTCCTCGACCTTCCCTTTGGATTCAAATCACAGCAATTTCGTTGTGATGTTACCCATTGAGCTTGACTTTTAATGCTAACTAAAAGGTTCTGTGGTAATAGTACGGAAAATTCGTTTCACCAATACTCCTCACTTAATCTTCCTAGAAAACACACTCCAATTTCCTTCATTGAACGTCATCATATAAGTAGCAAACCAGCGTAGTTCTCCAGCAAACTGGTCATAACACTTGACTGTCAATTCATTCCCTCCGAAGTTTGAATCATTTTCAACCTTGAATCTTGCTTGAAAATAAGCAGTTCCAGCATCAAGCGGGCACTCGAATACGATTAGGGGGATTGTCGGGTCCGAAAATGCTACAATATATGCTGCTGACCCCCATCTCCCGAAAGAGTATTCATTTGAAGTCCTTACTTTGTATATATATACGCACTCAACGTCACCATCCCCATTGAAATCGCCATGGTATTTTCTGTTTAAGAATGTTTCATCTCTAGGCATTGTGCCAATGTATACGGTTGGGTACATGCTGCTCTTAAAATCCTCTATAGTGGGCAAGTATTTGTCATATTGCCTGATGGAAACAATACCATCCAAGCTTTCCCAATCAAAGTCATCACGAAGTTGTCCATATATATCATACCCTGCTCTAAATCCTTCATCAATAATCATTTCACCGATGTTTACGCTTCTGTTCTCATTGTATGTTTCGCCATACACGCCGTTTGAGTGAAGATCACCTATTTTTATTATCCTCCCAAAACGATAATCTGCAGGATGTTCACAGAGGAGTTCCGACTTTTTTAACCCCTTCTTTTCATTACCAAGCACAGCAACAACTATTGCGATTGCAGCAAACAAGAGCAGTATTTTGTGTTTTCTTTCCGTTAAGAAAAAACCAACAATGCTGAGGCTTGCGGCAAGCAAACTAATGTTTTCTCTTGTGAGAAATTCTAGCATTTCCATAATTGTTTTTGGAATATTTCCTGGCAAAATTTTGCTGACTGCTAAAATTCATACTACATGAAAGTTCAATACATTTGTTTTCCGTTGATTTTATCGGTCCTGTCCCTTGTTGTCTTGTCTAAAGCGGAGACCCTGGCGTAGATGGCGGCACGTTTTTCCATATCATAAAGGTACTCGTTTTTGATAACAGATTTTGGGTTTGTAACGTGCTGATTGTCAAGAGGGATTTTTGGTGGTTTTGGGAGGCCCTTTTTGATAGGGGGGGAGTATCACGCTATTCCCTGTCTTAAAGTACACTTGATTACCGAAGAGAAACAGAGAAAGCTACAAATTTTATTCACTTTCCTGAGTTTTATCCTTTTGCCAAGTTCAAGGATAAGAGAGATAGTTCATTTTGATCGCCAGTATAATATAAAGAAGCACCAAAATTGTATAAAACCTTCTCCTCAGACTATTTTATCTTTGCAAAAACAAAAAACAAATTGCTCTACAGGATAGCCCATATTACTCTGGCTTTTTTGCTTCTGCTTAGCTCGACAGGCATTGTGCTCAACAAGCACTACTGCGGGAGTGAGCTGAAGAGTATGGCTGTTTTCATGGAGGCAGAGCCATGCCACCATGTAGAGGCGATGAAGGGTTGTCCTATCCACAGTTCCGGAGAAGAGGGGCTCCAACAAGAAAAAAAGAGCTGTTGTAATGACGAGACAGAATACGTCAAATCGGATGAAGAACAGCTGGCTCAGCCCTTCCGTATCGATCTTAAAAACCTTCCGGTTCTCCTGGCTGCAACTTTCCTAGCTCTTGATTTCCAACTGCCTGCCACAGATTCCAATACACTCCACTACTTAACGTACAAACCGCCCATTGTCCTCAACGACATATCCGTGTTGTTGCAGGTCTTCCGCCTATAGGCCACAGTCCGTTTTTATGTGCCACTCGATATTTCATCGCAGTGGTTAAAGTCGTTACTTTACGCCCAGAAGGCGTCATCGATTTATATAAAACTGATTAAGGCTTATGCTCAACGCAACTATTCGATTCTTTCTGGAGAATAAGCTGGTTGCCTGGATTCTACTCCTGTTTTTTGCCGGATGGGGGATCGTCACCTCACCCTTCGACCTCAATGTAAACTGGCTGCCCCGAGACCCCGTGGCTGTAGATGCCATTCCCGACATCGGCGAGAACCAACAAATTGTCTTCACCCGCTGGATGGGACGATCCCCTCAGGATGTGGAAGACCAGATCTCTTACCCGCTCACTTCGGCCCTGCTGGGCATTCCCGGAGTGAAGACGATCCGGAGCAACTCTATGTTCGGGTTCTCCACCATTTACATCATTTTTCAGGATGATATCGACTTCTATTGGAGCCGGTCCCGCATTCTGGAAAAGTTGAACTCCTTGCCTGCCAACCTGCTGCCCGATGGCGTTCAGCCATCCCTAGGGCCGGATGCTACAGCATTGGGGCAGATCTACTGGTACACGCTAGAGGGGAGAGACTCCGAAGGCAACCCTACCGGAGGATGGGACCCGCATGAACTGCGCACCATTCAGGATTTTTATGTGCGCTATGGGTTATCCTCCGCTGAAGGGGTCTCGGAAGTAGCTTCTGTTGGAGGTTTTGTCAAGGAGTATCAGATCGATGTTGACCCCGATGCCATGAAAGCCAACCGCATCACGCTGGAACAAGTGATGGCGGCAGTCAAAAGCAGCAATATTGACATCGGCGCGCAGACCATGGAGATCAACCTTGCCGAATACTTCGTACGGGGGCTCGGGTACATCAAGAACATCGAGGATATTGAGTACTCAGTAGTGGCGGTGAACAACAACGTTCCCCTTTACGTAAAGGACGTTGCCCGGGTGAATATCGGCCCGGCTACGCGTCGAGGCGCACTGGATAAATCGGGCGCCGAAGCGGTAGGCGGGGTAGTCGTAGCCCGTTACGGTTCCAACCCCATGCAGGTGATAAAAAATGTAAAGGCCAAGATCGCGGAGATCGAGCCCGGGCTTCCCACCAAAACGCTGGAAGACGGCACTGTCTCACAGGTCAAGATCATACCGTTTTACGACCGCACCCAGCTGATTCAGGAGACGATCGGCACCCTGGAAGAAGCGCTCACCCTGGAAGTGCTCATCACGGTGATCGTGGTTATCCTCATGCTGTTCAACCTAAAATCATCGCTTTTGGTCTCCGGCGCGCTGCCAGTGGCGGTACTGATATGTTTCATTGCCATGCGGCAATTCGGCATCGACGCCAATATCGTTTCCCTTTCCGGGATAGCCATAGCTATTGGCACCATGGTTGACATGGGGATCGTGCTGACGGAAAGCATGGTAAAAAACATAAAAGAGGCGCCGCCGGGGAAATCCCTGATGACGACCATTTATGAAGCTACGGTTGAAGTGGCATCGGCGGTAATAACGGCGGTTTCTACCACTATTGTGAGTTTTCTGCCCGTCTTTGCGATGGAGGCGGCGGAGGGTAAACTGTTCCGGCCGCTGGCTTTCACCAAGACCTTTGCGCTCCTGGCTTCAATTGTACTTGCCATCACTGTGCTGCCCCCACTGGCGCACAGCCTATTCTCCATACAGCCCAGGAGCAGCCGCTGGCGGTATCTTTCTAATTTGGTTCTCCTGGTGGGTGGTGTCTTAGTCTCAACTCTTTTCAATTTCTGGCTTGGTATGATCGTCATTTCTGTATCCTTGCTCGAATTAGCGGGTATATGGATCAGCGATAATCTCTCTAAAAAGGCCACCAATGTTTATGCCTGGGGCAAAAACATCTTTTATGCCGGCCTGGTCGCTTTTTTCCTTACCCGTGCCTGGATGCCTTTGGGCGTCAATGTGAGTGTGATGACGAATTTTATATTCGTCGGTGGCATTATTACTTTGTTGATGGTGATTTTCTTCACCCTCATTCATTTCTACGAGCAGGTCCTTCGTTTTTTCATACGCTTTCGCTGGTTGTTCCTGCTTTCGGTCACCGGAATTATTATATGGGGAGTTACTATTTTGAAAAACACTGGGCAGGAGTTTATGCCCTCCCTTAATGAAGGTTCCTTTCTACTTATGCCAACCTCCATGCCGCATACCGGCATTCAGCAGAACACCAACTACCTGAGGGCGCTCGACATGGCTGTTACCGCTATCCCGGAGGTGGAATCGGTAGTCGGGAAAATGGGGCGGGTAGAAAGCGCCCTGGACCCCGCCCCGGTTTCCATGTTCGAGAACATCATCCTGTATAAACCGGAATACAAGGTGGATGAAGACGGCCACCGCATCAGGTTTAAAGTAGATGGGAATGGTGAATATCTCAGAGATAAAAACGGAGCTCTTATTCAAGATCGCAATGGGAAGTACTACCGCCAGTGGCGGGAGCACATCAAAAGCCCGGATGACATCTGGCAGGAGATCGTAGCGGCTACCAAACTGCCCGGTGTGACCTCCGCTCCAAAACTGCAACCCATTGAGACCCGCCTGGTGATGCTGCAAACGGGCATGCGCGCGCCTATGGGCATTAAAGTGAAAGGGCCGGATCTGAAAACGATCGAGGAGTTTGGCCTGCAGCTTGAGAAATACCTAAAAGAGGTGGAAGGAGTCAAAGCATCAGCCGTTTTCGCCGACCGCATTGTCGGCAAGCCCTACCTGGAATTTAAGATCGATCGCCAGGCCATTGCCCGTCACGGGCTGTCCGTAGAGCAGGTGCAGAAGCACATTCAGGCTGCGGTTGGCGGCATGATGATGACCACGACGGTGGAGGGGCGCGAGCGCTTCCCGGTTCGCGTCCGTTACCCCCGGGAGTTACGTAGCGACCCTGAAATTGTCAAGCGGATATTACTGCCTTCAAAGTCCGGCGGCCAGATCCCGCTGGGCGAACTGGTAAATATCGAATACCGGCAAGGGCCCCAATCCATCAAAAGTGAAGACAGCTTCCTGGTGGGATACGTCCTCTTTGACCGGGACCCCAGCCAGGCGGAAGTGACGGTGGTGAATAATGCTCAACGGTTCCTCGAAGAGAAGATCAATAGTGGCGAACTGGTGGTGCCTCCCGGGGTCAGCTACCGTTTTGCCGGCACTTACGAACAGCAGGTCAGGGCCAGTAAACGCCTGAGTATTGTGATGCCCATTGCTCTGGGGATAATTTTCCTCATCCTGTACTTCGAATTCCGTTCAGTAGCGGTCACCACGATGGTGTTTACCGGTGTGTTCATCGCATTCTCGGGTGGGTTTATCATGATCTGGCTCTATGGCCAATCCTGGTTCATGAATTTCGAACTGTTTGACACTAATATGCGAGATCTGTTCCAGATGCACCCTATCAACCTCAGTGTGGCAGTCTGGGTAGGGTTTCTAGCTTTGTTTGGAATTGCTACCGACGATGGCGTCCTGGTGGCTACATTCATCAGAGACCGGTTTAAAGAAAACCAGCCCAAATCTGTCGAAGGCATCCGGCAGGCCATCGTAGAAGGCGGCCTGCGCCGGGTTCGGCCTGCGACGATGACTGCCGCTACTACAATACTGGCCTTACTGCCGGTGCTTACCTCCACAGGGCGGGGCGCCGACGTGATGGTGCCGATGGCCATACCTTCTTTCGGAGGGATGTGCCTTCAGTTGTTGACGATGTTCACCGTTCCGGTGCTCTACAGCATCTGGAAAGAAGGGCAGCTAAAATGGAACGATTGGTTTGGTAATCAAAATGCAACGACTGATGAAATATCCGTATAAAATGATAGCAGGGCTTGCCCTGCTCTTGTTTATCTCTTTGCAAAGATCCAGCGCACAGTCTCTGGATGGCTTATTGCTGGCGGCCGACAGCGCTAACCTGGAATTGAAAGCATTATACCAGGATTACCTTGCCGCCCTGGAAAAGGCGCCGCAGGTAAGCCAGCTGCCTGAACCGGAAGCCGGGCTGGGCGTTTTTCCCCTGCCGGTGGAAACCCGCCTGGGCCCGCAGTGGGTTCGCCTCAGCGCCACCCAGATGTTTCCCTGGAAAGGAACCCTGGAGGCCAGGAAAAATGTCGTGCTGGCCATGG
>JAGFJD010000507.1 GCA_024102975.1 Phaeodactylibacter sp. | reverse complement strand
GCTCATTTTATCGCCCATAGCAGGGCTACGGGCGATAAAATAGCCGAAATGAGGTTCCAATAGCGGCCGTTTGCAGCCCAAATGACTACCTCCAAACAAGCTCAAAAGCCCCCCTCCCCTGCCGCAGGCATATACTTCTTCCCCTTACAGCTCGCGCTATACCCGTTGTTGAAGAGCCGGGATGGGAAGGGAGAGCAAAGATTTTTAGGGCACTACAATTGCAGATTATAGTGTTTTGTTTTTTACTTTGTGGAGGTTGTGCCTATAGCACGAATGTATTGAAATTTTTCTTTAAAAATAAAGAAAAATTGACAATAATTTTTGAATTTTATTTTTAATAAATTATAAATGTCTGTCAAGGAAAGAGTTGAATTTTTATTGAAACAGACAAACCTGTCGCAATCTGAGTTTGCGTCGAAGTCAGGCTACAGCAGAGCTGTACTGTCAAATTTTCTTACAGGCAAAACGGATAAACCAAGGATTGACCTCCTGGAAGCCATAAAAAAAGTTTTTCCTACTTTCAACCTCAACTGGCTCATCACCGGCCAGGGCGAAATGTGGGACGGCCCTCCGCCCAGCGGCCTGAAAGACATCCAACCGCCGGCCTCCCCCGCCCCCAACCAGGAACTCTTCAACCAACTGCTGGTCCAGAAACTGAAGGAAGTGGCCCGGGAACTGAAAACGCGGGACCCGGAGGCGTACCGGAAGCTGGGGTTGGAGGGGTTGGTTGATAAGGCAGGTAATGAAGACTGAATGTATTGTAAAGATGAGGTACTCTACCAAAGGATCGGCTTTAAGGGCTGGTTAGTTGGATTTAGAGAATGGATGCTCAGCGGTTGGTTTTCGCGAGTTGTCCTCTCCCTGGGGAATGTCAAACCATTCAATAACCTTCCTGTCAACCGGCTCTGACGGATATAAGTAGTCGGACACATTTATTCTAAGTAAGTATAAACTGGGCTCGTTCGCGAGAGGCTGTGCCTCGATGCGGTATAACGGGGGGCAAGTCTCCGACTTGCGGATGTTGCCAAGATAGCTCGTTCACGCCAGTCGCATGCCTTCACTAAAGCTACGGCAGCCGGAGAGAGACTGGAAAATTATGCCGCATCGCGCCAGAGACACTCGCGAACACTACGAATTTATTAGCAAATTAATTCTGTTTACCCGCTTACTTCCAAAAAAATATCCGCGACGGCAACTTAACATTGTTCTTCCCGTATACAATTCTGAATTGTGTCTTACTCCTGGCTTTAATGGCTTTTGAGCATTCATCACTTGCCAAGCCAAGGCTGAGCATGCAGCCATAACCAAAACCATTAGCGCGTGAAACTAACGGAAATAAAGGAAAAGGTTGAAGAAGCTTATCTGAGGCGTTTAATTGCAATCATATCAGAACGACAATAATAATGGAATCTGCAATAGTCAATTTTTCAAAAATCCTGGAAAATAAAATGGGATGCTTTCAGTCTCTCAACAAAACTATTGTTGATGACTGGAATTCCTTCCTCAATGCAAAAAAAACAACCTGCATAAGTGAGGTTGATAGTGTGATTTCCTCACATGCAATATTCACTCAGGCAAAGAAAAATCGTTTTGACAATATCTCTTTCGAAGAAATAACCAATTGGTACAAAGCCGTCTTAATTGACAAGGAAAAGCATTTCAGAGAAGGGCACAACTTCAATGTTTTCCATTTATTGAAAGAAAAATTCGGTTTTTGTATTCAAGAAACGATGCATAGCAGGCTCCTCAAATTCTTACTTGATGCCAAAGAAACACACGGACAAGGCGGCCTGTTTTTGCTGAAATTCCTTGAAACTTTAGAGATCGAATCTCCAGAAACGGGAACTTGGCAGGTTACCGCAGAAGTGGGAAGAATTGATGTGCTGATTGAAAGAAAAGAGCCAAAAAGCATTATTGTCATTGAGAATAAATCTAATTGGGCACCTGACCAAAGCAATCAGTTGTATAGATATTGGCGCCAGGCAATTTTTCAAAAAACAAAGCAATCTGACAAAAGATTCTATGAGAACAATACGCATAGGTATCAGATCCTCTACTTAACTCCAAATGAAAATAAGAAAATCGAGCATCAGAGCATCTCGAAACCAAAGGAAGATCCAGAATCCATTTATCGAGGGCTTCCTGAAATAGTGCCTATGGAGGTCAAACCTGTCACTTTCGACAGGCACATTCAGAATTGGTTAAATGCTTGTTTGGAAGAATTACCTAAAAACAACCACAGGATCAGAGAATATATCCTGCAGTATCAATTATTGTGTAACAATCTATAAGGTTAATGAGACATGAATGAAGAACTAATTCTTAAAGCAATGGATCTTTTTGATTCAGCCGATAAGTGGAACTCCTTCTGCGAATTGATGAGTAAGGATCAAGAGATTCAAAATAGATGGTGGAAAAGGCTTCAAACCGAGGTTTACCAAAGGGAGAATACACAGCCGAATCCCGATTGGGCAATTCATAAATGGAATGCTTGGGATATAAGGTGGTACATTAAGGGAGAGAGTGAAAATAGTCTTGCTGTACACTTTTGGGGGGATAGATTTAGGGTATTTGCTAATTATGGAGCTTTAGATTTACATAAAGTCAATAAACTATTAGAAAACCCAAAGTTCGATGTTTTAAAAACCTGTTTTGACAGATTAGATGGTAGTGATTATCAGACAATAGGTTGGGAAGACAGAAATTTCCGTTTTAAAACCATCTACGATGAGAGGTTTCCCGATGCAAGAACTTTATCCTGGTACGCAGGCAATAGAACGAAGGAGTTTGCAGATCAGATAATTGCTAAAGTGAGGAAATTTCAAACTCCTGAAATTACAGCCCTCTTCAAGGAAATTAACAGTGCTTGTAAAAGGAATGAGGAATAAAAAAATACCCCTCACCCCCCCTCCAACACCCCCTTCCTCCTCCTCCAATCCGGCAGCACCTGCTCCAAAAAAGCATAGTAATCCCGGCTATGGTTGGGATGCACGGCGTGACAAAGCTCGTGGATGATGACGTAGTCGATACACAATAACGGCTTCTCCACCAGGATGGGATTGAGCAGGATGGTCGAGCTGGGCGTAAAGCTCCCCCAGCGTTTCGGCATATACTGCAACCGCCACTCGGGCTCCCGGATGTGGTACGGCGCCAGGCGCTGCAGGCAGGCGTCGAATCGCTCCTGGAACTTTTGCCGGGCTTTTTGGCGATACCAATGCTCCATCAACTTCGCGGTGCGGGACTCGTCTTCCTTGTCCTTCGCAAATACCTGAAAGTATTTCCCTTTGAGTTTAACCGTTTCCGGCCCCTCCGTCCCGATGAGCTTCAGGCGGTAGTGGCGGCCGAGGTAGGCGTGGGTCGACCCGGCGGCGTACGACCGGGTCGTCGGCTGATAGTTCAGGTCCTGAAAATAGCGGAGCTGCTTCAGTATCCAGGCAGCTCGTTTATTGAGCTTTTCCCAGATCTTGGCTTCGGAAGCGCCATGAGGGGCAGTAACCACCACCCGCTCATCCGGATAAACGCTGATGCCCAAAGTCTTGCGGTTGCTGTAGCGCAGCCGGAAGGGGATGCGGTGCTGGCCGTATTCGAGATGGTATGTGGTGTCGCTTACCTCCATTCGTGATATCGGGCTGTGTGGATCAGGCGGTCGAAGATACGTAAAAGAATATTGGTTTTGATGCGGAAGCCGCGCTCCCGGCTAAAATCGTAGAGGTAGTCGTCGATGGCGTCCTCCATTTGCTTGTGGACATCGGGGTTCTGCTTCCAGTCGCGGATGGCGAGGGGGCGGAGGGCTTCTACAATTTCCATGGAAGCCTGGGCAAGCGCTTCGGGCATGGCCTTGTGATCGAGGCCCTGGAATTCTTCCTGGAGGATGCGGAAGAAGGCGGCGGCGGTAGGGCGGCCGCTCAGAGACTCGGGCGTTCCGGCGGTGGTTTTGTGCTGGAAGTCCCGGTCGATCTCCCGCATGCGCTTGAGGTATTCGGCTTCGCTGATGCGCTTCGACTGGAAGTCGTCGATGGCCTGCTGGATGAGCTGGGAGAACTTTTTGTAGAGCACCGGGTCTTCTTCCAGCCGCTCCCGGCACTCGCGCTTGCGGCGGTAGGCGATGCGGTCGGCCACCGAGGCGGGCGTTTTGCCGGTGACCCGTTCCACCTCTTCCTGCCGCCGTTCAGTTTCGAAGATGTTGACCTGCTCGGTGGTTTGCTCGATGCCGTCGGTGAAGATGTAGCTGTCCATCAGCTTACGCACCTGGGCTTCGTAGGCTTTCAGGTTGATCGACTCGGCGTAGCGGTGCTGCACCGAGGCTTTGAGCCGGGTGAAGAAGCGCAGCTCGGCCAGGTAGTGGCTCACCTTGTCTTTGGGGGTTTCCTTGTGGAAATCTTCGGTGGACAAAGCCAGGTGTAAGGACTTGGCGTATTCGCTTAGCTTCTCGTAGAAAGTATCCCGCCGCTCCTTGTCGCCCAGGAAGCGCTCCAGTTCTTCCTTGTCGCGCCGGCCTTCCAGGGTTTTGAATACGTCCACCAGCTCGGAGTACTTCTGGGGCAGCTTTTCGGCTTCCTGGTAGGCGCTGCTCACGGCCCCCTTTACGTCGTCCTCATCGAAGCCCTGCAGGGCGGAGTAGGTGGTCAGGGCGGAATCCAGCTCGCCGAGGATGCCCCGGTAATCGACGATATAGCCGTAGTCCTTATTTTCAAATAGGCGGTTAACACGGGCGATGGCCTGCAGCAGGTTGTGCTCCACCAGCTTCTTGCAGAGGTAGAGGATGGTATTGCGGGGAGCGTCGAAGCCGGTGAGCAGCTTGCTCACTACGATGATGACTTCTACATCCCGGCTATCGGACTCAAAGGTGTCGATGGTGTTGGTTTCGTAGGTCTCGGCGTCCCCGTGCTTGTCCATTAGGCTGCTCCAGAAGCGCTTTACCTCTCCTTTGGCGTCGTCGTAGAGGTCGCCCGGGTCTTCGCGGCTTTCCGGCGGGGAGATGACCACGGCGGTGTTGATGCGCCCGTCCTGCTCGAAGATGCGGTGGTAGCGGATGGCGGTGAGCTTGTCGGGCGCCGCCAGCTGGGCCTTGAAGCCGCTGCCCTGCCAGTATTTGGTGTAGTGCTCGATGATGTCGTAGGCCACCTCCTCGATGACCTTGTCGGATTTCAGCAACTGGTCTTCGGTGCTGTAGCGGCGCTTGTAGGCAATCTTTTCCTCTTCGCTGGCGTTGGCGAAGATGCGCTCCCAGCCGCGGTCCATCTGCTTGCGGTGCTGCTCGATGATGGCGGTGCGCCCTTCGTAGAGCAGGGGCAGCACGGCTTTGTCCTCCACGGCATCGTCGATGGTGTAGGTGTGAATGATGCCGCCAAATTTCTCCGCAGTGCTCTTTTCTTTTTTCATCAGGGGCGTGCCGGTGAAGCCGATGTAGCAGGCGTTGGGCAGCATCTTCTTCATCTGCGCGTGGTTGCGGCCGTACTGGCTGCGGTGGCTCTCGTCCACCAGCACAAAGATGTTGGGCGAGGTATTCTGAAACTCCTCCCGGCTCATCGCGGAGTCGAACTTATCGACCACCGCCGTGATGATATCGGGGTTCTTGACGCGGGGGTGCGCATTGGTGATCAACAACCCTAGCTCCTTTCCGCTCCGCGCCTGGGCGGGCGTCTTGCCGCATTTGATGAAGTTCTTTTTGATCTGCTTGTCCAGGTTGACGCGGTCGGTGACCAGGATGGTGCGCGGGTTCTCGATCTCGGGGTCCAGCTCCAGGCTCTTGGAGAGCAGCACCATGGTGATGGACTTGCCGCTGCCCTGGGTGTGCCAGATGACGCCGCCCTCCCGGCTACCCTGAGCCGTGAATTGCTTCACCTTCCTCAGGGTCTCCTTCACCGCAAAGTACTGCTGGTAGCGGGCGATCTTTTTCACCCCGCCGTCGAAGACGATGAACTTGTAGGCCAGATCCAGCAGGCGTTCCGGCCGGCATATACTGTACAAAGAGCGGTCTTGCTCAGTGGGCAGGCGGTCCTCCCCCGGCACGCCATAGCGCTCCTGCCGGATCAGCTGCGCCACGGCCTCTTCCACCGGCTCCCGCCAGAAGGACCAGAATTTGCGCGGAGTGTTGGTGGTGCCGTAGAGCACCTTATTCGGCTGCACGGCAAGCAGCAGCTGGGCGTAGTGGTACAGTTGGGGTATGCCTTCCTTCCGGCGCTGGTAAGTATGGTGCTGGCTGATGGCCTCCTCCACCGACTGCGCCTTATCCCGCCGCTTGTTCTCGATAACGGCGATGGGAATACCATTGACAAACAGCACAATATCCGCCCGCCGGACCTGCTTCAGCCCCTGCACTTCAAACTCATCGGTGACGTGAAAAGCATTGTTGGCCGGCGTATCCCAGTCGATGTACCAGAGGTCGTAGCTCCGCCGGTCGCCCTTCACCGTCTCCACCAGGCTCTTGGGGCGGATCAGCAGTTCATACACCTTTTCATTGGTGGGCACGAGCCCGGCGTCCGGCACGTTCTTCAGCTCAGTGACAGCCTGCAGGATATTTTCATGGGAAAACTCATAGCTTTCTCCCTTGTAGGTAAAGCCATTGAATTTCGGCAACTGCTGCGACAGAATGTTCTCCAGGATGGGCTGCGACAGTCGGTTATTGCGCGCCGCCAGCGCCTCCTCCGGCGAGAGGTACGCCCAGCCCAGCTTGCGCAACAAGGCGAGCGCCGGCCCTTGCGAGTCGTCGTCTTCCAGGTAAGAGTTGGGTTTTTCCATCCTGCTTGTTTTTTGATTGCCAGCTGCCATTTTATCCACCCCTTAAGTCTTCGTTCGCGAGAGGCTGCAGCCTCGATGCGGTATAACGGGCAAGTCTCCGACTTGCGGATGCCGCTTATATATTGTTTAATTACGCCAGTCGCATGCCGATTGTTTCAGTTGCGGCGTTGGACGCCGGTAACAACCAATTTTAACAACCGCGGAGCCGCCCAAATAACGAATAACTGCCCTATAGCGCCCCAATAACCAATTTTACCCTGAGCTTGCCGCTTCGCCCTGAGCTTGCCGCTTCGCCCTGAGCTTGCCGAAGGGGAAGGACAACCAACAACTGCTCCTCAGGGTGCCAATCAACCAATAACCGCCCGCCCCCGCGCCCCCTACCGGACTGGCGGGCCCTATACCGTCCTCACCTCCCCCGTCAACAGCCGCTGCATCAGCCCCTTTTTCTGGGCTTTGAGGGTGTCGAGTTTTTCTCTCAGCGCCGATATCTCGTTTTCAGCTCTTTTGAGTACATCCGCTATTCGGGATTGTTCATCAACACTTGGAGGTATAACCACCCTCACCTTAGAAAAATTGGTGAACTTACAGTTGAGGGTATCACTTACCAAACCTTGGGAGAACCTCCTGAACAAGTCAATGGTAGCTGGTAGTTTGAATAAAAAACCAAAAAAATTGATGTCTGCATTCACTTTTAGTTTAACGATAGTGTACGCAGGGCTTACAATGCCCTCCAATTCCGACACAGCAGACCTTCCTTGCCACATCCGCATTGTATTATATCCGATATCGCCAGGACAAATGCGTTTATATTTTGATTTATCGTCACTTGAAGTATCCTTTTTATCCAATTGATCCCGATAAATCACGCCCCTTTCTGCCGTAATCGCAAGTAGCGGTAAATCTTCATACCCTACTTCCTTTCGTTCAGAAAATATTTTCCCCAGCTTCACTTCCTTCCACGGCTCCACAAACTCCCCAAACCGCACCGCCCCCGTCAACAACCGCTGCATCAGCCCCTTCTGCTGCCGCTCCTTGGCTGCGATCAGCTCCTGCAGGGCCTGTAGGGCCGCATCCCAGGTGGAGAGGATGGCGGCGATGTTTTTTTGCTCGGGGAGGGGGGGGAGGGGAATTGGAAAAGCTTTTAATTGAGTAGAATTAATACTGGCCAAATTTGTACTTTGCTTTGATGAAAGAGTAAAATACTTCCGTCCATATTGGCTTCCAGTCAAGCAAGAAAGATAGTATGGCAATAGTTTTTTCTTATTAGGCCTAACTGCAAATACATGATTTTGATGAACACAATTTTCAATTTCGTTATTCCAGACAGTACCTCTTCCAAGTTTATCAAAGTCTCCCCCTTCTGTTAGAAGAACATCACCCGGTTGAAGCAAATATTTTTCCACATCTGATTCAGGAACCTTTATCTTCTTTATAGTAGATAAATCGAGAAAACCATCTTGAACATTGGCAACGCGCATGTATGGAAGCAAAACAGGATCGACAATATTTTTTCTTCCTTTAGCAACCCCCTTCTGAATGGTTGCTAGCTTCTCAAGCTTCACCACCTCCCACTCCTCCGGCACCCACCCCAGTTTCGTCCACTTGTAGCCTGGCCGGTGTTCGTTCGTTTTGTCCATTGTTGTAGCGGTATCAGGCTTGTTCATTTCCAATTCGTTTTTGGATCAGATTCAGGGTCCGTTCGCCCAAGGTGTTCACCAGG
>JAGFJD010000071.1 GCA_024102975.1 Phaeodactylibacter sp. | reverse complement strand
CGCGCTTTGCCGCCCTTTTTCTCTCCCATTACTTGTCTAAAGAGCCGCTGGTGGCTATAGCGAGCGGGCCCACCTCTTCCCATTCCGAACAGAGAAGTTAAGCCGCTCAGCGCTGATGGTACTGCCCGCAAGGGTGGGAGAGTAAGTCGCTGCCAGCTCAATATAACAACACAAGCCCCTGTACGCCCGCGCGTGCAGGGGCTTTGTTGTTTCCGCCGGGCTGTTTTCAGGGCATATTGCCAGAGGCCGCAACACCGGTAAAAGCTTGTTTTCTTCTGTTTTTTTGCTAATCCGCAGGAATTTTTCAAAATTGACTGTTTTTTACAGGCTGATGCGTATCTTTTGACAGAAATTGCGTCTAAAAAAGTACTTGTTGATGACGCGCCTTAAGCCAAAACCATACACCTTTGGAGAAGACGTGTAATAAATCTATGAAAGACCTCGAGGTGATCCACCATTACCTCGATACTCAGGCTTCCAGGTGTTTCAGCCTTTTGTATGAGAGATACTCCGGTAAAATCTACAGTAAGTGTATCTCCATGTTAAAAGAAGAAGCCCTGGCACAGGATGCCACCCAGGAGATTTTTACGAAGGTTTTTCTCAACTTGTCGCGGTTCGGAGAGAAATCAAAGTTTTCGACCTGGGTGTATTCCATAACCTATAACTACTGTATTGACTTCCTGAGGCGAAAGAAAAAACAAAAAGATATCTTTTCGGACGAAATGGAAAAAGCGGCGGAACCCGTAGACGAGGGAACTTCAGAAAAGGAATTACTGGAGATGGAGATCAGCCAGCTGAAGGTGGTGCTGGACAACATTCCGGCAGGAGACCGTGCCGTCTTGCTGATGAAATACCAGGACGGCATGTCCATCAGGGATATTGCCGATATTCTGGACAAGACCGAAAGCGCCGTGAAGATGAAACTCAAACGGGCAAAGGCCAAGGCTCAGGAAACGAAGAAAGAATTGTTTAAAGAACAACCCTTTTAATGAGGATCGGATATGAATAATTTCCAAGAACTGGAAAAAGAACAAGCCCGGCACTACGATGCTGCGAAACGGCAGCATGTGCAGAACAACCTGACACAGACCTTCGGGCTGTTCAAATTTATCGGGCAGATCGTAGATGTCTACCTGCCGGCTTTGGTCGGCGTCCTGATATCGTCCGTTGGAGGAAACGGTTCGGTAAACACCAATCTGACCTCCAACAGGACGCCTGCCGAGGGCGGTGTACATCCAGGTAAGGAAGGGCCGCACCTGCCGGAAGGAGATGTTCCCAGCCGTTAGCGAAACAACCTGTTTTCCCTCAAACCCGAAAAAAATTCAGTATGATCATTCCTCTGCAATCTGATGTCTTAAACAAGGGCGTCAACCTTTGGGCAATCCTCCAGGATTTGTTGCTCGGCTTTGCGGCTGTGATCCCCAACCTCATAGGCGCCTTTGCCATTTTTATCATCGGCCTTATCGTTTCCAAGGTCGCCGCCCGCTTTATCCGCCGCATTCTCGTGACCATCGGCGCCGACAAACTGGCCGAACGGCTCAATGAGATAGAGATCGTCTACAAGAGCAACATCCAGCTGGTGCCCAGCTTGCTACTGTCCAAGGTGATCTATTACTTCCTCCTCTTCGTCTTTGTAGTCGCCGCGACAGAAATCCTGAATATGCCGGTGATCTCTCAGCTGATGAGCGAAATCCTGAACTATATCCCGGTTCTCATCTCTGCCCTGGCCGTGTTTGTCGTCGGCCTGCTGATCAGTGATTTCCTGAAAAATATGGTGAAAACGGCCTGCGACTCTCTGGGCATACCCGCTTCCGGATTAATATCCAGCGTGGTTTTTTATTTTCTTTTTCTCAATATCGCCATGATCGCCCTTTCACAGGCACGTATAGATACGGAATTTATCCAGGACAACCTGTCTATCATCCTGGCAGGTGTCGTGCTGGCTTTCGCCATTGGCTATGGCTTTGCCTCCCGGAACATAGTCGCCAATTTCCTGGCTTCCTTTTACAATAAAGGCAAAGTAAACGTCGGCGATACGATCGGCATCGAAGGGGTAAAGGGAAAGGTTCTCCGGATGGACAATTCTTCGATCGTCCTGGCCGTAGACGGCCGCGAGGTGCTGATCCCTCTGAGCAAAATAGCCTCGGAAAAAGTTGACGTTTTCGAACGGGCTAAACCGGATTCGGATAACGAATAGGTCGGATGATACGCTGTTCAGGCATTCAATAAATCAGCTACAGCACGGATTGATGTTTGCTTCCCAGGTGCTCGCCGCATCCGGGAAAGCCTGACTATCATATTGTGTTGAGTTATTTTTTTATCTAACAAAATGAAAAATGATGTACAGATCACTATTGACTTTAGCTCTCCTGGTTTTCCTGGGCGCTTCGGTCACCGCACAGTCGGAGGAAGAACTGAAGGAACTAAAAGCACAGAAAGCAGCAGAAATCGGTGAACTGGAGGCACAAGTAGCCGCATTAAAAGGAGAAATTGCCGGGATTGACAAGCAACTGCTGGTGTTCCCCCGATGGGAAACCGGGGCCTTCGGTATTGTTGGCGCCAACCTGAACGGCTTCAGCGATTGGTTTGCCAGAGACCAGCCGAACAGCACAACTCTCGGCGTTACTTTCAGCGCCAACGCCTTTGCCAACTATTTTACGCCGAAGACTTTCTGGAGAAATGGCGGAAACCTGAACATCGGGTTTGCCCGGCTCCAGGAGAAAGACCGCGACGGCAATGTACTCCAGGAGACAGAACTGAAAGCTCCCGACGTGATCAACTTCACCTCCCTTTTCGGATATAAGCTTTCCGAAAAACTGGCCATCTCCGTCCTTGGGGAATACAGAAGTACATTTTTGGAGAATTTCAACAATCCCGGTTACCTCGACCTTGGTACAGGTATCACCTGGACCCCGGTTGAAAACCTGATCGTAGTAGCTCATCCGCTGAACTACAACTTTGTTTTTGCCGATGAAGGAAGTACCTACGAGTCGTCCCTGGGCGCAAAAATAATGGCGGACTACACCCGGGAAATTCTCGCCGGGGTGAACTGGAAATCCAATTTGTCCTATTTCCTGAGCTATGAGAATGCCGACTATTCCAACTGGACGTGGGTGAACGGCGTTGCCTTCCAGGCGTTCAAAAAAGTAGGCGTGGGCTTCGAACTGGGCCTTAGAAGCAACAAACAGGAGGCTATTGCCAAAGAGATTGCAGACAACCCGCTGCAGGTCTATTATGTGCTCGGAGCAACCTACAGCTTATAATCCCTTTTATTAACCGCTTTTTACAGACAAGCCCGCCGGCCGCAATACTGCGCGACGGCGGGCTTGTTTTTATGCCGGCGAACGTTTGGTTTTTCCTTTGCCAAAACCAGCAAACCCGGTATGTGCTGACCCGGCTGGTTTGTGGCCGACAAAATCCCGGCCTGGCTCCGGACAGTGCGTCACCGCCAGGCGCTGCCTACGGACAACCGCCGGCAACCTCACGGCCCCGCCGCAAATCCCTCGCTGAGAATGAGCGGAGGAGAAAAACAGAGGCTTTCCAACTCCTTCAGGCTGCCCTTGAAGACATTGAAGTCCACATGGCCGTCAATACCACTCAAACGGCCCTCGTTGCCGTACTGCCAGAACTGCCAGTCGCGCCCGCAGGCCAGGCTGGGCTCCCGGGAACTGTAGCGCGCGATCCAGATGGGGTAATCATTGAAATGGCCGGCAAGGTATTTATTGTAGAATTTGAGGTTCGTGTACAGGACCGGTTTCATGTTATACTGGATCTCCACCATATAAAGCCAGGTGCGCACCCCGGTAATGAGCTGGACCTTGGAGGCGCCGTCCAGCACCTCAACGTCCAGTACCGGAGGGAGGTCTCCGTATTCCATCTCCACAGCCTCCAGGAAGTTTTCCGCTTGCAACCTGGCAGGAAGGGTGGGCCGGAAGAAATGATAAGCGCCGCGATAGAGGCCAACGCGTTTCATCTCCGCCCAGTTGCGGCAAAAAAGGGTATCGATCATGCTGATGCCCTCGCTGGCCTTGACAAAGGCAAAATGGATCTCCTCTCCCACCACTGAGTCCCAGTTGATCCTGGATTGATAATGAGAAACATCAATGCCATGAACGGCATACCCCTCCAGCCGCACCGTCTGGTGTTCACATGCCATGAAAAACACGGCCATGAATGATATGCTCAGGAAATACCGCATAAATGATAGTGCTCCGTTCAACTGCTGCTCCGGCATAGTGTTTGCCAGTATACAAGATCGTCAAAAAAAACTTCAGTTAAAAGTACCTGTTTCCGGTTTAATGTTTCAATAACATTTGTCATCTTAAACGCTTATGATCACTCCACGACAACTTTTTTTGCAGCATATTGCCCAGACCAGCCCCACCCCGCTCCTGCTGGAGATCGAACGGGCCGAGGGCATGTACCTCTATAGCCCGGACGGCAAACCCTACCTCGACCTCATTGCCGGCATCGGCGTCAGCTGCCTGGGGCACCGGCACCCGGCGGTAGTGGAGGCAGTGCAGCAGCAGATCGGCAAGTACCTGCATACGCTGGTTTACGGAGAGTTCGTCCTGGCGCCACAGGTGCAGTTAGCAGAACTGCTGGCCCGCTGCCTGCCAGATCCATTGGAAAGCGTTTATTTTGTGAATTCGGGGACGGAAGCTACCGAAGGTGCCATGAAGCTGGCCAAACGATATACCGGCCGCTATGAGATCGTGGCTTGTAAGAAAGCCTACCACGGCAGCACCCAGGGCGCCGCCAGCCTGATGTGGCCCAGGGATTTTACCCAGGCTTACTACCCTCTCCTGCCCGGAATCCGCCACATCGAATACAACTGCGAATGGTGCCTGCAGCAGATCACGGAAAGAACAGCTGCCGTCATCATGGAAACGGTGCAGGGCGAATGGGGCGTGCGCCCGCCGACAGCGGGTTACCTGCAGAAAGTGCGGGAAAGGTGCGATGAGGTGGGTGCCCTGCTCATCTTCGACGAGATACAGGCCGGCTACGGCCGCACCGGCAGCCTCTTCGCCTTCGAGCAGTACGGCGTGGTGCCCGATATCCTGTTGCTGGCCAAGGGAATGGGGGGCGGCATGCCCATCGGCGCTTTTATCGCTTCCCGCAAAATCATGAGCGCCTTGTCCGTCAACCCCATCCTGGGGCATATCACCACCTTCGGCGGCCATCCGGTGAGCTGCGCCGCCGCCCTGGCCACCCTGGAAACCTTGCGGGAAAGTGATCTGATCGGGCAGGTGAAGGCCAAGGAGCAGTTATTCCTGGAGTTGCTGCAGCACCCCGACATTGTGGAGGTACGCAGCGCTGGCCTGTGGCTGGCGGTAGAGCTGGATAGCTTTGAACGGGTACAGACCGTTATCAAACATTGCCTGGAGCAGGGGCTGGTCACGGATTGGTTCCTCTTCAACAGCCGATCCCTGCGCATCGCCCCGCCGCTGATCATCACCGGGGAACAGATTCGGTGGGCTTGTGAGGTGATACTGGAAGGGCTTGCGCTGGCCGCGCGATCAGGATGATCGCGGCACGAGGAGCTTACAGCTCCTTCCGGAGCCGCGCTACCGGAATGTTCAGCTGCTCCCGGTACTTGGCCACGGTGCGGCGGGCGATGTTGTAGCCCTTGTCTTCCAGGGCCTTTTGCAGCTTCTGGTCAGAGAGTGGCTTGCGTTTGTTCTCCTGGGCAATGACTTCTTCCAGGATTTTCTTGACCTCCAGCGTAGAGACCTCCTCCCCTTCCTGCGTGGAGAGCGATTCGGAAAAGAACTCCTTGAGGCGCTTGGTGCCGAATTCCGTCTGTACGAACTTGCTGTTGGCCACCCGGGAAACAGTGGAAATATCCAGGCCCGTAATGTCGGCAATATCCTTGAGGATCATGGGCCGCAGTTTCTTTGGGTCGCCGGTGAGGAAGTAGTCGTACTGGTACTGCAGGATGGCGTACATGGTGCGGTACATGGTATCCTGGCGCTGCCGGATGGCGTCGATGAACCACTTGGCAGAGTCGATCTTCTGTTTGATAAACAGCACGGCTTCGCGCTCTTTTTTGTTGGCGCGGCGCCCCTGCGTGTTCTTCTTATAGGCCCGCAGCATGTCGCGGTACTGGTCGTTGACCCGCAGGTCCGGCGCGTTGCGGGAGTTGAGGGTCAGCTCCAGCTCGCCGTCGCGGTTGAGGATGATGAAATCGGGCACGACATATTGAATGGAGCGGCTGCCGCTGCTGGAGTATCCGCTGGCGGGCTTGGGGTTCAGTTTGATGATCTCCTCGATAGCCCCTTTGAGGTCGTCCTCGGTAATATTCAGTCGGTTCTGAAGCTTTTGATAGTGTTTTTTCGTAAACTCGTCGAAGTGGTTCTCCAGGATTTCGATGGCCAGCACCAGGCTGTCCCATTCTTCCAGGCTCATGTCTTCCAGCTCTTCCTGGTCTCTTTTGATGTAGAGCTGGAGCAGGAGGCATTCCCGTAGATCGCGGGCGCCGATCCCCGGGGGGTCGAAGCGTTGTATCCTCTCCAGCACACTGAGGATTTCTTCCTCGGTTACGAAGATATTCTGGGCGAACATCAGGTCGTCCATGATGGCGACGGGCTCCCGGCGGAGATAACCGTCGTCGTCGATGCTGCCGATGATCTGGTGGGCAATGGCTTCTAACCGGTCATCTTTAAATTGCACCAGGCCCAGTTGCCGCTCCAGGTGGTCGTGAAAGGTGCGCTCAACCGGTATGGGTATGCTTTTGTCTTCTTCTTCCGCGCTGTAGTTATTGGCCCGAAGCTTGTAGGACGCCGGGTCGTCTTCGATGTAGTCGTTCAGGTAATCGTCCAGTTCATATTGGTCCTCCCGGGCATCATCGCCGTCGGAATCGGAAAAATTGTCGTCAGCCAGCCCTTCTTCGTTGTCATTTCCGATATCGGCCAGGTCGTCCTGCTCAGATCCTTCCTCCAGCGCTGGGTTGGCCTCAAGTTCCTCCTTGATCCGCTGTTCCAGCATGGCCGTCGGCACCTGCAGCAGCTTCATCAGTTGAATCTGCTGTGGCGATAGCTTCTGGAGCATCTTCTGGCTTAAACTCTGCTTCAGCATTTATTATTTTTGTTTTCAGCTTTCGCGGTAGGTTGTGATAAAAGATACATAAAAAATGTTTTCGTTGCTTTTTAGTTTTGGAGTTGCATAAGCTATTTACTCAAAATTTCTATCTTTTGCAAGTGCAGGCAGGATCGGGGAACAAGAGATAAATCCTATTTTTGCCTGGCTCTTCTTTTTGAGAAGGACGGATGCGCCGGGTGAAACCCCTTTTATCCTGCGTCGTCAAATGTAACACAAAATACGGCCAACAACATATAATGTTCCAAAAATATGTTAAAAACAACTAATATCAAAGAGCGGCTGGCTGCCTTGCGCCGGGAAATGTCGGAATCTCATCTCGACGCCTACATTATACCCAGCCAGGATCCCCACCAAAGCGAATACGTTGCCGATCACTGGAAAGCGCGGGCCTGGATATCGGGCTTTACCGGCTCGGCAGGGGTCGCGGTAGTCACCGCCGGCCACGCCGGATTGTGGACCGATTCGCGTTACTTCATCCAGGCGGAACAGCAATTGAAGGATGGCCCCTTCGTGCTGCACCGCCTGAAAGTACCCCACACGCCCGAGCATATCGACTGGTTGCTGGAAACCCTGCCGCCGGGCAGTACCGTTGGTTGCGACGGCGATGTTTTTTCGGTGGCCCAGGCCGGCCACCTGCGCCGCCGCCTGGAGAGCCGGGGCCTGTCGGTCGCCTGGAAAGAAGGCCTCATCGGCCGGATTTGGAAGGAGCGGCCCCCTTTGCCCCGGAATGCTGCCTTCGAACTGGATGCTGCTTACGCCGGGCAGAGCCGGGCCGACAAGCTCAGCCGGATACGCGAACAAATGAAGGGGGGAGAATACTACCTGGCCACCGCGCTGGACGATATTGCCTGGACGCTCAACATCCGGGGCGCCGACGTGGAGTACAACCCGGTTTGCATCAGCTACCTGCTCATCGGCCATAAAGCCGCCCACTGGTTCGTCCACAAAGAAAAAGTCCCGACGGAACTTCAGCAACGGCTGAAGGAAGACGGTGTCCAGTTACATCCCTACGAAGAAACAGAGGATTTCCTTACCGGGCTTGACAAAGACAGCCCGATACTCTACGACCCCGGATCCACCAGCATAAACCTGTATGAAGCCCTGGATGAAGCGCAGTGGAAGACCAACAAAAATATCATCCGCCCCATGAAGGCGATCAAAAATGAAACGGAAATAAAAAACATCCGCCAGGCCATGCGCAAGGATGGTGTCGCCCTGCTGAAACTGTACCGCTGGCTGGAAGCTGAACTGCAAAACCGCACCGTGAGCGAGTACGAGCTGGCGCAGCAACTGGCAGCCTTCCGCAAAGCTCAGGGCAATTACTTCGGGGAAAGCTTCGCCGCCATCGTGGGTTATGCAGCCAACGGCGCCATCGTACACTACAAACCCGAGCCGGAAACCTGCGCCGACATCCATCCGGAGGGAATTCTCCTGCTCGATTCCGGAGGCCAGTACCTGGAAGGCACGACGGACATTACCCGCACCATTTCTGTGAGCAAACCGAGCGCTGAGCAACGCCATCATTACACCCTCGTCCTGAAAGGAAACATCGCCCTTTCCCGTGCCGTTTTTCCCGAAGGGACCGTCGGCGTGCAGCTCGACACCCTGGCCCGCATGCACCTCTGGCGCGAAGGCCTCAACTACGGCCACGGTACCGGCCACGGGGTGGGCTTTTTCCTGAACGTACACGAACCCCCGCAGGGCTTTACCCCCAACCCCCGGGGCGAAAGGGGAGAAACGCCCTTCCAGCCCGGAATGCTGACCTCCAACGAGCCCGGCTATTACAAGGCCGGCGCCTACGGCATCCGCATCGAGAACCTGGAACTCTGCGTGGAACAGGAAACGCCCGGCGATAACCGCTTCTTCGCCTTCGAACCGCTGACCCTCTTCCCCATCGACCTCCAACTGGCCGAACTCCAAATTCTTACCCCGGAAGAAAAGGAGTGGCTCAACGATTACCACCGAAAGGTGTTAAAAGAATTGACGCCCCTGCTGAACGACGAGGAACACGACTGGCTGGCGGAACGGTGCCGGGCGGTGTGAGGGCTGGAGTGAGATGTTGTTATATTGCTGGATTGTTATATTGTTGGCAAAGCCCGGAAGAATAATCCGGTTTCCACGATATTGAATTAAAATGTGATGGTATCAACGGATAAGAAGGATATACGGCAGCTCAGCCAGCTGGAACTGGAGGAGTTGTTCAAGGGCATCGGCGAACCGAAATTTCGGGCCAAACAGGTGTACGAATGGTTGTGGACGAAGGGTGCCCATTCCTTTGCTGCCATGACCAACCTGTCTAAAAAACTGCGCGAGTTCCTGGATGAGAACTTCGCCATCAATGCTATTGTGCCGGATAAAGTGCAGCATAGTATGGACGGCACCATCAAGTCGCGCTTCCGCCTGCACGACGGCCACCTCATCGAATCGGTACTCATACCGGTACCTTCCGACAACCGTTTTACCGCCTGCGTCTCCTCCCAGGTGGGCTGCAGCCTTACCTGCAAGTTCTGCGCCACCGGGCGCATGAAACGGGTGCGCAACCTCGACGCGGGGGAGATTTACGATCAGGTCGTGCTGGTCAACCGCCAATCGGAAGAAACCTTCGGCCACCCGCTGACCAACATCGTCTACATGGGCATGGGGGAGCCGCTGCTGGCCTATAAAAATGTACTGGAAAGCGTCGATCGCCTCACTTCTCCCGACGGCCTCAACATGTCGCCCCGCCGCATCACCATCAGCACGGCCGGCATTGCCAAAATGATCAAAAAGCTGGCCGACGATGAGGTGAAGTTCAACCTGGCGCTCTCCCTCCACGCTGCCGATGACGAGAAGCGCAACCAGATTATGCCTATCAATGAGCAGAACGATCTCGCTTCCCTGATGGAGGCCATGCGCTATTTCTACCGCAAAACCCGCAACCGCATCAGCTACGAATACATCGCTTTCCAGAATTTTAACGAAGGGTTGGAAGACGCCGCCCGCCTGGCGGAATTGTGCAAGCACTTTCCCGTAATGGTCAATATTATTGAATACAATCCCATTGACGGGGTGCCATTCCTCAAAGCGGCGGAGCACCGCATCGACGATTTTGCAAAATACCTGCGGGATAAGGGGGTGATGGTAACGGTTCGCCGCAGCCGGGGGAAGGATATTGACGCGGCTTGCGGGCAGTTGGCGAACAAGGGGTAGAGGGGTTCGATTGTTGTTGGTTGCTTTTCCAAGGCAACGACTGTTCAAAAAATAAGTTGCCGGTTTTGACGATAAGGCAAAGGCTTCAACCATTTCATTGGTTTCCAGCCTTTGCCTTACTGTCGAAATTCAGATCGGCAACTTGTTTTTGATCACAACTAATGGCATCATTGAAGTTTCACAAGCCGGCGAGATTGTATGTTTTCGCCGGCCTGTACCGCCACAAAGTACACCCCCGGCGGCCAGCCAGCCAGGTCAATGCGGTGCCGTGCCTTACCTCCGGGGAGGCTTAAGCTCTCCCGCCACACGAGCCGCCCCGTGCTGCTCCGGATGCTCAGCCGGGCCAGGCCGGTGGGAAAGCCATCGAACTCCAGGTGCAAAACTTCCGTAGCCGGGTTAGGGAACAAGCGCAGAGCCGGAGCAGGCTTCGCAGGCCTGTCCTCCGCATTTACCAGGATATTGATGTTCACCGTCACGGTGCTGTCGCAGCCCAGGGTGCTTGTGTATTGCTGGACAAAGGAAGTATCCTGCGTATACACCACCCCCTGGTAAGGCGTGCCGGACTGCAGGACCGTATCCACCGTCAGGTTGTAAATGGGCCAGGCGGCGAGCTGCAGGGTTATGGTGCTGTCGCAACCCTGTGCGTCGGTAAAAGGAAAAGCATAAGCGCCAGGCTCTTCAAAGACGGTGTGCATAAAGTGAAAGGCCCCGCCCTCGCAAAAGCCGGTATCGACGGCGGCAGGGGCCGGCGG
>JAGFJD010000500.1 GCA_024102975.1 Phaeodactylibacter sp. | reverse complement strand
AGATGACACCTGCCTTTTTCGTTCCTCAAAAGCCAGATGTCACCTCGTCATCACCTTACATGAGAAATTACTGCCCCTTCACCCAACTCGTCCCCTCCTTGCTGTCCTTCAGCACGATATCCAGTTCCTTCAGCGCGTCGCGGATTTTGTCGGATGTCGCCCAGTCCTTACTGGCGCGGGCCTGCTGGCGGATGTCGATGATGAGTTGCATCAGCCCTTCGGCCAGGCCGTTGCCTTCGGCGCCGGCTTCCAGCTCGTCTTTCAGGCCGAAAATGTCGTAGATGAAGTTGCGGAAAGTATGCTTCAGGCGGTTGAAGGTTTCTTCTGAGATTTGATCCATCGGCAGGTGTCCGTCTTTCAGGCTGTTGATTTTGGTGACGAGGTCGAACAGCACGGCCAATGCCCGGGGCGTGTTGAAATCGTCGTTCATCTCCTCGTGAATCTGGCCAATCAGCTTTTGGATTTCCTTGCCCAGCGGCCCTTCCTGCCCTTTGCCGGCAGAGGCCATGCCCTGCAAAGCCTTGTTGGCCTCCATCAGGCGGCGGAAGCCCTTTTCGGCAGCCAGCAGGGCGTCGTCGGTCAGGTCGAGCGTACTGCGGTAGTGGGATTGCAGCATGAAGAACCGCACCACCATGGGCGAATAGGGCTTGCTGAAAATCTCGTTCTCGCCTGAGAACAGCTCCACTGGCGTGATGGAGTTGGACTTGCCTGTCTCCGGGTCGGGCGTTTTGGACATTTTTTTGCCATTCAGCAGCAGCATATTGCCGTGCATCCAGTAGCGCACCGGCATGCAGCCGCAGGCACCGTAGTTCTGGGCGATCTCGTTTTCGTGGTGGGGGAACTGCAGGTCCATGCCGCCGCCGTGGATGTCGAACTGCTTGCCCAGGTATTTGGTGCTCATGGCCGAGCATTCGAGGTGCCAGCCGGGGAAGCCCACCGACCAGGGCGAGGGCCAGCGCATGAGGTGGCGCTCGTCGGCCTTGATCCAGATGGCGAAATCGGAAGGGTCGTTCTTTTCGTCCTGGTTCTTCAGGTCGTCCCGCGTTTCTGACAGCAGGTCGTCGACCCGCTTGCCGGAGAGCTTGCCATATACGCCGTGGTCTTTGATGAATTTGGGCGTATTGAAGTAAACCGAGCCGTTTTTGACGTAGGCGTAGCCGTTGTCCAGTATTTCCTGCACCATCTGGATTTGTTCGACAATGTGACCGGTGGCCGTCGGCTCGATGCTGGGCGACAGGGTATTGAGCATGCCCAGAATATGATGGAAGCTGCGGGTGTGGCGCTGCACCAGTTCCATCGGCTCCAGTTGCTCCAGGCGGGCCTTTTTGGAGATTTTATCCTCAGCATCGGAGTCGGTGTCTCCCTCCAGGTGGCCTACGTCGGTGATGTTGCGCACGTAGCGTACTTTATATCCGAGGTACGTCAGGTAGCGGTAGATGACGTCGAAGGACACGAAGGTCCGGCAGTTGCCCAGGTGGACGTCGCTGTAGACCGTAGGGCCGCAGACGTAGAGGCCTACGTAGCCCTCGTGCAGGGGTTCGAAAGGTTCTTTTTGCCGGCTGAGGCTGTTGTAGATCTTCAGTTCGTGTTCCATTCGGGCGGTTGTTTTTTGAGCCGCAAAAATAAGGGCTTTGCGGGAGAATTGGCGGTTTGGGGCCCGGATTTTGCGATCCTGTAGGAAATATTACGATCTTTTGAGCGGATTAGTTCGGGTTGCGGCCAGTCAGGCCAAAAGGGAAGTCTTAAAAAATTTCCCGGATTTGATTTTTTTGAGTATTTTTATCTGACTAACCAAAAAATTTCAAGATGAACTATCGCGCTTACCCTCCCCATGTGTAAAATTATTGTTGTATTGGTATCTGTAATTTTTCCATTGCTTCCCATGCATACTCAGGTACTCGTAAACGAAAGCTGGTCTTCTGCTTTTGGCAGCCCGTCGGAGGTTGGCTGGAGCATCGGATATTACGGCGTGCGGCCTTATGCCATGGTGCGTTTTGAAACGCCGCCCTCCATCGATGGATGCATTTTTCAGGGGCAGCTCTCGGGATACAGCTACGCCATTTATGACGCAACGGGGCAGGAATTGCTGGGCACGATGCCGGCGTTCGGCTGCGCTCACGCCGAAACTGGCCTGGCGCACTGCGAAAGCCCACGCCTGGCCATCTCTTTACTGGTGCAATCCGAAAACCCTCTTTTCACCGAAGAAGGCGGCGGCGGCAGGCCGCGCCTGTTTCCCAACCCAACAACAGAGGGCCTTACATTGGATGGAATGGCAGCCGGCTATCTGAATGTGCAGCTCTTTTCTATAAACGGGCAAAACCTGGGCCAGCTGTTCAATGGTTATTACGACGGGAAAAGCCCTTTAAGCCTTCGACTGCCTGATGTTCCTCCGGGCCTCTATTTCTGCCGCGCCCGGTCGGGGCAGGAAATGTATACTTTCAAAATAGCCAAACAGTAACATTATGAAACACCTTATTCTATTGCTCGCTATGATACTGGCATTTAGCTCCTGCTCTAAAGAAGGCGATGATCCTTTCGTTCCTCCCATCAAACAGTGCAATGACAGGCTCTACGCCCATCCGCTGCCCGCCGACACCTGCCTGGATTTCCCGGACTTGTGGGGCCCTACCTATATCTACCACCGGGTGGGCTTAGGTTACGCGCATTGATCGGCAAAAATCCGGGCAACCCGGACGAATGGATCTATTTGATTAACCAGGAAGAAGTTTCCACCGGTAATGAGGGGTCAGAGATATGGAAAGTGGATACCTGCTCGGGAAGAAAACAAAAACTAACAGATCGTGCTTATATTCAACCGAAGGTTAACCAGAATGGTTGGATACTTTTCATGAACAAAGAGGATGGTTTATTATATAAAATAAAGGTACAAGGAGATAGCCTTACTGCAATTTCCAAAGAAATCAACAATATTACATTCGACTGGTGCCTGGAGGGCGAGGCCTTTTTTTACCGGGCGCGCTTCAAAGATTTAGCTTACCTGGTGGATATTAATGGAAACGTACTGGATAGTTTTGCGCTTGACTGCCACGCCATAGCTGGGC
>JAGFJD010000493.1 GCA_024102975.1 Phaeodactylibacter sp. | reverse complement strand
GTGGGCAGGGGATGAAGAGTCGGCGCTGAAATGCTACCGGAAAGCGCTGGAGATTGACCCGGATTTTCCGGGCGCCCGGGAGATGGTGGGAAAGTTGGGGAATTGAGGCCCAAAAGGGGACAGGATTGACCGGACGTACCACTTTCAAGTGGTGCGTTTTTGTAGACAGGATTGACAGGATTAACCGGACGTACCACTTTCAAGTGGTGCGTTTTTGTAGACAGGATGAACAGGATTGACCGGACGTGCCACTTTCAAGTGGTGCGTTTTTGTAGACAGGATGAACAGGATTGACCGGATGTCGCGGCTTGCGCCACAGGGGCGTACATATCCCGTTAATCTTGTTAATCCTGTCTATAAAACGCGCCACCTGAAGGTGGCACGTCCGGTCAATCCTGGCTAAGTTCCAGCACCAATGGCTCTTTGCCCGGCAGGGTAATGCCGTCCTTCATCTCAAACAACTTGCCGGTCAGCACGTCCTTCCCGCTTTTCACTCCTGTCAGCATTTGGGAGAAGCGTCCGAGTTCCAGGGCGGTGGGCGCCTCGTTGGCGTTGAGGATGACCATCACCTTATCCTTATCGTTATCGTTGTAGCGGAAGAAAACGTAAACGCCTTTCTCCGGCACGTAGTGCATCAGTTTGCCGGTGTGAACCGCCTCGGCATTTTTGCGCCAGCGGACCAGTTTGCGGGTAAAGCCCTGGGCCTGCTTTTGTTTCTCCGTCAGCCCCTGGCCGGTAAAGGCGTTTGCTTTGTCGCCGGCCCAGCCGCCGGGGAAGTCGCTGCGGATAATGCCGTGGCTGTCGGTGCCGGGGTTGGCCATCAGCACCTCCGTGCCGTAGTAAATTTGCGGAATGCCGCGGGTGGTGAGCACGTAGGCCAGGCCCAGTTTGAAGAAGCCGAAATCTTCATTCACCTGGGAATACCAGCGGCTCATGTCGTGGTTGTCGGGGAAGACGACGAGGTTGTGGGGTTCGGGATAGAGGAAATCCTGGGCGAGCATTTCGTAGAGCTGCTGGAAAGCCTTGTCGCTGTCTTCTTCATTGAGGCTTTTGCGCATGGCTTCCTGCAGGGGGAAATCCATCAGGCCCGGCAGGCAGGAGGAATAGCCGTTGGGGTTGTTCTTGCCCCTTTGCCAGAAGGATACGATGATGGGGTTGCCGACCCACTCTTCTCCCACGATGTTGAAATTGGGATATTCCTCCATGATCGCGCAGGTCCAGTCGGTCATGAAATCCATGTCGTTGTAGGGGTAGGTGTCCATGCGTATGCCGCCCAGCCCCAGATATTCCACCCACCAGATGCTGTTCTGGATGAGGTAGGTGGCCATCAGCCCGTTGCGCTGGTTGAGGTCGGGCATGGTTTTGACGAACCATCCGTCGACGAAGCCTTTGTAGTCTGTTCGGGCGACGTAGGGATCCTGGATGACGGCCTTTTTGTGGTTGGTCGGCACGAATTCGCCGCCGAAGTTGATCCAGTCGCCGGTGGGCAGGTCGTCCATCCACCAGTGGTTGGAGCCGCAGTGGTTGGTGATCATATCCATGATCATGATGATGCCTTTCTCGCGGGCGAGGTTGGCCAGGCGGAGGTATTCTTCATTGGAGCCGTAGCGGGGGTCTACGCGGTAGAAATCGGTGATGGAATAACCGTGATAGGAGAAAGAATCCATATCGTTTTCCAGGACGGGGTTGAGCCACAGGGCGGTGAAGCCCATATCGGCGATGTAATCCAGCTTGTCGACCATGCCCTGAATGTCGCCGCCGTGGCGGCCGCCGGGGTTACTCCTGTCGGGTTTTTCCCGCAGGCCTTCCACGTAGTCGTTGGCCGGGTTGCCGTTGACGAAGCGGTCGGGGGTGACGAGGTACATCACGTCGGCGTTGTCGTAGCCCCGAATTTCCTCCCCGCTCTTTTCCCGGGCGAGCAGGGGGTAGGAATGGGTGAGTATCGTCTTTCCATTTTCCGTAAATCTGATCTCCACATTGCCGGGGCGGGCTTCCTTTTCTATCTCCAGGTCAACGAAGAGGTAGTTCGGGTTGGGCACCCGAATGACGCGTTCTACGCTCACGCCTTCGTAATTGATGGCGGGGTAAAGCTCCGAAATGTTTTTCCCGTATACCAGGAGTTGCAGGGCCGGGTTTTTCATGCCCACCCACCAGTTGGGCGGCTCGACGCGCCCGATGGAAGATTGTGCGGCTGCGGCAAAACAACCCAACAGGAAGAAAGCGGCAAAAGATGCTGCAAGGCTTTGGATTTTCATATTGTGAAAGGATGTTTTATAGTTGGTTTGAATTCGGGCAGGAAAATAAAGAAAAATTTTGTAATCACTCACCACTCTACAGAGCAGATGAGCAATGGTAATCGCTATCTATGTTGAGGATAAAGTATAAAACTTGTAACTTTAATCTATAGTTATTAGAATATCGTTTTTGATGAAGGGACAAGTTCAATAGCATTAAAGATAGCGCAATACAAAGAAATAATAAAGAACCTTATCCTTGAGGTCGCAGAAATGATCCCGAGCGAAGAAGGAATAGATAATCAGTCTATCCTTGATATGGAAGGAGGGCATTTCCTCCTGTTTTCAGTAGGCTGGTCTGGCCATCATTGGATTTACAGTGCATTTGTGCATATTGATGTTAGGCCAGGCGGCAAAGTATGGCTTCAACACGATGGCACCGACCTTAGAATTGCGGAAGAACTGGTACAGCGTGGCATTCCCAAATCCGATATTATCCTGGGATTCCAACCTCCCCACGCCAGGCAACTGATTGAGGGGTATGCCATTTCCTGATTTTCGCACACTTACACCTTTACACCTACACACTTTTACACCTTTACACATTCATATACCCATACTGCACCTTCTCCAGCCTCAGTTTCAGGTTCTGCAGCGCTTCGGCCACCTCCCGCAGGTTGGCCTTGATCACATCGCTGAGTTCCGCGTCGACGAACAGGTTCTCATTCAGGTGGTTGAGTTCGTTGGGGGCGTTGTTGCGGATTTTTTCCAGCTGCTGATCCAGGTAGGTGTTGAGGCGCTGCAGGCGCTCGTCCCAGTGTTTTTCGACGACGGGGTGCGGCTTTTTGAAGATCACCTCGGTGCGCTCCGCCTGGCGGGTGCGCAGGGGATAAGTATAGCGCTCGGAATTGTAGAAGACGTCGACGGTGAACTGCCGGCTGCCCTTCTGCGCCTTGAGGCGGTTGACCAGATTTTTATCCTTGTCATAGAAATTGACGACTGCCGGCTCGTCCATCTGCAGGTTGCGGAACTGCCTGATGTTAACCAGGCCGCCCTCGAACTTGTCGTCCTCCTTCAGCAACTCGAAGTATTCGTCTTCGATGGGCATCAGCTGCTCTTCGCTGACGGTGTGTTTCACCTTGATCTCCTGGTCCACGTCCTCTTCAAAGTCGCTCACCTCGCGTTTCGCCATCTGCAGGTTGACCGCCATGGTATAGCCGTGCCGCCGGATGGCTTCGGTAACGATCTCCCGGATGGTATCTACTTCCGAAGGCTTGCCCCACAGGCAGTGTGCCATGAGGAAGCAATCCATGAGGTCTACCCGCGAGCGGCCGTTCAGGAAGGCGGAAGTGCGCAGCAGGCGGACGACCTTCTTCCAGCGGCGGTCGTGCACCGTGATCAGCTTGTCGGCGTGGTTGGGGCGGGCATTGTATTCCTCCATTTTTACTTTCACTACCTGAATGGTGTTGAGCACTTCGGCGGGCACTTCCACTTCGTCGATGCGCCCGGACCAGCCGCGCAGTTCCTCCCCGGCCAGCTTCAGCTCTTCGCTGACGTCATCTTCGTAGACATCTTTGGTGTCGGTAATCATGTCCAGGAAGTTTTGGAACCGGCGGATGTTGCCGACCTCCAGGCGGATCAGGAAACGGTCCCAGATGGGATCGAGGCTGGAATTCCGGGGCGGCAGTTCGTTGGATGCCGTGATGATACCACGGATATTCACCTGCAGATCTTCCCCTCCGTTGCGGTAGATTTTTTCGTTCAGGATAGTCAGCAGGGCATTCTGAATGGCGGGGCCCGCCTTCCAGATCTCGTCCAGGAAGACGATGTTGGCGCCCGGCAGATAGCGGTCGGTCTGCCGTTCGTATTTGTCTTCCTCCTTCAGTTTTTTGATGGACACCGGCCCGAAAATCTCATCCGGCGTACTGAACTTGCTCATCAGGTATTCAAAAGAGGTGCCGTCCCGGAAAGCATATTTCAGCCGCCGGGCGATGAGGCTCTTGCCGACGCCCGGCGGGCCCAGCAGGAAGATGCTCTCGCCGGCAATGGCGCTGAGCAGGGCCAGTTTTACCGCCTCTTCCCGCTCGTAGAGCCCGCGGCAGAGGTTGTTGAGCAGCTCGGCTACCTTGGTTCTTACGGATTGGTCAATTGCTGTGGGCATGGAATAGGGGATGAGGGAATGAATGAATGAGTGAATGAATGAGTGAATGAGTGAATGAGTGAATGAGTGAATGAGTGAATGAGTGAATGAGTGAATGAGTGAATAACCTACCCGGTCAATCCTCTTCCCATCCCCGCAGGCCGTCCTCCTCGATGTAGCTTTTGCGGATCAGTTCATCGACGGTAGCTTTCCGGATGTTGAGGACGACGCCGGAGAAGTGCAGGGTCTTGCCGGCCATAGCGTGGTTGAAATCGACGGTGACGTCATCGTCGGTCCAGGAGAGGATGCGGCCGTTGTGGGCTTCGCCCTGGTCGTCGGTCAGGGTGATGTAATTGCCCTTTGTCAGGACGTTATCGCCCAGGTGTTGAAAGGCCTGGCGCGGCAGGCCGAGGATGTTCTGGCGGTCTGCCGGGCCGTAGGCTTCTTCCGGCGGCAGGGTAAACTCGAACGGCTGGCCCTCCTCCAGGCCTTCCAGGCGCTGCTCGAAAGCCGGCAGGAGGCGCCCGCTGCCGAAATAGAATTTGAAGGGATAGTTGGCGTCCATGCGCTCCAGCAATTCTCCCTTAGGCCCGTCCTCCCGCAATTCATAGGCCACGGTTATGATGTTCTGTTCTTCTACGATCATGGATGGTATTTGAATACTTTTGTATTACAACTGCAAAGGGCGGGAAATGTTTTGGGCGTTGGGTTTACGGCCTGGTCAATTCTGGGAATAATGCCGCAGGAAGCTGATGAGGCGCAGGTACTTTTCGAGGGTAGAGGCCGGTACGCGCAGTTCCTCCCGCAGTCGGCGGCCGTAGGTGTCCACGAGATTTTCGAAGTCTTTTCGGGGCAGCAGCCTGGCCAGGACGGCGGCGCGGAAGCAACGGTTGGCCTGGTTGTGGGCCAGCCGGAGCGGCTCCTCCGGCTTTTCGTTGAATAGGGCATCCATGTGTTCGAGGCTGCTGTAGCGGCGGAGGAATTTCAGCCCCTTTTCCTGCAGTTGGCCCCGAATAGCCGCTACGGCCTCTTCGGCGCTGTTTTCGTCCCTCACTTCGAACCGTTCGAAGGCCTGGCCGAACAACCTGGCCAGCGGAGTGGCCAGGGTCATGCTGTCCGGTTGAAAACCCGGCAGCCCGTTGGTAAAGGGGAAGGCGATATTCTCCACGTCATCGATGCGGATGCCGAGGTAGGCCTCCAGGAGGCTGCTGTCTCCATAATCGCTGACCGACAGGATCACGCAGGTGAAGCCGCGCTCGGTGCTCTTGCGAAACTGATGGAGATGGGGCAGCCAGGTGAATCCCCATTCCCTGAAGAACGGGATGAGCCTCTCAGCAATCCGGTTTTCCCGCGTAGAAGCCTGAATATTGCGCATGGGATAGTGATTGTTTAGTGTTCAAAGTGCAAAGCGTCCGGAAGGTCCGGTTCTGCCCGGGTAAATGAAACGGAAGGTTTTATGCTGGTTGGATACTCTGTTAAACGCAAAAAAGGCAAATAAGATGTCTTTTAAGGCTACTTTTTTGAAAGCAGCCCGTCCGAAAACGAAAGCGGCCCATGGATAATGGGCCGCTCGTTTTAAACGGTTACGGTACGTCGTTCTGTCTTACTGCTGTTCTACTTCGATCATGTTGCCGTCAGAACCGAAGGAAATTTCTACGTCGCTGGTGCTGTAGTCGCCGTCCTGCTCTACGTCGACCGTGTTGGAGTTACTGTCGACAAAGATGAAAACGCTCGATTCGTGGTCTTCGCCGTCCTGGTTAATGGTTACTTCGTTGAGGTCGGACAGGATACCGATTTCCACTTCCGATTCCAGGCCGTCGCCATCCTGGTCGACGTCCACGGTGTTAAGGTCGGAATCGGTGTAGACCAGTACGTCGGACTCGTTGTCCTCGCCGTCCTGGTTGACATTCACGTCGTTCCACCAGCTGTCATCGGCAATGGTGACGTCGGACTCGTTGTCCTCGCCTTCCTGGGTAATGTCGACATCATTGGCCATGGATTCTTCGGTGATCAGCACGTCGCTGTCATGGTCTTCGCCATCCTGGTCGACGTCTACGTCGTTTCCGGAAGACTCATAGGAAATCTCCACATCGCTGTCGAGATTTTCCCCCTGCTGGTTCACCTTGACTTCGTTTTCGTCAGATTCATCGAAGATATCCACGTTCGAGACGTTGACGTCATCGCCGTCAATGTCCTGTTTAACGACCACTTCGTTGTCGTCGCTATCGCCGGAGATCGAGACGGAGGACTTGTTTTCCGTCTGGGCCATAGCAAAAACCGCGAAGAGGCACGCTGCGGTAAGCAATACAAATTTTCTCATGGGCCGAAAAATTTAATGATTATGAAATGGAGTGCGCACCCGGGTTACCCCAGGCGCTTATGTAAGCACGCAATGTTTCAGAACAAAGGCCGGGCCCGCCCGATCAGGCGACGGATAAGCTGGATAAAACAGGGGGGAATTTGACAAATTTGCGGTACGGCAGGCTGGGCCGTTAAATCGGATAATTGGGAGGAGGGTAAGGCAAAACCCGGGAAAAATGGCCCGGGATCACGTTGAGCAACCTTGAAAAGGCTCATTTCCCGGCTGCACCGGTAAATATAAGCATTATTTTATTCACTATCCTGCCATTTTTTCAGACATGGAACCATCAATTTCAGGGCATTTCCCCAGGCGATACGCCAAAGGGGTACAAATGGGAATCGCACCCTTGTTAAAAAAGCGGGCGGCAAAAGGGCCGCCGCCCGCAATCCTATATGTATAATAAAATTACTCATGCGAACCGCCCCCCCGGTTATCCAGGAGTAAGCCAATTCGCTTTCGCAGCGGAGGCGAGCCGGGCCGGCTATCCTCCGCTGCGGCCCGGCTGAACAGTTTTGCACGTCGCCGGGCATTGGTGCGCCGCGCCGCCGGCTTGCAGGCCTACGGCTCAGTAAAGTACTTCTTTTGGGATTGGATGGATGATGAACTCAGGGATTTTATGTGCATATATACCAGAGGGAAAAAAGGAGTGTGCTTTCAAATTTCGCTTTTTACAGGTGTAGTCCCTCAACTGCAAAGATATTACATATTTCTTTCACTATCCTGCCAATCTGGCCGTTTTTCCTGCCTTTCTTTTGAATTATAAAAAAAAACGGGCACCTCCGAAGGGGTGCCCGTTTGGTATCGGTAATGATAAATTTCTTTAGAGCATGTTTGGAGAGCCGGATTACTTCTGCTCTACTTCGATCATGTTGCCATCGGAGCCGAAGGAAACTTCTACGTCGCTGGTGCTGTAGTCGCCGTTCTGTTCCACGTCAACCGTGTTAAAGCTGCTGTCGAAGAGAATGTCTACATCCGATTCGTGGTTGTCGCCATCCTGGTCGATGTCTACCATGTTGGCGTCAGAAAAGACACCGATCTCAACTTCGGAATCCAGGTCGTCGCCGTTTTGGCTGACGTTAACGGTGTTGTCATCGGAGTCGAAGTAGATTTCAACATCCGACTGGTTGTCTTCGCCGTCCTGCGCTACCTCGACGTCGTTGCTAAAGCTGAAACCGGAGATGGTAACATCCGACTCATTGTCTTCGCCTTCCTGCAGTACGTCAACGTCATTGAACAGGGAGAGGTCGGTGATGGTCACGTCGCTTTCCTGGTCTTCGTCTCTCTGGCGTACGCGGACGCTGTTCTCGGAAGAACCGAAGGAAATTTCGACTTCACTGTCCTGGTTTTCGCCGGACTGGGTCACTGTCACGTCGTTTTCGCTGGATCCCACGACGATGTCCACCTCCGATACGTTCACATCGTCGCCGTCGATGGTCTGCTTGACGGTCACTTCGTTGTCATCGCTGTCGGCGGAGATAGTGACGTCCGACTTGTTCTCCGTTTGGGCCATCATAGTGCCTGCGACAAAGAGAACGGCTGCGAAGAGTAATACAATTCTTTTCATGGTCGTAAACAGTTTAGATTATGAAATGATATTAGGTAATGAAATTTGTTACGCTCTTTTAACGCGATGTTTGGGTAAAATGTGTAGTGGGTTTACTCAGAACTGTTGGGATGCCGGGAAGCAGCGGCACTTTTTGACAGGACTTGGAAAGCTTCACAAATTCAACTATCAACTTGACTGTAGCACTCATAACAGAGCCCTGGTGTCGGGCCAGCCGCTGCCGGGGATGTTTTTTCTGATCACAAAACCCTGGGGCAGCGTTTTTATACAATTCAATGGATGTTCAAATATCTGGCCTCTTAGATTTAATATTTGCAAATATATGACAATTGAACAAACTATTCCAATAAAATGCCCGCTTATTCTGCCATTTTTTTTCGGCACATCAGGAAGGTGCCGATCTCAACGCCTGATTCCGGGCGCCAGGGTTCTCACAAGCACAACAACAGATACACGAATGAACGTTTAGGGCTTTGAAGAGAATAAGTGTTACAAATTTGGGTGAGGAATTTTTCTTTCAGGCAAGGCGGCAAATCGGGAGCATAGCCTGGCTACGTGACTGATTGGCAACGCAGCATGAAAGAAAAAGGCCCAGCCAAAATGGAACAGTTATTTTCTTCAAAGCCCTGGCCTCCCCTGCGCTCCATTCGCTCCCAGCAGCCCCCGTTGCCGCAGGGCCAGCAGGATGAGGCTGAGGAGGAGGACGCCGGCGGCCAGGCCCATTTGCATCCACTGGGCCTGCACATTGCGCACGCGGCTTTCCACATAGTAGGGGTTGGCGGCATTGGGGGAGCCGTCGCCGTAGCGGAACTCCCAGTTGCCGGGGTCGGCGTTGTCGAGGTAGGGGAGCAGCAAATTGAGGGTAAAGGAGGAATCGGCAGGCGGCATTTCGTAGGAGATGCTGTCGACCATGGCCCCGAGGATGGAATAGAGGGCCAGAGATTCCCTTCGTTTGTTCAGGCCGAAGTCCAGCCCGTGCAGCACATTGTAGGCGGCGGGGTATGCCTGGACGAACTTTGCGGAATCGCGGGCGAGGATGAGGTAATCGTTGGGGCCGATGTAGGTTTCGGGAAAGACGAACTCGTTGCGGTTCAGGTCGCCCAGGGTCCAGCCTTTCAGGGATATGCGGTTGCGGGATGCATTGAAGAGCTCGATCCAGTCGCCCGCCTTGCCGTTTTTCGGGCAGATTTCGTTGATCACCAGTTTGCCCTCCAGGGGGTGGATAAACTCGTCGAAGCGGGCATGCAGGCGGGTGGTGTTTTTGTTCAGGTTGAGGGTGAACTCGCGTTGGGTTTCGTTGGCGTCGACACCTTCCCATCTGGACAATTGGTATCCGTGATGGGCCGCTGCCCGGATGGAGACGGGGTAATTTTCGAAAAACACCAGCTCAACGGTATCGTTGCTGACCGAGATTTTGTCGTTGATGATGAGGCGGCCGCCCACCGAAGCGCTGACCACCAGCCTGCGCCGGGGGCCGGTATTGAACCGGCTCATCAGGTGCATCCGCACATAAGAAGGGCGCTCCTGGGCGAATTCCCGCAGGATGGCCACCTCCTCCTCCCACTTGCCGGGGCTGAGGTTCCAGCGGCTCAGGTGCCGGGGCATCTCGGTCGCCAGGCCCTGATAGAGCGAATCGATCCGGTTGAGCACGGTTTCCTCGCTGAAGTCCGTGCTCAGGTAGCCGGCGAACCGGTTGACGAAGGCCTGTTCGAACGTTTTATTCTCCAGGAGCTTCCTCAGCAGGAAAGTACTCCAGGGCGGGTTAGGCCAGGAGGGGCCGTCCGGGGCGGTATGGAAGGCCAGGCTGTTGTGTTTGTAGGCATCCAGGTCGTGCAGGCCAAATCCCCAGTCGGTATCGTAGAGTATCCACCGCCAGCGGCCGCCCGGCTTCCGCGGGCGCCAGAACTTGATGTTGCCGCCGGCATCCCGGTTGTCGAAGTAGATCTGGGCGATCTGGTAATCCATGAAGTTGTCGACGTCCATCTGGGACTGTACGAAGGCGTAGTTGGCGGGATCGGCCAGGCTGTGGGTTTCGAGGAAGTTCAGCAGGGCCCGGTAGTGGCGGGTGCTGCCCTGCTTGCGGGTCAGGCGATGTTCGATCAGGTCGATGCTGTCCTTGTCGACATCCTCGTGGTGGCCGGCAATGAAATAGCGGTTCACCTTTTCCCGAATGTTGTAAATGCCCCAGTACTGGCCATTGATGTAGACATGAGCCGGGCGGTGATCCTGCTTGTCAATGTCCCAGCCGCTTACCAGGCCGGTCATGAGGGCATCGCGGAAATGGCTCTTGCCAAAATCGCTGCCCGAATTTCTCAGGACCAGGAATTTGAACTTGCTCAGGCCCTGCTCTCCAAACACCTTGTGCTTTATCCGCGGCTCTCCGTAGCGGTTGCGGGCGACAATAGCGATGGACTTCTGAGGAAACAGGCGGCTCATACCTCCGAACAGGCGGAAGCCCGACTGGCTGCGGTAGACGCAGCGGCCATCGGCCTCAAACAACTCTATGTTGCAGGGATATTCGCTGCGGCTCCAGAAGTTGGCGCCCGGCTTTTTCCAGAGGGTGTCCACGACGTTGTTCCCCAACATGAACAAACCGGAACGGGGATGGAAGAGAAACTCCGGGGATATGCCAACGGAAACCACCGCGAGATTCGTCGGCGGCTCCCCTATGAAGTAGGTGTGCCCGGCAACCGGGCTCTTCCGGCCGTCGCCGTGATAGGCCACCGCGCGCAACACGCTGGTCCGGTCCAGGCGCAACGGGCGTTTATACCGCAAAGAAAGGTTGGACGGCGTACTGCCGTCTACAGTATAATAGATGACAGCCCCCGGAGAGGAGAGTTCCACCGCTACTTCATCCGGGTAGAATCCGCCCTCTAAAGAAAAGCTGAGCTCTACCGGGAGGGGTTCTCCGGAGGAGCCTGACGGCTTTTGCTGCGCCCACAGGGAGTTGAAAAGCACAAGAGATAATATGAAGCAGGCCGCTTTCTTCAATGTAGTGGTTGATTTTTTGGCTGTCAGCTTCTAAACTACTGGTTACCAATTTGATTTAGAAGCCTGTTTTCCTTCAAGTGACGCAAAGTAATGCTTTTTTGGCTGTCCGCGCAAGAGCCGGCCAATATTATACTCGCAAATACCCGGTTTTGTTGAGGACAGAACCGGCAGTACCAAAGTATACGCAAGCACGGTGGGTAGGTTACATTTTTGAGCAAAGAGGCAGGGACGCTAAAGGCAGAATGTGTTATTTTGTGGCGGATGGAAGGAAAGCGTGCCGGTGGGAATAAAGAAAAGAAACACCATACGATCATGTTCAGGGCAATCAGCAAATTTCTACTGCGGGCGTTGGGGTGGCAGGTCGTCACCGAGTTCGATGAACTTCCGAAAAAGTATGTGCTCATCGCTATCCCGCATACTTCCAACTGGGATTTTCCCATCGGCCTGATGGTGCGCAGCGCTATGGGGTTCGACGCCAAATACGTCGGGAAAGACTCTCTGTTCAAAAACCCGGTATTGGGCACCATCATGCGCTGGTTGGGCGGATATCCCGTTGACCGCAGCAAAAGCAACAACTTTGTGGATGCCGTGGTCGACATTTTCAACAGCAAGGAGGAGTTTGCCATCACCATCGCCCCGGAGGGCACCCGAAAAAAGGTGGACAAACTCAAGACCGGCTTTTACTTCATCGCGCTCGGCGCCAAGGTACCTATCATCATGGTTAAATTTGACTGGGAACACAAGCAGGTGGTATTCAGCCGGCCGTTTTTCCCTTCCGGCGACAAGGAAGCAGACTTTGCGTTCATTACGGGTTACTTCCGGGGCGTGAAGGGCAAAAACCCGGAAAACAGCTTTGGTTATTAAACCTCAAAAAATAAATTGTCGGAACCGACAACTTATTTTTTGATCACTAATTTGGCTTTTACTTTCACGCGTCTTGCCTTTTTTCTGTTTGCTGTTTTAAACTTTTATTTCTTTTTGCTGTCCTGTTTGGGCATCTAATCAATTGTTATTATGAAATTCAAATTGATCTACACCTTCTTTGCTCTGATAGGCGCAGCCTTGCTCCTGACCAACAATTCCAGCGGCCCGGCAGCTGTGCAGAACCTCGACCGCACCGGCAGCCCGCTAAGCCCGGGGCCCTGCCAGGTGTGCCACAACAACGGCGCGTTCTCGCCAACGCTTACTCTGGAAGTACTGGATAACGGCGCTGCCGTGACGGCCTATGAGCCGGGCAGGACGTACACCCTGCGCGTGCAGGCCAACGCCACCGGCAACCCGGCAGGCTATGGCTTCCAGGCCGTAGCCCTCACCGGAGACGACGACCTGCAGGCCGGCGTTTTCAGCAACCCGGCGCAGGGCATCCAGATCACGCCGCTCAACGGCCGCCAGTACGCCGAACACAGCATGCGCCGCACCAGCAATATTTTCGAAGTAGACTGGACGGCCCCGGAGGCCGGCACGGGAGAGGTCCGCTTTTATTCTGCCGTGGTGGCCGCCAATGGCAACGGGACGTCCACCGCCGACGGCGCCGCCTTCCTCACCAGCCCGGTGGCCCTCGCGGAAGGGCCGGCCAGCAGCGCCGAAGAGAACGGGCTGTTCGAGGCCTTCACCGTCTTCCCCAACCCGGTGGAGGCCCGGCTGAACCTCCGCTTCCAGAGCCGCGAAACGGGCGAGTATCAACTCCGGATCGTCAACCTGCAGGGACAAAGCCTGCTGGAACGCCGCATCGAAGTGACGGCCGGCGGGCAGGTGCAGGGGCTGGAGGTGAACGCACTGCCCGCAGGCATTTATACCCTACAGGTTACGGATGGCCGGCGGGTGAGCAGCCGGAAGGTGGTGAAGCGGTAAACGGCGGCACCACACCACTGGACAAAATGGTTTCGGACACAGAGAGGCACCGAGGTCAACACAGAGCACACAGAGTTTTTTCCATTGATAATCAGGTCTCTGTGTGGCTCTGTGCCTTCTCGGCGTACTCTGTGTCCAGAAAATGTCCAGTAGTGTGCGGCGGCACATCAGGTGGCAGGTGCCAGTGTGGCCGGTGCTCATCAGTATGCCCCGGGAAGCGCTCCCAGGAAATCTGACAGTTATTGATCGCAGGTCGCTCCGCAAGCATAACCGGATACAGATCGGCTGCCTCCTGAAAATTGCTTATACTCCGCTGCCAGACCACTGGACATTTTGGGGGCTACTTGTGTAAAGGTGTGAAAGTGTAAACGTGTAAATGATTGGGAGCCAATTTCTTTTACACCTTTACACGCTTACACTTTTACACGGGCCAGAAAATGTC
>JAGFJD010000491.1 GCA_024102975.1 Phaeodactylibacter sp. | reverse complement strand
TAAGCCTTTTGGAGGACAAAAGCTACCGCCGGAACGGCGGTTTAGTTCAACTTGTGCGTACACGCAACTCCGACTAAGCGAAACCCGCATTGCGCCTTTTGCTTAGTCGCTATTGCGTGTATATCCTCAATACCAACCCCCAAATTACCCTTTTTCATCGTCAGGCACAATGTCGCCGCCTCTTTTTTTCAAAAAACAGCGGGCTGCGCAGCTTCCGGCGGCGGTGCGCTGGCAGGCGGGCACAGTTCCTGAAGGATTTTGCCTCAACAGGCCTCCGCCTTTGTATCCATTTATCATACTACTGGACATTTTTTGGGCACAGAGTGCGCCGAGAAGACACAGAGGCTCACGGAGGCTTGATTATCAACAGAAAAAACTTCGTGAACTTTGTGTTGAACTCAGTGCGCTCTGTGTCCAAAATCATTTTGTCCAGTAGTGTGTCCATTTATAAACGTTTGTAAACGATTGCCAATCCGGCGAAAAGAGTAACGCCGGCCCGAACCTCTGCTATAAAACGTGCCGCTCCCCAAACAAGAAGGGCCGCCCTGACGGGCAGCCCTTCGCTGGTTTTATTCATCATACGGGCCACCTGAAGAGTGGCCCGTCCTGTATTAATTAGCCTTCACAAACCGCCTGGTCAGCACCTCCTCTCCGGTATTGACCGTGAGGATGTACAGGCCCGGGGTCATCTGCAGGCCGGACAATTGCAGGTTGACGGTGCTGCCGTCGACGTTGTGCACGCCGCGGTACAGCTCCCGCCCGTCGAGGGCCAGGATGCTGACCGTAGCCTTCTCCGAAGGAACGTTGCTAAGCGCGACGTTCAGCTCGTCGACCGCCGGGTTGGGGTATACCTCAAAGGCTGCCGGCTCGTCGTACGCGGCAGTGGTAACCGGGCCGGACGGCCGGAACACCGGGCCGCCGCTGATCACGACGTCGTCGAAGGTGGCGTTTGTCGTCACGCCGTTGAAATAGCTGGAGACGATCATGCCGGTCTTGACGCAGGACGGCATGCCGCCGATGTACTGCTGGTAGATGGTCATCCAGGAGAACCCGTCGAAAGAGACGGCGGCGAAGAAGTAGTCGCCGCTGCGGGTCAGGCGCACGTAATCGGTGAACGCGGTAAAGGACGGCAACCAGAACAGGTAGTACGGCGCATTGGGGAAGGGCCGGTACTCTACGTACTTCTGGTTGTTCGCATAGCGCACGATCGAAATCCTGCGGGCGCCCGGGGCGTCCGACTCCTGCATGGTGATGCCGGCAAAACCGGTGGACGGCAGGACGCTGGTGATTTTTGCGCTGATGGAACCGCCGTTGCAGGTCTCCGTCCCGACAAAGGTCATCTGGTCCTGCCCGCCGTAGGTGTGGCCGCAGGTCGAGCTGATGTAATACGTGTCGGAATAGCTGTCATAAGCGGCGTCGTTGAAGAAGCCGTTGCATCCGATGTTGGTGACCATGAAGTCGCCGGGGATGCCGCAGTTCTGGCTGGCATTGACGTTGGATTCGCCCGGCGTGATGCACTGCACGGAGAAGTCGGCGTTGTTCTGGTCGGTATCCATGCCGTCCATGAACCGGCCGATGCCCCGCAGCGGGGTGGGCGGGTCCACCAGGTTGTCGCCCGAGCCTTCGGTGAAGCCGGTGGTGGAGCCTCCGTAGCTCACCGCGTCGGCAATGGCGCTGATGTAGAGCAGGGCCACGGCGTCGGGGTCGCCGTTCTGGATGAGGTTGGTATTCGGGGAGACGTCCAGGTCGCAGTTGGGCGTGGTGGCGCCGTTGCCGCAGATGACGAAGTAGTCGCCCGGTGCCAGCATCACTGCCGGCAGCTGGAAGTCGCCGTAAATCTGCCCGTTAGAGCCATTCACGAAGATGACCGAGTAGTCGGACAGGTTGATGGCGCGGGAGCAGGGGTTGTACAGCTCGACGAATTCGCGGTCGTCGGTGCTGGGGTTGTTGTAGTCCAGCTCGTTGATCACCGGGGTACACTCCGGCAGGGAGCAGGGGAAAACCGCCGGGCCGATGCCGTCGGCCGAACAGCTTTCGGCAGTGAAAGAGGCCGTCACCAGTACGGGCAGGGTATTGGCCGGCAGTTCGACGTTGGAGAATACGGCTTCGCCGCCGGTGATGGCGCTGGCCTGAATCTTGGTGATGAACCCGTTGGGGCCGTACAGTTCCAGGTCGCCGGTAGAGGGCGGGTTGCTGACGGATACAGTTACCGTTGCCAGGTAGTAATCGTCGTCCTGGCTGGTGGTGCCGTCGTCGTCGCAGCCGGAAGTGGCCGTCACCGTCACGCTGGTGATGAGGCAGGTAGGGATGACGACGCAATCGCTCAGGTGTACGCCCAGCCCGTCGAAGGTATTGTTCGGGAAAGCTTCCCACTCAGTAGCCAGCGTGGTGAAGTCTACGCCGGTTGGGTTCATGGTTATGCCCTGCGACACGGAAGCGATCCGGCGGAGGGTCCGGTCCACTGTGGAATAGCCGGGCGCCGTCCAGGCGCTGCCGGGGTCGATGCCGATGACGCCGAAGATGTCGGCGGTGGTTCCGGTGGCAGTATTAAAAAGTTCCACCGCGTCGTCCCCGTTGTAGTTGACCGCGCCGGCGACCACGCCGCCGGGGAAGTTGGTGGCATTGGAGTTCTTGAACACCATCACGCCGCCGCTGGGCAGCACGCCGCCGCCGGCGAGGCTGGAGGCGGTGGTAATTGCGGTGCTGCCGTTGCTGTACAGCCTCAGCTCGTAGTTGGCCAGGTTGACCGGGCCGCCGGTGGGGTTGTATATTTCGATGTATTTTTCAAAGCTGGAACCCTCAACATACTCGGAGATGAAGAGCTCGGCGCAGCTGCCGCCGTTGCCGCCGCCGCCGCCGCTGCAGTCGCTCGGGGCGAACTGGCAGCCTGCCGGCACCTGGCTCGCGGCATTGTCCAGTATCCAGTTGGCAGGGTTGTTGATGGCCGAGAGCAGGCTTGCGGTGGTTCCGCTTTCGACACTGCAGTTGTAGCGGCCGTTGTCAATTTCGCTGACGTTGAGGGCGGTCTCGCCGTCCACCAGGCCGGCGGGCACTGCCGAGGTGGAGGAGGTCGTCGCATCTGCCGCCCATCCGGTGCCGTCAAAGTTGATGGCGGCCACGAATGCGGGAGTGGCATCCTCTCCCTGGTAGGCCAGGATTTGGTCGCCGCTGGTGCTGAACGCCAGGCTGCCGGTGGCGGTCAGGGAGCCGACCGAGTTGCCCTGGGCGTCGGTGGGGCCGCTGGCCGTGACCACTACTTCGGTGCCGCAGGCAATGTCGGAAGTGAACCCTACGAGCCAGATGCCTTCGGTAGCCCGGAAACTGCCGGTGGAGGCCACCCAGCCATTGTCGGTAAACTTGATGACCGTGCCGGACGGGATCGGTGCCAGGGCCACGAAAGAAAAGCCGTCGGGGTCATCCGAATCAAAACTTACAAAGGCGATGTCGCCCGGGCTGAGCTGCATGCTGCCGCCGCCGCCGCCGGGGCCGCCGCTGCAATCGGTCGGGGCGAAGAGGCAGCTGGCAGGCACCTGCTTCGAAGCATCGCTGCCCAGCCAGTTGGCGCTGTCATTTATGGCAGCCAGGAGGTCGGCCTTGGAGCCGCTCTCGATCACGCAACTGTACTGAGCATTGTCGATCTCGCCGAGGTCCACAGCCGTCACGCCGTTGGCCAGCCCCGGAGGCAGAGCGGAGGTGGACGAGCTCGTCGCCTCCGACCAGCCGGTGCCGTCGAGATTTACGGCGGCAATGAAGGTAGGCGTTGCGTCGTCGCCCTGGTAGGCGAGAATCTGGTCGCCGCTGCTGCTCAGGGCGAGGCTGCCGGTGGTGGCCAGGGTGCCGACCGAAGCGCCGAGGAGGTCCGCCGCGCCGGCTGCCGTGACGACGACTTCCGTCCCGCAGGAAATTTCAGTGGTGAACGTCACCTCCCATACCCCCTCATTCGCCCGGAAGCTGTTGGTAGAGGCGATCCAGCCGTTGTCGGTAAATTTGATGGCCGTCCCGGATGGGATCGTAGTCAGGGCTAAAAAGGAAAACGCATCGGGGTCGTCTGCGTCGAAGCTGACAAAGGCGATGTCCCCTGCGCTCAGCTGGGCATTGGCGGTGCCGGCAAGCGCCATTGCCAGAAGCAAACAGAATAACTTGGAAAAATGTCTCATACGCGTATGGCGTTTTTGGTTTATAAAAGTTTGTTGATGTCCGGGATGAGGGGCGGCAACACGTGCAATACCAGTCCCGCCAGGCGGGAAACGGCAGTATTTGACTGAAATAAAGGGGGGCAACACGCCCGGCTGAAAAGGCCGGGTTTATGGAGGGTCGTCTTTTACAGATTGTAAATTTAATGATTTTTTATAAAGGGTTTCAGGGAAATAAAGGGGAAAATGAAGAAATATGAAAAATTAATATTCATTTAACTAAAAATATAAGGTTGCAGGCGTCTTTGCTTACCTTCCCACATGGTTTTACGGAGATAGAGGGAAAAAGTTATACATTTACGCAAAAAATCCATGCAGTCGGTTTTCAGTGCCTATTTACAGTTGGGGTTCGGCCATATTGCGGACTTAAACGGGTATGACCACATTCTTTTCGTGGTGGCGCTCTGCGCCATTTACCGGCTGCGGGAATGGCGCAAGGTGGCCCTGCTGGTCACGGCTTTCACCCTGGGGCACTCCCTGACGCTGGCCCTGGCGGCCCTGGATGTTATCCCGGTCAATTCCGCCTGGGTGGAATTCCTGATCCCGCTGACTATCCTGGCCACTGCTATATATAACGTTATCGCACACCAGGAGGAATCGCAACTGGGCACCTTCAGCCGCAGCCTGCAGGTGAATTACCTGTTCGCCTTGTTTTTTGGCCTCATCCACGGCATGGGCTTTTCCAACTTCCTCCGCTCCAGCCTGCTGCCGGGAGAGGAAGGGCAACTGGTGACACAGCTGCTCGCCTTTAATGTTGGCGTGGAGCTGGGCCAGCTGGCCATCGTCGGCGCGGTGCTCTGCCTGTCTTATGTCATGCTCTTCCTGGTGAAAGTGAAACAGCGGGAGTGGAACGTGTTCGTCTCCGGATCGGCCTTCGGGCTGGCGCTGGTGATGGCGCTGGAAAGGGTGCCGTGAGGGGGCATGGGGGCATGGTTATATGGGTACATGGTTTCATGGTTTCATGGTTATATGGTTATATGGTTGGCCTGGCGGGGTTGCTGAAGCGGGTACGGTTGGCTGGTTGGCTTGTTGAATCAAAATGAAATATGAAAACAATACTGTTTTACTGTGCTGCAATAGGTTTTGTGCATTTTGGGTGGATTTCCCCTTTAGGAGATTCGAGGGGGGGTGCTGGTAATGCGCGGCCTG
>JAGFJD010000468.1 GCA_024102975.1 Phaeodactylibacter sp. | reverse complement strand
GTTGTCCAGGCCTCGGCGTGAGCGCAGGTGGAAGCTGGGCTAACGCTGAAGTCCGGACGGGACGGCAAAGGCCAGCAGGCCGCTTATCACTCATATTATAAATAGTTAGGTTACCGCCTATGCGCTGGCGCCGCGCACCCACCTGTATTTCATGCCGCGGGCCGAACTCTTTTTCCGGGGAAAAATAAAGCGGGATACGCTTTTGCTGTGGGGGGCGGTAGTGGGGGTTTGGCGGGAGTTGTGAAGGCTGTTTCAGCTTTTTTTTACCTTTGCCGGCAAACAGAAAACCCAAAGTTTGCTATGAAACGCTATCTATTGCTACTGTTTTTATTTCCCATCGTAGCTCACGCCCAGGTTGTCAACACCGAAAAACTACGCCTCGACAAGGACGACAAAGGCTTTTTCGGCGAGGCCGCTCTCGACCTCGGCCTGGCGCGCAACCGCGCCGGGCAGACCGTCCGCCTGGGCAGCAGCGCCCGCCTGGAGCTGCTGCGCGGCGATCACCGCTGGATGCTGCTCGGCGCCTACAACCTCACCCAATTTAACAACGTGGACGAGCCGGGCTCGGCGCCCAAAAACTTCGCCAACAACGGTTTCGGCCACCTGCGCTATAACTACCGCTCCCGCGACTGGCTCACCTGGGAGGCGTTCGCGCAGGCCCAGTACGACAAAATCCAGCAGATCGACCTCCGCCTGCTGGCCGGCACCGGGCCCCGCCTGCGACTGATCCGGTCGGATTCCGCCCAGCTTTATTTCGGTGCCCTGTACATGTTTGAACACGAAGAGTCCAGGAATGAATTTGAAGAACCGGAACCCTTCACGGAGCGCCTGATACTCGACGACCACCGCCTGAGCACCTACCTGAGCGCCGGCCTGCAGATCACCTCTTACCTGGCGGTCAACCACGTCACCTATTATCAGCCCAACCTCAGCAATTTTTCCGACTTCCGCATTTCGTCGGAGACTACCTTGTCGGTCAAGCTCACGGGCAGGCTTTCGCTGCGCACCTATTTTCAGCTGATCTACGATACCGAACCGCTCGTTCCGGTGCCCAATGCGATGTATGTGTTGAATAATGGGTTTAGCCTGGTGTTGTAGGAAGAGAAGGAGCGAAGAATATGTTTGGAGCAGGAGAACACAAAAATAAATTTGTCTACAGTTCATCTCCCGTACCCGATACTCCTCAGCCCTTTCAGTCTTTTCCGGGTAAAGGCATTATCCCAAATTATTACAGAATCCTGCCCTAGCTTTACCTGAAATTTCATTATTCAGCAAAAACCTAAAGGAAATGAAAGCATCATTGTCCCTGTTTATCCTCCTCTTGTTTGCCGGCACGCTATTCGGCCAGTTCAAAGTGCCCGAGGCTTCGAAGCAAGGGTTCGCTAAAAAATATCCGAAGGCCGAGTCAGCAAAATGGAAAAGCGCCAGCGACGGCATCTACACCGTAGATTTCTCGGACAGCGGCCAGAGAACATCTGCCGATTTTGACGCCAAAGGCAACTGGGTGCAATCCGAAATAAAAATGGATAAAAGTAGCCTGCCGGCGGCAGTGAGCCAGACCATCGCCAAACAATACAGCGATTTCGAAATCGATTGGGTGAAGCAATTGTCGTCGCCCGAACGGCCGGTGGCCTACCGGGTAGCCCTCGACCAGGAAGGTTATACCGTGCGGATCAACTTCAGCCCGGAGGGAAAAGTGCTGGAAAAGGAAGAGGAGCGGGACTGAGAGCACGTTTGGATATTTGATTTGCGATGTTTGGCCGTCTCTGCGAGCCGGTTAATATTTTTGATTACCCCCTGCGCAGCCCGCTTTGCCGGAGCCATTGGGCCGCCGGGAACTTCAGAGCCCTCATCCTGTACATTATGATTTTCCAGGGCCGTTACCGGCCCGTTTTTCTTTTCTCCGGGCGCAATTTTCCACTCGGCACCTTCCGTTTTACTTATGCTGATTTTTTAACCGAAAACCATTTATTCACGAATACCATACGACTATGGAAAGATTTGCTCTGCTGGCCGCCCTGGCCGTGTTTTCCAGCACCCTGTACGCCCAGGATGATGTCCCCCCCACTGTGAAAGAAGCCTTCGCCGCCCGGTTTGCCGGCGCGGGGTTCGCCGAATGGGAAGACCCCGAAGATGGCGTTTACGAAGTGGATTTTGAACTGGATGGCAAAGACATGATGGCAAAATTTGACGCCAACGGCAATTGGGTGGAAACCGAGACGGAGATCACCGAGACGGACCTTCCGGAAGCCGTCTGGCAGGCCATCACCAGCCAGTACGCCGGCTACAAGATCGACAAGGTCGAGACGGAAGCAACGCCCGAACGGCCCCTTGCCTATAAAATAAAGCTGGAACAGGACGACAAAAAGGTGAAAGTCACCTTCAGTGCCGACGGCGAAGTGCTCAAAAAAAAGGAAGGCTGATGTCGGGGGACGGTAATAGGCATTCACCTGGGCAAAGGTGGTGGAGGTGACGTTCAGGCTGGCGGCCAGCCTGGAATCCCAGGTGAGGTTGGATCGCTTGTCCGTAAACCCGTTCTCTCCGGGGCGTATTGGCGTGCCGGAAAGCATAACTGCCGAAGGCGCTCAGGTTATTCCCCCCGTAGTTCAAAAGGAGGCTGGCATTCAGGCGGCTGAGGTTGCCGACATTGCCGGAAACGGTTCCGTTCCATCCCTCCCGGCTGTCTTCCTTCAGCACGATGTTGATAATGCCGCCAATGCCGTATAAATCTTGCGGTCCAGGGAAAGGTTATAAGTGGAACGCTCGGCAGTGACTTCTACCTCATCCAGAAGGTTTCGGCTGACGGTTATGGGGATTTTGCCAAGATTCAGCTCCTGTTTCTGGCCAGTGACAGAAAAAGGAGCGGTTTCTTTAGTTTCAAAGCCTATGAAATTCAATTGCAGGATATATTGGCCAGGCGGGACTTCGGCGATGCGGAACTCGCCGGCCCGGTTGGTCGCTGTTCCGTGAACGAAGCTGGCGTCAGCAGCATCCAGCAGCGCCACGTCTGCAAATTCCAGGGGCTGGCCCGTAGCCTTTTCTGTCACAACGCCTTGTACAGAAGAGAAAGAAACAGGCTGGGAGGTGACAATAATTGAAATATTCAAAAAAATACCAATTGATAAATAAAACCGCAATCTCATTTTTTATATTTTTGCAGTATCTCAAAAGCTATAGCGGCAGGAAAACTTTTAGCGAGCCAACCATTCGAAGTTATTGGCAGGAATTAAACTTTCTACGAAGTCAAACAACTTTAGCCCCCCGGCAGACCACTGGACATTTTGGGGGCTACTTGTGTAAAGGTGTGAAAGTGTAAACGTGTAAATGATTGGGAGCCAATTTCTTTTACACCTTTACACGCTTACACTTTTACACGGGTCAGAAAATGTCTAGTGGTGTGGCCCCCCGGCCTTTTATAAAAAAGGAATTATTTTTGCAGTGCCGTGCAGGATACTGCTGCGCCAATGCGTTAATACAGGAAAATTTTTTCAACTAATAGGAGGGGCGAGGCTCGCTTTAGGTCCATTCTTTTGTCTCACCACGAAAGATCAACGCCAATTTGGATCCTTTTCCTCGCCCCCTTTTTCACAATGCTATGAACCGGCACCGGGTACAGAAAGTGCCAATTTTGTGTGCATCGAGCCTGGAATTCTAAAAATGACTAGCTATTTGTCTTCATTTTCAACCTTGTCCTTCATCGTTTTCGCGCTTTTCTCCTTGCTATCCTGCCGCACTACACAGGGTGGTGTCTGGCCGTATACTTTTTTATTCATCTTGCGCTCATAGGCCGCCTTTTCCAGCGCCAGGGCACTTTCCCGCATTTCCCGGAGGTTTTCTCCCTTGAGTTGAATGACGTCGATCAACTCCAGCAATTCGGCGCTGGGGTCGTCGCCTTTGTATCCGACCTGCACGTTGCCCACGCCTCGGGCAAAGTACTTGATCTGGAAAATGCCCGGCTCTTCTTCGCTGGTTTCCTTAATGGACAAAACGTTGTCATAACAGCCCATGGGCACGCAAGTAGACAGGCCCATTTCGTCCACCTGCCCGCGGTCCGTAAATTGTACTTTAGGCGCCCACCCCTGCGAATAGTCGGGGGTTCCGGCCCAGGGGTTGGCCAACATGGAAATGCCGGGCACCGCATCCTGTATGCCTCCGATCCAGTGGGGCGCGTCGGCAAATTCTCCGTTTTCGTATTCCTCCGGGTATTCGCCCATGCGCCATACATTGCCCTGCTTATCCTGCGCGAAGAAAGCCAGCTCGGCTTCCACCAGTTCGCCCCCGCTGTAGTCCAGGTCCCAGGTCACGAGGCAATTCACTCCGGCGATGACCTTTGTCAGGTCCGTCACGTTGATGATCACCCGGTGGGCCAGAGGTTCGTCTTCGTCGCTGAGCGTAGTGCCTCCGTAAACGTACCGCATCCCTGGTATCATGGGATCCCATTCGTTGGTGATGTGGATCGAATTTTCGTCGAAGTTCTTCGGGTCGAAGTTTTCCCATTTCTGCTGCTTTTCTTCCTGCGCTATCAGCACATTGCTGAACAGCATCAGGAAAGCTGCCATTCCGAGTATCATCCATAGAGATGACCGGTTTGCCCGTATTGCCGGGCGCGAAGCGTTCCATTTTGATTTCATCATGTTTCTACCGTTGTTTTTTATTTAATAATACGGGGCAATAGCCGTTCAAAGCTCGGGGGCATGCTTGTGTTTTTGTGTATGTGTGCATTAGTGCATTGGAGGCAGGCAGCCCGCTCGCCACCAGTGCACTAATGCACTAACCCTACTCTTCTTCATCCTCTTTGGGCACCGGGTTAGGCACTTCAATAACGTCTTCGAACTCCAGTTTTTCGGGCTTGAGCTTGCGCCTTTTCGCATAAGAGTAACCGAAGCGGTAGGAGAAGCCCAGATAGAAAATTTGCTGGTTCCGGCCAAAGGTTTGGTTCCAGAACAGGTTTTCGTTGTCGATACGGGATTCCCATTCGACGGAAGCGAACACGTCGGAGACCGTGAAGAGGATAGATGCTCTTCGGTTAAAAACGTCCTGCCGCAAGCCCAGATTCAGCAACTTGATGGGCTGGAACTCTCCCTGTGGCGTCAGGCGGTTGGAAACGTATTGCGCATTCAATTGCCCAAAGGTCGTTTTGGTTATATTGAAATTAGCGCCCAGCTTGGCATCCCAGGTAATCTGGGATTGGTTGGCGGGCAAGCCCAGGTTGGTGCCGTCCAACTCATTATAATAAGCATTGGCGCTGAAATTCAGGTTTAAAAAATTAGAGACGTTGCCTTTGAAAATCACTTCGGCACCAGCCAGGGTTTGGTTGGAGAAGTTGGTGAAGGTCGTTTCCAGAATGTTAACACCACCCTCTTCCACGGACTTTCTCAATTCGGTAAAGCCATCGTACAGATAGCGGTAATAAAGGGTAGGCATAAAGGTAAACTTTTCATTCTGCAGGAAATAGCCCAGTTCGACGGAATGAACCTGTTCTGGCTTCAGCCTGGGGTTGCCCTTGTCGCGCGTAAAGGGGTCGTCATATTCCGGGAAAGGGTTTTGTTCGTCCGGGTCGGCCCGGTTGATCCGCTTGCTGTAACTCAGCCGGATTTCTTCCGTATCGCCCAGTTCCAGGCCCAGTGCCAGGGAGGGAAAGAGGTTGAAGTAATTATTATTATACTTTTCGCCGTCGGAAACCAGATTGGGCGTCACCAGGGCCTGTTCCGCCCGTGCCCCTGCCGAGAAATAAAAGGATTCTATAGCATGAGTGAAAACGGCATAGCCGGCGTGAAGGGTCTGATTGAATTTAAAGCGGTAGGTTTTCGAAGGGTCGGTCACCCAGCCACTTTCGAAATTTTCTCCCAGGATGTCGATGTCATCCTTCATGATCTCGCCCAGGTAACCTACCTCCAGTTCGGATTCCCGGCCAATAGGCCGGGCGTACTCCACGACGAATTCCATAACCGGCCCGCCCTTTTTGATGAGGTTGCGGCTACTGTCCCTTAAGGTAAAAGCCGGCAGCGGATTGCGCTCGCCATAGAGGTTGTCTTCCGTTTCATCATAACCGGAGAGGTTGAATTCGATGGCCAGGGAGTGGTCTTCGTTGCCATCGAACGTTCTTTCGTAAGCAATGCCTACGTCATATTCCTGTTCGTAGCCATTGTATTGCCGGTCGAGAGAGAATGCATCGGGCCCGTTTTCGTCCGTAACAGCCCAATTAGCAAAAGAATTGTTGTCGTTATTGAGATAAAAGTATTCGCCGGCAATTTCGACCATGCCGCTTTCCCCTACCGGGAAAGTCACGCCGGCAGTAGCCAGATGGGATAATTCTCCGAAGGTGACATCTCTCACTATGTTTTGAGTGCTTAGAGGGGCACCCTCTTCTCTCTCGATCCGCCGGTCCGTAATATCCTGGGGCGTCTTGGCGTGACGGAATCCGTAGCTGCCGAAGAAGTTCACATCTTCCTTGCCGTAATTGAGCAGGATGTTGCCGGTATAGCGCTCAAGGTCGGGGTTGCCTACGTTGGCCTGTACGGAGCCATTGAACCCCTGCCGGTTGGACTCCTTCAAAACGATATTGATAATGCCGCCGATGCCGTCAGGCCGGTACTTGGCGGACGGGTTGGTGATCACCTCGATGCGCTCGATGGAGTTGGCGGGTATCTGCTGCAGGGCTGCCGCGCCGCCCGCCCGCAACAGGGCGGAGGGCCTGCCGTTGATCAGGTAAGTGATGTTGGAGGTACCCCGGAGGCTGACCTGCCCGTTGACGTCAACGGTAACAGAGGGCAGATTTTGCAGGATTTCCGTGGCGGAACTCGTCTGGGACATGATGTCCGCATCCACGTTATACGCCCTCCGGTCCAGGCCCAGGTTGAGGGTTGACTTGGTGGCGGTGACTTCCACCTCGTCGAGCAGGCTGACGCTGATCTCGATGGCGATTTTCTTCAGGTCTACCGACTGGTTTTTGCTTTCGATGGAAAATACCCGGGAGCGCTTCGGTTCATACCCCATGAAATTGGTTTGCACGTAATATTTCCCGGGAACCAGGCCTGTAAACCGGAATCCGCCATCTTTATCGGTTATGGCGCCATGCAGGAATTCTTCGTTTTCGCCCTTGTGCAGTACGACATCTACGAATTCCATGGGTTCGCCCGTAGACTTTTCGACGACAACCCCGAAAACGGCTGTGTCGGAATTGGGTTGGGCAAAAACAGCGAAGGGCAGCAGGATGGCCAGTAAAGTAAAATACGTTCTCATCGCACGGGTTTTAGCTCATCAAATTGGCAAATTGACGGGTTAAAGATTTAATGCTTAACCTGATCGGGGGGTAGCTTCTCGATCCCGAAGCGAATGTCCGGGATGGACTTGCCTTTTCGAGGCAAGGCCTTAAATATATTTCATTACAATATTAGGAAGAGATTTTGGAGAGAACTTGGAGAGCCCGAAAAGATGGAAAAAATTTGTTGACAACCGTCACTGCCCATTGGCGCCCCCTCTCCAAAAAACCGTCAATATGTGCCAGTTGTCCTGATATTCGTACCGTACTTCATAGCCATAAACGGCGCAAATTTCCCTGACGATCGCCAGGCCCAGGCCCAGGGAGGGGCTGGCGCCTGCGTCTTTCCGGAAACGCCCGAACAGCTCTTCCGGCGCTGTCTCCAGCGGCTTCCCGGTATTGCGGATGAGGAGGCGCTCCTCCTGCAGGGATACTTCGATCTGGCCGTCGTGCAGGTTGTGTTTGATGGCGTTGACAAGCAGGTTGTTGAGCAGCATCTCCGCCAGAGTGGGATCTATGGTTTTGGACACGCGCGCCAGTTCCATGCGGACAGTGAGGTTTTTGCCGGAAATGAGCGGTTCCAGTTGATCGACTTTTTTCCCGATCAGCTCCCGGAAGTCCAGCTCGCGGGCATCGGAATACTGCCGGTTCTCGATGCGGGCCAGCAGCAGCAACGACCGGTTGAGCTTGGAAATCCGGCTCGTGGCCTCCTGAATGTGCTGAATGGCCTGCCGCTCGTTTTTGTCCCGCCCGTCATTTTGTATGAGCAGTTCGATCTTGCTCTTGATGATGGCCAGAGGCGTTTGTATCTCGTGCGAGGCATTCTCGGTGAACTGCTTCAGGGTGCGGTAGTCGCTGAGTACTTTGGCCGTCATCATTTCCAGGGCATTGTTCAGAATCGCAAATTCCTCGATCCGGGTTGGCGGAGGCGCCAGGGGTTCTCCCTTGTCAAAATTGAAACCCCGGATTTGCCGGATCGTCCCGTAAAAAGGCCGCCAAAGCCGAAGGGAAAGGTAACGGTTGAACAGGTTGATGGCCAGCAGCAGCAGCAACAGGATGCCCAGCACGGCAAAAAGGCTGGTCATGATCAGCGCCTCGCTGTCCAGCCTGGTATGACTGAGGGCAATGCGGTAGGGCTGGCCGTGTATCTGGTCGTGATAGGTAAACTTGCGATAAGGCTCGAATTCCTTTTCGATGGAATCCCAGACCATAGTGTCAGCATACATTTCGTATTCAGTAAACGTGGAAATAGGCGTTACTTCGATGACGTCGTCCGAGATAACGAGGACAGAGGGCAGGCTGTCCATGGCGCTCAGCTGGAACTGCAGAGCCGGCCTGGTGTCCAGCAGGCGCTCGTCGGTTTCAATGCCGATAAAATAACTGAGCGTGAGGTACAAAATCCCTCCTCCCAATACGAACAGGACAAAAGAGAAGAGCAGATAATAACGCCCGGTGGCTTGCAGCAGTTTCACTGGTCGGAGAATTTATATCCCATGCCGTACACGGCATGAATGTAGTCCTCCGCGCCGGCCTGGACCAGCTTTTTGCGCAGGTTCTTAATATGAGAATAAATAAAATCGAGGCTGTCGAGCATGTCGGCCTCATCGCCCGCCAGGTGTTCGGCAATGCTCTCCTTGCTGAGCACCCGCCGGCGGTTGGCCAGGAAGTAGAGCAGCAACCGGTATTCAGAACGGGTAAGGGCCAGGGGCTGCTGGTTGACCTGCACCTCCTGCTTGTCCATCCAGACGCTGATCTCGTGAAAATCGATGCGCTGCTCCCCGTTGAACTGCTTGCGCCGCATCAATGCCTTGATCCGGGCGTTGAGCTCGGAAAGGTGGAACGGCTTGGTGAGGTAATCGTCGGAGCCGATCTCCAGCCCCTTGATCTTGTCGTCCAGAGAATGCTTGGCGGAAATGATGATGATGCCCGCTTTGGAGTGCTCTCTCTTCAACGTCCGGATCACGTCCAGCCCGCTGCCGCCGGGCAGGGTAATGTCCACCAGAATACAATCGTATTCATAAGCGCCCGACCGCACCATGGCGTCGTCAAACGTCGGCGCCACCTCGCACAGGTATCCGTCCTGCTGCAAATACTGCTCAATGGAGCTGGCCAGCGCCGGTTCGTCTTCGATGATCAGGATTTTCATGACCCGAATTTAGCGATTAATTTTGGAGGGAAATGGGATTTAGCTTGTTTAGCTCGTCGAAGTCTGGAGACTTCGACGAGCGGGTTAAAAACAGAGCTAATTTCGTCAATTATAATTTCTGCATTCTGGCTTTAAGCTTCCTGATGCCTGGAAAGTTTAAAAAAACTCAATGAAGCTGGATTTCGTTATCTTTGAACAAAATACTATTGACATGCAAACTGAAACCAATAAACCGCTACGAGGTATTCACTATCTAATGGACAGTGACAACAATAAAGTCGCCGTCCAGATCGACTTAAAAATGTATGGCGAACTCTGGCAGGAGTTTCTGGACCTTCTGCTCATAGAGTTTAGAAAGGATGAAGAAAGCGATTCCTTTGATGATTTTTTGAAGGGACTGGAAGAAGAAGGACTGCTAGATGAATAAGTACCAAATCCGTATCAAGAAAAGCGCCCAGAAAGAGATAAAGAACCTGCCCAAAGGCATGGTCAAAAGGGTAGTGAAAACCATAAAGGAACTGGCTGACAATCCTCGCCCGTCCGGATGTAAAAAACTGACGGGATATGAAAATTACTGGCGAATAAGAGTTGGAGGTAGTCCCCGACACTATGTGTACGGGGACTACCTCCAAACATGCTCTAAAAACTCCCCCTCACCGCCAGCACCAGGTTCCTCCCCGCTCCCGCCAGCCCCGACGAATACGGGCGGTACCGCTGATCTGTAATATTTTCCAGCCCGGCGGTGACGGAAAAATGGTCCGTCGCCTGATACATCGCCCGGAAGTTCAGGGTGTACCAGGCCGGGGCGTATGGGTTGCCGTTTTCGTCCGCCGCATAGAGGTAGTCCTTACTGCGTTCTTCCTGGGGCATTTCCTCGTAGGGCACTGCTCCGTTGAACAGGCCGTTGAGTTCCAGCCGGAGGCGGCTTTTGGAATACTTCAGGCGGGCTATGCCAAACCAGGGCGCGGCGTGCCGCAGGGGGCTGGTAGTGCCGTCGTCCACCTCTTCTTCTCCGTTCTGGTAGTTGAAGCGGGCAGAGAAACCGAAGCCGGCGGGCAGCCTGGCCTCCAGGCCGGCCTGAATGCCCCAGACAGTGGCACGGGCGGCGTTCTGAACGGCCTGCACCTGGCTGAGCTCGCCGTCATAAACGATGCTGTCCTGCCCGTTCAGGGTGAAGCTGCGGCGCACCAGGGCGTCGTCCAGGATGGTATAAAAGCCCGTCAGATCTACCTTCACCGCTTTGCCGAATAACCGCGCCACGCCCGCTTCTGCATTGCAGGCATACTCGGCATCCAGCTCCGGGTTGGGCACGACCACCGATCCTGGTTCCGAGTCGAACACCTTGCCCACATCGTCCACATTGGGCGCCCGGAAGCCGGTGGACACATTGGCGCTCAGCTGCCATTCGGGCGTAGGGCTGAACACCAGGCCCAGGCTGCCGGTCAGGGCGCCGTCGCTCAGGCCGGCCTCCGTGAACGGGAAGGGATAAAAGGTGGTGTCGAATTCGGCATCCAGGGCGAACAGGCTGTGGCGCACGCCGGCCTGCAGCAGCAGCTGCCCGGTGGCCTGAAACTGATAGGTGGCGTAGGCAGCGTACGACTCCCAGGTGGATTGCGGGTAGCGGGCCGGCCCGGGGCCGGTTTCGCCGGTGCGTATATCCTCATTCGTCCCGGTGGAGTTGACATCATTGAAGACGGCCTCCAGCCCGTAGAGGAGCTGATGGCGGCTGCCCAGGCTCTTGCTGAATTCGAAATTGGCGGACCAGGCGTTCACCTTTTCCCGCCGCCGCCGCCGTTCCGCGTCGTTGAAGTCGCGGTCGATGCGGCTTTCCTCGAAGAACTGGTGGGCCAGGTTGATACGGAGCTGGTCGTAGATGCTCAGCCCCGCCCTGTGGCTGATGCTCAGGTGGTTCATCATCCACACCTGCGGGCCGTAGTACCATTCGGCGCTGCGGGGCAGGCCGTTGCGGTAGCGCAGCAGGCGGTCGTAACGGTCGTAGTCAGTGGTGGCGGAGTAGTGGAAGGCGTAGGCGAAGTCCCAGTCCTCATTCGGCCGGAAGCGCACTTTCTGCAAAAGGTTGGTTTGGGCGTAGCCGGAGGGTTGTTGCACCAGCGGGTCGTCATTTTTCAGTACGCGGTCCTCTCCTTCGATGCGCTGCACGTATTCCGGCCGCAGGTAATCCTCCGGCCCGTGGCTGCCCATGCGCAGGTCGCCGTAGCGGTTGTGGGAAATGCTGGACACCAGGGCCCATTTTTCCCAGCCGACACTGGCGTCGGCGTGGGCGCTGAATTCCTCGTTGGCCGTAGCGTATCGGGCGGCGGCTTTGCCCTTCACCAGGGGTTTTTCGCCGGCCGACAGGTGAGGGGCCAGCGTAAAGAAGCTCATCACGCCGCCGATGGCATCGCTGCCGTAGATCACCGACCCGGGGCCGAAGAGCACCTCGGTACGCTCGGTGGCGAAGGGGTCGAGGGAAATGACGTTCTGCAGGTTGCCGCTGCGGAAGATGGCCGTGTTCATGCGTACGCCGTCGACAGCGATCAGCAGGCGGTTGGTGGCGAAGCCCCGGATCATGGGGCTGCCGCCGCCCTGCTGGCTTTTTTGAATGAACACCTGGCCGGAACTGCCGAGCAGGTCGGCAGCCGTCTGCGGGTTCTGCAGGGCTATTTCCCGGGCGGAGATGGTGGTCACCCGCGCGGGCGTTTGCCGGGCACCCTGCTCCCATTTGGTGGCGGAAACAACCACTTCGTCCAGGGAAATACTGGAAGGGCTAAGGAAGAGCCCGAATCCGGCTTTCTCCAGCTCCGCGTAGCTCAGCGCCCGGGTTTCGTAACCGATAAGGCGCACCTCAATCGTTTTGGCGCCGGCAAAAGCCGAGATGTCGGCCTGGCCGCGCACATTGGTGGTGGCGAAGGCCTCGGGTTCCGGGCTGTAGAGGGTAGCGAACTCCAGGGGCTCCCGGCTTTCTTCGCCTTTGATTGTAATGATCTGTGTTGTGCCGGTTTGATAAACAGTCAGTATGGACAGCAGAAGGAGTATTTTCTTCATGTTGGAAGTTTAAGTTCCTCGTGCGGCGATCAGGATGATCGCCCCACATCAGGTGATATATGATATGGTGCGTGCGATCAGGATGATCGCCGCACGAATACCAGAAGCCCGCCTCCGTGGGAGACAGGCAAAAAAGAAAGTCAAATGCAAGGGGCATTAAACTTCCGGAGGGGGAACCGGCGGCGGCCCGGAAGGCAGCCCGAAGGGAGAAGTGTAGAAATAGCGGGGGCTGGATTTTTCCCGCAAGGGCATCGCCAATGAGGGCTTTTCTACACAAAAGAGGGATTGGAAAAAGGCGATCAGCCGCTGCGTATTGTCGGCAGTGGCGGGATCGCTCTTTAGCGGGTTGGCCAGCAGGCGCTTCACCTCTTGTTTCAGGCGGCTTTCGGCCTGGTCCCGGTAACAGCGGTAGCGGATGCTGTCGCCTTCTATGGCCACATCTACTACGTCATACATCTGGCCCTGATACTCGAATTCATGCTCCTCTTCCCACTCCAGCAGCACTGCGGCATCTGCCGCTGAAAACTTTAGCTCCGTCAGCTCGGAAGCATCCATACCGGCGAGAATCCGCGCTTTCACCCTTTCTTTCACCTGATGTTTCTGCCAGGCAAAGAAAAGGTAGGCCAATGCCGGGGGGCAGAGCAGGGCAAACAGGAGAGGTAATATGAAGAACAGCTTTCGCAAATGGAGCCGTTGGTTTTCAACAATGCGAAGATAATGAAGAAATAGGGCAATTGCTATAGCAATTAAGGCTATTTTTTACGGTCAGCCACAAAAAAAAACCTTAATTTTTATGGTAAAGCATAAAAATTTCATATTTTTAATAAAAACTTTATGATTCCGCGATTCCAGGAGGCTAAACTAAAGGAAGAATTATCTCAGTCTAACAAGGTAGTGGTATTATATGGAGCACGCCAGGTAGGCAAGACCACATTGGCAAAAAAGATTTTAAAAGGGTTCTCAGGCAAAATACTGGAAATCAATGCAGATCGCCAACCATTCGTAGAAGCTTTATCGAGCCGTAACCTCGAAAAGTTAAAGGGCCTGGTAAGCGGTTATGGCCTTTTGTTCGTCGATGAAGCACAACGGATACCTGATATCGGGATTAATTTAAAAATCCTCCACGACGAACTGCCCGAACTCAAAATACTCATAACGGGTTCTTCTTCTTTGGACCTGGCGAATCGAATAAAGGAACCCCTGACCGGCCGTACCTGGACTTATCGGTTGTATCCTGTTTCAGTTGGAGAATGGCAGCAATATACCGGGTCAAACAATTTTGAATTAGCTATGAAGCTGGAAGAATGGCTGTTGTTTGGCATGTATCCCGAAGCGTTGTTATTTGAGAATTATGAGAGAAAAGCACAGTATTTGCAAGAATTATCAGGAGCGTATCTTTACAAGGATATTCTTTCTTTGGGCAACATCAAGTATCCTGAAAAGCTTCGCCAACTGCTGAAACTGCTTGCTTTCCAAACCGGAAGCCTTGTTTCCATACATGAATTATCCAATTCCCTTGGTATTCACCGGGACGCTGTACTGAATTATATTGATCTTTTGGAAAAGGCATTCGTGATCTTCCGTCTTGGAGGGTTCAGCCATAACCTGAGAAAGGAGGTTGTCAAAATGGATAAAATATTCTTTTATGACCTCGGCATCCGCAACGCGCTGATCGAAAATTTTACTCCCATCCATTCGCGGAACGACATCGGGCAGCTTTGGGAAAACTTCCTGATCGCGGAGCGCCGGAAAAAAATGGAATACCAGCGGCTTTATGCCAATACATACTTCTGGCGAACCTATACCGGAGCGGAACTTGACTATCTGGAAGAGAGAGGCGGCCGGCTTTTCGGCTATGAGTTTAAGTGGAAATCTGTGCGAAAAAAGGCACCCTCCACCTGGCTGGAAACTTATGACAACGCATTATACCAGTTGATCAACAGGGATAACTTCCTTGAGTTTGTCCTGTAATTTCTACCTGCCCATTGCTCTTTTATCTGGCCTTCGTAAAAAGCTATAGTACTCTCCAGATACCGCTTCACCACCCCAAGCTCCTGATCCGAAAAACCCTCGTACAATTGGCCCAGGCCTTGCTGTATATGCTGAAAGGCAGGGCTGATGCGTTCCCGGACCGCTTCTTCGTCCAGCACTACAACCACCTTCCTGCGGTCAGCCGGGTCCCGCTCCCGCCGCACCAAGCCTGCTTTTTCCAGCCGGTCGATCACGCCCGTCACCGCACCAGTGGTCAGCCCAGCATGCTCCGCCAGTTCTCCGGCCGTCATGGCGCCGTGCCGGAAGAGAATATCCACATACTTATGGTCCGTGATGTAATAGTGCTTTCGCAATGCCTGAATTCCTCCCCGAATACAGCAGAAGCATTTGCCCGCTTTCAACAGGTTCGGAAACCCCGGGTGGAAAAAATAGTAAAACAAGCCCGAAAAGTGGGCAGTGCCAAGTCCAAACCCAACCCCATCGCCACCTTCTTCCGGGACCTGATGCTCCGGCATTTCATCCGGTTCGAAAAAAAGAAAATGGACTGGGTGTACCGCTACAAACCCGACGGCATGGAAATCCCGGAAAATTAACCTCCCATTTTCGTGTCATAAATATTGACATTAATTATTTTGGCGCCTATCTTTGTGACATGAAATCAGAAAAAGCCGCCCGCCCCTACAATATGAAAACCCGGGCCAAAGCCGCTGCCAGGACCGAGCAGCGCATCCTGGACGCCACGGTGGCCCTCTGGCGCCAACTCCCCATCCATGAGATCACCCTGGAGGCAGTGGCCGGCCGTGCCGGGGTAAACGTGCGGACAGTGCTGCGAAAGTTCGGTTCTAAAGAAGGCCTGTACGAAGCCTGCATAGAACAGGACGCTGCTAAAATGATGGCAAAACGCGACCAGGCGACGGCAGGCGACGTGCCGGCGGCCCTGCGCATCCTGCTGGAGGATTACGAAACCAACGGCGACGCCAACATCCGCACGCTTGCCGTCGAGGAGGAACTGGTTGTAGCGCGCAGGATACTGGAAGCCGGCCGGCGTTACCACCGGCAGTGGTGTTCCCGTGTTTTTGCCCCCTGGTTGCCGGAGCCGGCTGCCACTACTTACGAGCCGCGCCTGCTGGCCTTCATAGCCGCCACCGATGTTTACCTGTGGAAACTGCTGCGGCGCGACCTGAAATGCAGCATGGACGAGACTCGGGAAACCATGCAACAACTGGTGGACGGGCTGATCGCCCCGAAGCCCGGACCCTCCTGATTCGCAAAACCCAATTGAAACATGCAAAAAAGCTATTTATTCGTCACCATCGACGGCGGAGGCAATATCCCGCCGGTATTGGGGCTGGCCCGCCGGCTGGCACAACGAGGCCACCGGGTGCGGCTGCTATCGGAACCCTGCCTTCGGCCGGCAGCCGAAAGGCAGGGGCTGGAATTCCTGCCCTTCTCTGAATATTTTACCCGCACCGACCGGCGGGAGGACATCTTTGAAGACTGGAAGGCCGGCCCGCTGTCGAACCCCACCTTTGAAAACATCATCTTCGGCCCGGCAGAGATCGTCGTCCGGGAAACCCGCAGGGCAATGGAGGCTGCCCCTGCCGATGTGCTGGTGGCCGACTGCCTGCTGTTTCCCGCCCTGATCGCCGCCGAAGCGCTGGGCGTTCCCGGCGTTGTTGTTTTCCACATGCCGGAGTACCTGCCCGGCCCCAACCGGCCGCCGGGCATGATGGGCCTCGCGCCGGGAAGAGGCGTTCCCGGCCGCTGGCGCGACCGCCTGCTGGGCAATATTTTCAACCTGATTTTTAACCGGGGGCTTTCCACCTTGAACACAATCCGGGCCCAACACCAACTCCCTCCACTGGCCAATGCCGTGGACCAGGTTCACCGTGCCGGGCGGCGCTTCATCCAAACCAGCCTGGCCTTCGACTTCCCTATCGAACCCGCCCCGGCCAACGTACGCTACACCGGCCCGATACTCGACGACCCCGATTGGGTGGCGCCCTGGACATCTCCCTGGGCCGCCGATGACGGCCGCCCGCTGGCAGTGATTTCTTTTTCCTCTACTTATCAAAACCAGCGCTCTGTCATCGAACGTTGCATCGAAGCGCTGGGCACCCTGCCGGTGCGCGGGCTCCTAACCCTGGGGCCAGCCATTGCGAAGGAGGGCCTCCTGCTTCCCGGCAATGTGGTGGCGGTAGAATCCGCCCCGCACGCCCGGATATTTCCCCATGCCGATCTCGTCATCACCCACGCCGGGCACGGCACCACCATGCGGGCGCTGGCCAACGGCCTGCCACTGCTCTGCCTGCCCATGGGGCGCGACCAAAACGACAATGCCGCCAAAGTGGCATATCACGGAGCCGGAATCCGGCTGAACCCCAAAGCAAGAGCGGTTGCCATCCGCCGGGCAATAACCCGCATCCTGGCTGATCCGGCTTACCGAAACCAGGCCCGCCGGCTCCAGGCTCACATTCTGGCAGATGCGCAGCAGGATATGGCTGTTGAAGAGTTGGAAGCCCTGGCAGAGAAGCGGCAGGAAAATGCCAGGGAGGAACTACCTGCTTTCGGTACTAAATAATGGGGGAGTTATACTTGACGGCAATAGGTTTTGTGCAATTCCTAAGCCAATACCGGCTACCATTCTAACGTTGGACAGCCGGGGTCCTCGTACACCCCCGAATCGAGTTCGGGGCAGGCTGTACACAGCCCTGTATCCCTGCTGTGCCCGTACACCGTACACCGGCCAGCAACCGTTGTCCGGCGTCAGGCGGGTAGTCCAATAACCGGCAACGGTTCCTCCGCCCATCTCCCCTCCTACCGCTGCCGTTGCAGCTTCTGCGCCGAGACCGGCCGCTTTTTCTTCCGCTCCCTGGCGGTTGCCGGGGCAGCAGCCTCCTCTTCCGGCCGGGCCTCCGCCGGGATGCGGTTGTACCACAACTCTGTACCGTTGGCCAGCTTTACCCGGTCGGCATCCGTCTTGGCGATGCGGAGCGCCGGGCCGTCCGGCTGCTCGTAATCCCGGTACTGGATAAACTTCCCGTCGACGCTCTCTACGACACCCTTGATCTCTTTTCCGTTCAGCAGGAATATGTAATCGATGTTTTCCTGCGCCTGAATGCCGCCTGCCACGAAAAGAAGGACGGCGGAAGCAAAGTGAAAATGCAGGTATTTCAGCATGATCATAAGGACTTAAGGCCACTCGTTCATGGTTAGAAAACAATGGCTGGGCCGTGTACGCCTGCCCCAAACCCGCCCCGGGCGGCGTACAGCCTCCACCGGTTGTCCAACGTTAGAATGGTAGCCGGATTTAAAAAATGACTCTGTCGTCAATTGTATAAAGCGTTCTGAGAAGGAAAAAATTGTACACCCCCTCTCCCAATCTCCCCCTCTCCCCGTCTCCCCCTCTCCCAACCTCCCCCTCTCCCAACCTCCCCCTCTCCACAAAAAATCCCCCGCCCCGGAAACCTACCCCCGTTTTTCCCGTAAAACAGAACACGCAGCCTGTCCTATCCCAAATCAAAGTTCTTTGACGGCTGTAGCATGTTCGTATTCGTACCAGGGTCTTGCCGGAAAAGGCCGGGAGGAGCTGGTTGTTGTTCGTTGGCTGTTGTCAGCCAATAACAAACAACTATCAACCAGCTACCCCACCCCGCCCGCCCCGCAGCCCCCCACTAACAAAAACCGATCCCATGGTGACGAGAAAAACTACCCTGATTGCGCTGCTTTGCGCCTTTACTGCACCTCTGTTCAGCCAAATCTTTGACTCCGGTTTTCAACCTTTTATTACCCGCCCCGGCGAGGTGTCGGAGCTGGCCGTGCTGCCCGACGGGAGGTACTACGCCGCCGGCAGCTTCAGCTGGGCCAACCGGGCGGAACGCAGGAACATTGCCCGTTTCCTGCCCGACGGCAGCCTCGACGACGGCTTCTCCCCGGGCCCCGGTTTTTCCATTACGGCCCTGGCCCTGCAACCCGACGGCAAGGTGCTGCTCGGCGGAAGCTTCGCAGAAGAAGGCGCTCCGGAGGGCATCACCGTGATCCGGCTGAACAGCGACGGCAGCCTCGACGACAGCTTCCGGGCCGGCTTTGCCCCCAACGGCAACTTCGCCGACATCCAGGTAGAGAACAACGGCACGATCCTGGTAGGCGGTTCCTTTAACCACTTTGACGGGCAGGTCTCGCAGGGCGTCGTCCGGCTTAGCAATACAGGCGAGCTGTTGGCCAGCATCCCTTTGAGTGCCAATGGCATTTTCGTCAGCAGCCTGGCCGTGCAGAGCAACGGCCGTTTCATGGTGGGTGGCACACTAAATGAAACGGGTTATCTGAGCTATCATGAATACAGCGGCGCGCCGGTACCAGGTTTCAACTTCTCCACCACCCTGCCTGGCACCACCAACATCCTGACCGCTATCCGGGACCTGGCCCTCGACAGCCAGGGGCGCTTCGCCTTCAGCGCCGGCACCTTCCTCATCCGCTACGCGGTGGGGATCGTCAATCCCGACGGCAGCTACGGCGCCTGGGATTATGTATTCGGCATTCCCCAGTCCATCGTCGTAGGCCCGAATGACAATATCTTCGTCGCCGGCGACTTCAACGGCGTCAGCGGCGTACATGCCTTCGCTCCCCCGGCCGGACTAAGCAGCTACAGCGGCGGTTTAGGCGCCGACGGGCTGATCCGGAAGGTTGTCTCCCTGCCCGGGGGCGGCTTCCTCGCCGGCGGCCATTTCAGCTCCTTTGACGGGCGCGCCCGCCTGGGCATCGTTCGGCTCGACGCTGCCGGAGCGCCGGCTGCCGGCTTCCACGGCGTGCTGGAACGCAACGGCATGGTGCGCTCGATCGTACGAACCGGCAGCGATAAGGTATACATCAGCGGGGAATTCGCCATGGTCGGCGATACCTATACGCCCAATATTGCCCGGATACGGCTGGACAACGGCGTGGCCGACCCCGAATTCCAGAACCCCGGCATCAGCTACCGCAACGAAGTACCGTGCATCACCCTCGACGCCCAGGGGCGCATCCTGGCGGCCGGCACCAACGTCGACAATGCCGACAACCCCCATGAGGCGCCGCTGATGCGCCTGTTGCCCAACGGCGCTTTCGATCCCACTTTTCAAATCAACCCGGCCGCCTACCCCGTCGGGCGCCTCGCCAAGGTCTTCCCGCTGGACAATGGCCAGTTGCTGGCAATCGGCAACTTCACCGTCTTCGACGGAGGAATCGCCGCCTCCAAAGTGGCGCTTTACAATGCCGACGGCAGCCTGGTGCGCAGCTTCTCCAACCGCATCCAGGTGGCGGACGCTACGGAGGTCATCCGCCTGAATGACGGCAAAATCCTCCTCGGTGGCCGCGATATCCGCTACGACGGCGCCGCCCCGCAGCATATCATCCGCCTCAGCGCCGCCCTGGAGCGCGACCCCGCCTTCCAGTCCCCGGCAGGCCTCCTCTGCACCAGCGGCAGCCGCTTCAAGTTTACCGAACAGGACGATGGCAAAATCCTGGTAGGCGGCTCATTCCGCACCGACCCCAGCCAGAATATACCCTTCCGCATGGCCCGGCTGGAGGCCGACGGCGCCATCGACGGCAGCTTCCAGTTGCCCGGTGCCTTTGACAACAGCGAACCCTACGTCGACGGCGGCGTGCGCCGCATGCTCTGCCTGCCCGACGGCCGCATCCTGGCAGTGGGGCACTTCGACTCTCTCGGATTGTCGCCCGCCCCCTGCATTACCCTGCTGGAAAACAATGGCGAGATCGCCAACAACATGCAAAGCCTGAACTTCGAGCGGCAATTCCTCTTTGACGCCGTGCTGCTCGGCAACGGCGACCTGCTCGTCGGAGGCATCCTCTCCGACTCCAGCCGGCCCTGGCAGACGGGAATGGCGCGGGTCGTCAGCGCGAACCTGCTCGCCGCCGGCATTGCCGGGCAAATCCGGACCCCAGGCGGGGCCCCGGTTGAAGGCGTAGAGATCGACATCGCCGGGCCGGTTTCCGAAAGCATGCCCACCGGCGCTGATGGCGCCTATGGCTTTTCCGGCCAGCTCCCTGCCGGCGGTTACACCGTCATCCCCAGCCTCAACACCAGCCATACCAACGGCGTGAGCACCTACGACCTGTTGCTGATCAGCCAGCACCTGCTCGGCGTCAACCGCTTCGACGACCCTTACCGGATCATCGCCGCCGACGTCAACAACTCGCAGTCGGTCACCACCCTGGACCTCATCAGCCTGCAGCGGCTGATCCTGGGACAGGTGCCCGCATTTCCCAATAACGCCAGCTGGCGGTTCGTCGATGCGGCCTACATCTTTCCCAACCCGCTGAACCCCTGGCAGGAACCCTTCCCGGAAGTGATCAACCTGCCCGGCATACCGCCCGGCGGCATTCAGGGCGCAGACTTCATCGCCATCAAGGTCGGAGACGTGAACGGGAGCGCCGTCACGAACCCGGCGCTCGCGCCGCGCAGCCAGGGCCAACACTTCCTGCTATGGGCAGCGGATGTAGAATTTGATGCAGGCGAGCTGGTGCAGGTACCGGTCACAGCCGGCGAGCTTGGGGCCATCCGGGCCCTGCAGTTCACCCTCCGCTTTGAGCCTTCTGCCCTTCGCCTGGAGGACATCGACTACGGGCTGATGCAGGAAGAAGACTTCGGTTTCAGTTTCCTGGACGAGGGCTGGATCACCGCCGGCTGCTACCGCCTGCCGGAGCAGGCCGATCCGGAAGCCCCCTTGTTTACCCTCGCCTTCCGGGCGCGCCGGGCCGGAAGCCTGGAGCAATTCCTGAGCCTCGGCGCCGATTTTACAGCAGCAGAAGCGTACAGTGCCGAGGGGCAGTTATATGCTCCGGAACTGGCCTTCCGCCCCGCTCCCGCCAATCCGGCCCGCCGTCTGGGCAGCGCCCCCAACCCGTTCTCAGAAGAGACGACCATTTTCTTCGACCTGGAACGGCCGGGCGAAGCCACCCTGCTGATCCACAGCGCCGACGGGCGCCTGCTACAGCAGTGGAGCGGGTGGTGCGAAGCGGGGCGGCGGGAAGTGAGGGTCAGCGCGGAAGGGCTGCCGGAGGGCGTGGTGTATTATACTTTGTCGACAGCGCGCGCAGCGGTGACCCGGAGCATGGTGGTGAGGAGGTGATATAGGGTGCCGCATGGTATTATTCATGGATGATAATTGAGGTGTTATTCAGTTCTACGACCTTACTGCCTTTTTCGAATGCTTCCTCAATCTGGTCAAAATTATTTTCGAACAACTGAAGCAACACCTTGATTTATAATATTCCCGGTGGTGATCATTAGGATTCGGCCAGGACGGCCGAATAACACATGGTACTTTTGAAAATCGCTATCTTTTGAGATGACTATTCTATCCTGGTCATCGGCGATCCGGATAATATCCATGTCATCCGTTTCATTTTTTTGAGGCAAATCGCGTGTATGGATCACATCATGCCCCCGATCTACCAGCCAATTCTTCAATGCCATGGGCAAATGAGCATCAATTAAAAACTTCATGGCCTAAGCTGCTTTCACTTGCAAAATACTTTTTACTCGTAACAGCTTAGCGGCAAATGCCAGGCAGGCCCGTATATCATCTTCCTCCAGATCCGGATAATCCTCGAGCAATTCTTGTATAGTCATCC